>CAMZEM010000006.1 GCA_947305805.1 uncultured Clostridia bacterium | reverse complement strand
ATTGACGTGGAGGACGTTAAAACAACTGACGACAGAGTGGACATTGAAGACGAAAGAACGCAAAGAAGAATTACGCTTAAAAGAATATTTCCAAGCACCGATGACGAAAACGCGGTATTGAGCATTGAGGGCACAACACTGTCGTATCCGCCCGCAAGATCGGGCGCGCCGGAGGCGTTCTGTTCAACAAAAAATCTGCCGAGAGATCCCGCAAAGTATGCACCGCAGCCGATAACAAGACAGAAAATCGTTGAAATAACAGATCCTTTCTTTATTTCGTTTTCGTCTTTGATGGCGTAGTATTTATGGACCATCTGGGGAAGTCCCCATGTTCCGAAGCTTGTTAAAAGAATATTCCAGAGCAAAAACTTTGCGTTTGCTCCGCCGAAAACGCTTGTAAGCGTGGGGTTCATTTCGCCAAGCTTTGATATTGCGTTGCCTATTCCGCCTACGTTCGGATGATTTACGAGCGCAACGCACATTATTATAACGCCCGCTATCATTATTATGCCCTGAATGAGATTGCTTATTGCCGAAGCGATATATCCGCCGAGCACGAGGTATGCCGCAGCGAGAACCGCAACGATTATCATGCATACGGTTGTGGGCGACATGCCCAGAATATCATTCGGGAAGATTGAGCCGAAAAGCGAGCCTAGACCTTTATAAACCGTTGCGGCGTAGGGTACGAGGAATATAAAGATTATAATTGCAGAGTATATCTTCATTCCGCGGCTTTCGTAGCGTGCGCTGAAAAATTCCGGCATTGTGCGCGCGTTGAGTTTGCGCGTCATTTTTCTCGTTCTTTTCGCAAGCACTATCCATGCCGCAAGCGCTCCGATAAGCGCGTTGCCTATGCCTATCCACATAGCCGAAAAACCTACGTCCCAGCCGTTTTTACCTGCATAACCGATAAAAATAACGGCGGAAAAGTAAGTTGTGCCGTATGAAAAAGCCGTAAGCCATGCGCCGATTTTGCGTCCGCCCAATAAAAATCCGTCCAAGGTAGACGATTTCCTGGACGTGAAAATGCCGATCACTATCATAATTGCCGCAAATACTACGAGAGCGACGATTGCGATGATCTGTGTGTTCATTTAATTTTCCTGCCTTTCCTGCGTGTACTGCTTTAAAAAATAGATTTTTTTATTCCGCCCGACGTTGATCTCCCAAAGACCCCGGTTCGGGACCCGAATTTGTATAATTATACCATATCATTTACAAAATGTAAACTGTTATTTTCAACATAATTTAACTTATTTGCAAAGCCACCAATGTATATAATTACCAAAAATATACAAAAAGCTCGATGTTTTCCGTTTTATATACCGTTTTTACCCGTATACGCATCTGCGGATTCAGAGACATAAAGAACGGGAGAATATGAAAACATATTCTCCCGCAGTAATTTATTTTATTTAATTTCGATCAGTTCGGATTAGTCTTTTTCGGGTGCAGATGCGAGAATGAGATCGGACGGGATTGTGATAGCTGCAAGGTATTTATCCCAGTATTTGATGTTTTCTTCAATTCTCTTTGCTGTCTTGCCTGCGCCTACGGCATCCTTAGCTTCTTCGCAGAGCTGTTCAACAGAAGCGGTAGCGTCGAGAGCAACGGATACGTAAAGATCTGTGTCTACTTCAATTCTGCCGCAGCCTACAGTCCAGTACTGAGTGGAGTCTGTGGGCTCGGAAGTTCCGTTGGAACGGCTGAGCATATCTGCTTCGCTGTTGTAGAATGTGATGTACTGTTTTCTCTTGGGAGATACAACGTAATTGAAGCCGTTGCCTTCGATTATCATAAGGTTCTGCTTGTCGTCGTATGTGAGTTTGCCGTATACTTTACCTGCGAGATAGAAGGAGCCGTCTTTTGTGAAGGTAATTCTTCTTGCTACGGTTCTGTAACCTGCAAAGTAGTCCATAACCTCAGCAGCTGTGCCGTTGGGGTATTCAAGAGTGGAAACGATACCGTAGGGATACCATGTTGTGGAAGCATCCGCTGCAGCAAACTGGAATCCTCTTTCAATGGAGAGAACTTTGTAGTTGTCGAATACGAGCGGTCCTGCGCCGATAACGGCCAGGGTTACGTTGAGAGTCATAACGGAGATATCGTCGTCTTCGGTAACCTGCTGAGAAAGAATCTCGGTGAGGTTGAATGCGAAATGTCCGGTAGCGTCCGTATCGTTCTGAGCGAGGATGGAGTAAGTCGGCTTCTGAGAAGCGCCGGTAACTTTCCATTTAGCGCCTGCTGTGGAAATAACGTCTACAACGGCAACTATATCTGTCTGGAAGTCAACGGGGATCTTATCTCTCATGGTGATGTTCTGAGTAGACGATTCGTCGCCGCCGGGGATCGTTGCGCTTACTTTTGTGCCGTCTACGTCAAGAGTCATTTTCTTAACGGTGTAACGGGTGTTAACGTCTTCCGCATCCTGATCGTAGATAGGAACGAAAACTTCAGTTCCGCCTACGCCGTTTGCGGATTTGCTTTCAACAACGAAGATAAGATCGTTGAGAGTTTGTGTAACTGCTTTATTGTCATCAAGAAGACCGAGGTTAAGAGCCAGTCTGTTGAAGTTGCCCGAGCTGCCGCCGGAATATTCGTCGGGGTTGATAACGAGTTTGCAAACGTTGGTGGAAGTATCGGGAAGTCTGAGCCAACGCTGCTGTGTTGCCGAGCTGTCTTTAAGGTCATTACTTGTTATGCCGCCATTCTTGACACCGCCGCTGTCTCCGCCGGCGCATCCGACCGTAATACCGAGGGTCAGCAAAAGGACCAACATAATCGAAATGAATTTTTTCATACTGATGATTCATCCTTTCTAATTTTAATATGCTAATTCTTCTTTGTCAAGAAAGATTACATATTCGTAGATAATCAGTGGTTATATAAACATTTTACTATATTGGCTAAAATTTGTCAAGAGTTTTTTATTAGTCAATATAACCAAAAATGTTGGTTGCAACGTAAAGATTTTATACACAGATGTAAAAACTGCAAATAAATCCCGTTTATTCCGCAGCAGAGTCCTCCGAAAGAGCCCTTTCAAGCCATATATCGGCTATAACCATTGCCTGATACAGTCCCACTTTGTCGGAACGTTTTACTATACGGTCAACGGCCTTAACGTCCGGGTCTGTCAGCTGCAACTGTACGGAAACTTTGCGCGCAAGGTTGAAGCCGTTGAAATCTTCCGTTGAAAGTATCTGAAGCATTACAACGTATTTATCGCCGGGATTGCCGTAGTATATCATATTTCCCATACGGACGAGCGGCTTGCCCTTGAACATAAGAAATTCCGCTTTCTTTTCAGCCATAAACATCCCCCTTTCTCTTTTCGGCGTATTCATTATAGCATATAAACATAATATTGTCAAGGATTATTGCAAATTTTCCCTTGACTTTTTATATATATTTTGCTAAAATGTTATTGTGTTAAACGGCGTTTTTTTTATAAGACGCGCACCGCGTGGCGGAAAACTTCCATACATATTATAATATAGGCGGTCCGCTTCGCGCATATTGCCGAAAAATAATAAATTCATGATACCGGAGGAAAGACAATGGGCAATTATCTTCTCGCCAAAGAAAAATACGCAACAATCGGCGTTGATACCGATGCTGCGATAGAAAAACTCAAAAAAATCAAAATTTCGCTTCACTGCTGGCAGGGAGACGACGTAGGAGGCTTTGAAAAAACAGGCAGCACTCTCTCGGGCGGCGGAATTCAGACAACGGGCAATTATCCCGGAAAAGCGAGAACCGCGGACGAACTTCGCGCGGACCTTGCGGAGGCGTTTTCGCTCATTCCCCAAAAGCAGAAGCTTAACCTTCACGCAATTTACCTTGAAAACGGCGGAAAATTCGTAGACAGAAACGAAATTGAGCCGAAACATTTTGCGGGCTGGATTGATTTTGCAAAGGAAAACGGCATAGGTCTTGACTTCAACCCCACTTATTTCAGCCATAAATATTCCGACGACGGCTTTACGCTTGCATCGCCCGACAAAGGCATACGCGAATTCTGGATCGAACACGGTATCCGCTGCAGAAAAATAGCCGAATATTTCGGCAAAGAGCTTGGTCAGAGATGCAATACAAACTTCTGGATGTGCGACGGCTGCAAGGAATCGCCGATAGACAAGCTTTCGCCGAGAATAAGAATGGCGGAGGCTCTCGACAGAATATTCGCAGAGAAAATCGACCCGAAATACAATAAAGACTCCGTTGAAAGCAAGCTTTTCGGTATAGGCAGCGAAAGCTATGTTGTAGGTTCCCACGAATTTTTCATGGGTTATGCCGCAAAACATCCCGAAATAATGGTAACGCTCGACTCGGGTCACTTCCACCCGACGGAGGTTATTTCCGCAAAAATCAGCGCTATGGCTCTCTTTGCGGACGAGCTTATGCTTCACGTTTCGCGCCCCGTCCGCTGGGACAGCGACCACGTAGTTATTTTTGACGACGAGCTCAGGGCGATTGCTCAGGAGATAGTAAGAAACGATCTTACCGGCAGAGTAAATATTGCGCTTGACTACTTTGACGCAAGCATAAACAGAGTTGCGGCATGGGTTCTCGGCGTAAGAAGCACTCAGAAAGCGCTTCTCAGCGCGCTTCTCGAACCGACGGAAGCGCTGAAAAAGGCGGAGCTTGAAGGCGACTATACCTCCCGTCTCGTCCTCACCGAAGAATACAAGTATTTCCCGCTCGGATACGTCTGGGAGGAATTCTGCAATCAGTCCGGCGTACCGGCAGGCGAGGAATGGCTCAAAGAAGTAAAACGTTACGAAAAAGACGTTCTTTCAAAGAGAAGCTGACCTTAAAGGATATTTATGAAAAAAATACAGATGAAAACGCCGCTCGTTGAGATGGACGGCGACGAAATGACCCGGATTATCTGGCAGAAAACGAAAGACGAGCTTCTCTGCCCGTATATCGACCTTAAAACCGAATATTACGATCTCGGGCTTGAAAACAGAGACAAAACGGACGACCGCGTAACCGTTGACGCCGCAAACGCAACGAAAAAATACGGAGTGGCGGTAAAATGCGCAACGATTACTCCGAATGCGCAGCGCGTTGAAGAGTATAAATTAAAGAAGATGTGGAAAAGCCCGAACGGAACGATCAGAGCGATTCTTGACGGCACGGTTTTCCGCGCTCCGATACTCATTAACGGCATAAAACCGTATATTCCCACATGGAAAAAGCCTATTACGATTGCGCGTCACGCATACGGCGATATATATTCCGCAGTTGAGTCAAAGGTTGAAGCCGGATCGAAAGCCGAGCTTGTCATAACCGGTAAAAACGGCGAGGAAAAACGCCTTACCGTAAAGGAATTTGACGGAAACGGCGTTGTTATGGGCATGCACAATACAGACGCGAGCATAGCGTCTTTTGCCCGCGCATGCTTTAACTATGCGCTTTCTACGCGTCAGCCGATCTGGTTTGCGGCAAAAGATACCATTTCCAAAACTTACGATCACCGCTTCAAGGATATTTTTCAGGAAATTTACGACGGCGAATACCGCGAAAAATTCGGGGCGGCAGGTCTTGAAGACTATTTTTACACGCTCATTGACGACGCGGTTGCAAGAGTAATCCGTTCCGAAGGCGGTTTTATCTGGGCATGCAAAAATTACGACGGCGATGTTATGTCCGATATGCTTGCAACGGCTTTCGGCGATCTTGCCATGATGACGTCCGTGCTCGTTTCGCCCGACGGCAATTTTGAGTATGAGGCGGCGCACGGCACCGTCCAGCGCCATTATTACGCTCATCTTCGCGGCGAAAAAACGTCCACTAACCCGATAGCAACGATTTTTGCGTGGACGGGCGGACTGAGAAAGCGCGGCGAGCTTGACGGAATAAATGAGCTTTGCGATTTTGCAAACAAACTTGAAAATGCGTGCATAAAAACCGTTGAAAGCGGCATTATGACAAAATCTCTTGCGGCGCTTTCGACAATAGAAAACAAAAAAGCGGTAAATCTTGACGAGCTTCTTTGTCATATCAAATCAAATCTCGAAAAATCAATGAATCAGGAATAAGGAAAAAGCGATGAAAAAAACAGTACTTGTTGTAATGGACGGCGTAGGCACAAATGCGAGCGATTACGGTAACGCCGTAATGAGCGCATATACGCCCGTTCTTGACAGATTAAAAGCAACGTGTCCCTACGTGGATATCAAGGCTCACGGCACGGCGGTAGGTCTTCCCTCCGACGACGATATGGGCAACAGCGAGGTTGGACACAACGCTCTCGGCTGCGGCCAGATATACTCGCAGGGCGCAAAACTCGTTAACGAAAGCATAGAAAGCGGAAAGATTTTTGAATCCGAAACATGGAAAAACCTCGTTTCTTTCTGCAAAAACGGCGCAATGCATTTTCTCGGTCTTCTTTCGGACGGAAACGTACATTCAAACATAAAACACCTATTCGCGCTTATCCGCAGAGCAAAAGAGGACGGTGTAAAAACGGTAAGAGTTCATATTCTTCTTGACGGACGTGACGTTCCCGCAACTTCCGCTCCCCAGTATATAGACGAGCTTGAAAAAGTGCTCTCCGAACTTTCGGATTCCTCTTTCGACGCAAAAATCGCTTCCGGCGGCGGACGTATGCAGATAACAATGGACCGCTACGAGGCAAACTGGGCAATGGTTGAAAAGGGCTGGCATACCCACGTTCTGGGAGACGGCAGATATTTTGAGTCCGCATCCAAAGCTCTCGAAACGCTCAGGGCAGAAACAGGCGCGATAGACCAGGATATTCCCCCGTTTGTTATCGCAAATAACGGCAAACCCGTAGGCACCGTAAACGACGGTGACAGTTTCGTGCTTTTCAACTTCCGCGGCGACAGAGCAATAGAGATAAGCAAAACCTTTGACGGCGGCGATACGTTTGACAAATTTGACAAAGTCCGTTCGCCCAAGGTTATGTATGCCGGCATGCTCGAATACGACGGCGACCTTAAAATACCCAAAAACTACCTCGTTTCTCCGCCGAGCATCAAACACACGCTCTCCGAGCTTCTCGTAAAACACGGCAAAAAACAGTTCGCCATATCCGAAACTCAGAAATACGGCCACGTTACATATTTCTGGAACGGCAACCGCAGTGAGAAATTCAACGACAAACTCGAAGTTTTTGAAGAAATACCTTCCGATATCGTTCCTTTCGAACAGAGGCCGTGGATGAAAGCCGCAGAAATAACCGACAGACTCTGCGAAGTGATTTTAAGCGGCGAATACGATTTTATCCGCTGCAATTTCCCGAACGGCGACATGGTGGGACATACCGGAAACTACGCCGCGGCGCAGATTGCCGTTGCAACGGTTGATATCTGCCTTGCGAGAATAATCGAAGCCGTTGACAAGGCGGGCTATACGCTTCTTGTTACCGCAGACCACGGCAATGCGGACGAAATGTACGAGAAAAAGAAAGAGGGTCAGCCCCCGAAACCGAAGACGGCGCACACCTTAAACCCCGTTCCGTTTATTGTTTACGACAAAAACGAAAAATACGAAATCGCCCCCGGTTCTTTCGGACTTGCAAACGTTGCCGCAACGGTAGTGAAGATAATGGGTATAGAAAAACCCTCAATGTGGCTTGACAGCATAATAAAATAGCAAAAAAGCCGCGTTCTTTCAGGGACGCGGCTGATTTTTACGGAGATTTCAGATGAAAAAACCCGAAATTTTATCCCCCGCAGGCGATTATTCAAAGCTCGTTTACGCCGTTTTATACGGCGCGGACGCTGTCTATATCGGCGGCGAGCATTTTTCGCTCAGAACCGCCTCGGCAAACTTTCCGCCGCGCGATATGGCGGCAGGCATTGATTTTGCGCATACAAAAGGCGCAAAAGTATACGTTGCGTGCAACGCAGTCCCTCACGACGACGAAACGGAGATGTTTCCCGAATACATAAAAGGCGTTGCGGACGCGGGCGCAGACGGTGTGATAGTTACCGACCCCGGACTTCTGATGTTAACAAAAAAATATGCGCCGAACCTCGAAATACATATTTCAACACAGGCGTCAACCGTAAACTCGGAGTCCTGCAGATTCTGGTACGAAACGGGCGCGAAACGCATAGTTCTTGGCAGAGAGCTTTCGCTTGACGAAATATCGCGGATAAGAGAGAACATTCCCGACGATCTCGAACTTGAAGCTTTCGTTCACGGCGCGATGTGCGTATCGTATTCAGGCAGATGTCTTCTTTCGGATTTCATGGCGGGCAGAAGCGCAAACAGAGGCGAATGCGCTCAGCCGTGCAGGTGGAAATACGCGCTTACGGAAGAAAAGCGTCCCGGCGAATATTTCCCGATTGAAGAGACTGACACGGGAACGTATATAATGAATTCGCGCGATATATGCATGATAACGCATATTCCCGAGCTTGTCCGCGCCGGAATAAACAGCTTTAAGATAGAAGGTCGCGTAAAAACGGAGTTTTACGTGGCTTCCGTTACCGCGGCATACAGAAAAGCCGTTGACGACTGCTTTACGGACATTATGAAGTATTCCGAAAACCTCGAAAGCTACTATGAAGAGGTCTGCAAGGTAAGCCACAGGGAATATTACGAGGGATTTTACTTCGGAAAACCGCAGAACGGACAGAATTACAAGGAATCTTCGTATATCCGCGACTATGAGCTTATAGCCACGGTTGAAAGATACGATCCCGCAAAAAAACTGCTAAAAGTATCTCAGCGAAACAAGTTTTCGGTAGGCGAAACGTGCGAAATAATCTCTCCCGGCAGACCGTATCAGACGTTTACTATAGGCAGAATGTATAATGAAAACGGCGAGTTTATTCTTTCCGCGCCGCACGCCGAAATGCCCGTATACATCGAATATGAAGACTACGTTCCGCCCTACTCGTTTGTGAGAAGAAAAAAGATTGACTGAAAACCGAATATAAAAAACAGGGGAAGCGCCGTAAGCGCTTCCCCGATTTTTGCTGTTGTTTAATATCGTTTTATTCTAGACTATTAAGACTGAGGTTTGATTGTAAGAGTTATCTCACCAATTTTAGATTCGGAAGTTTTATAATATGCTTCAATTTTAACTACTGTTTCCTCTGTTACATCAGCAGTATAAACAATTACTTCTTCTTTTGTCAATACTGTTGCAGAATAAGAGATCTCTTTTACCCCTCCCTCAAACGTTGCACCTGAACCAGTGATCTTCCACAGAATATCCCGATGCATACTGTTTAAATTAGACAGGGTTGCTTTAACCTCGCTTCCTCCTTTTACAGAAGAAGAGGGACTAAGGGAAAGTTTTGGAGAGGTGGTTGTTGAACTTGAACTTCCTGAACTTGATGAAGATCTTACAGTTACTCTGATAATATATTGTGAATCATCGCCTAAAGTAACTGTTACATCGGCAGAACCGCCTGATTCTCCCTTTAAAACATACTGTCCGTTAACAGATGAAACGGATACTCTTGAGCTACTGCTTGAAGAGATTCCCTTAATTGTTTTTCCGCTTAATTCGGAAATATCCGCAATCTGAATGAGTTCATCTACATTAATCGTTTTTTCGATAACAGGGTTGCCGACTACGAATTTAACAGTAATCAATTCAACCTTGCCGTCGCCATCTTTGTCATAGATATGAATACTTGTGGTACCTGCTTTTTCCGCATACCATGTACTATTATTAATTCTGACAACTTGAGGATTATCCGAGGTATAGTATGTTCCGGGATAGTTGCTGAAATCACCGATGTCGCCAACGGAGACATTCATCGTTACTGTCGGAGCAGAGGTGGTTGATCCTGTTGCCTTGGCGTTAATTACCATAATGGTAAAGTCTTTCTGAACGAGTGTGCCTGCGTTTGCAATGGCGTAGCTTACGGATGTTGCAAGAGTAGTGCCGATGGGAACATTGTCGCCAATGGTAATAAGACCGTTTTTGTCAATGGTCAGTGCGTATGAATTATCCGTTCCGCCGGAAACAAACACGCTGCCAGGTGTCCATGTGGGACTCATAGCAAACGAACCGGTCGCTCCGATGTCTGCATTTGTAGGCTGATATGTTGAGCCCTGCATTACACCGATAACACTTCTGCCTGTATCAACAGATCCGGTTGCACTTACAGTTACTCTGCATGTAGCGGTTACCTTGTTTGTGGTAAGATTTCCGCGTGTTTTTGCTGTGATAGTGGCAGTTCCCGCGCCTACCGCGATAACGGTTGCGCTGAACTTGTTGCCTACAACTTTTGCTACCGACTCATTGGAAGAGAACCATGTTAATTCATCGTCATTGTTGGACGGTGTGGGAGTAACGGCTATAACCGAAGTAGCTTTGGAGTAAAGCGACAGGGATGTGGGACTCATTGTAAGAGATTTAATAGGTGTCTTTATATCCGCCGAGGGAGAAAGAATCGAAACCGTCTTCGGCTCGTATTCAAACTGCAATGATGCGTCGGAAGAGCTTACAAATCCCGTCAGAGTTGCGGAACCCGCAGCGACGGTCGGGGTGATTGTGAAGCTGTTTTTCGTGTAGTCGTTTGCCGATGTTCTTGTAATTGCTACGGTATTGTCCTGAGTGCTTATTGCATACATAAGCGTTGCCTGCTGCGCGGTGGAAAGCGCGGGAGAGAACGTGAGGTATGCGGAATATGCATTGCCCTGTTCAAGGTCTCCGCTTGCGATTACTACAACGCTTACCTTGATTTTAGACGAAACCTGCTGTGTTACGTCGCCCGAGTCATAACCGGTTACGCCGGAAGCTACGGTGCATTCTGCTTTCTTGCCGCTCGGTGTGCTTGCAGTTATAACTACCGTGCCGCTCTGCAGCGATGCGATAAGAGCGGATTTGCCGTCCGCAAGAGGAGATACGGAAACAATTTCCGGATACTGGGATGTCCAGGTTAATGTTTCGGATGTGTCGTCCGGAGTTACGGTAGCGTAAAGAGTATACGTCTGACCGAGCGGAAGCGTTACGTTTGCGTTGGAAAGCGTTACCGATTCGGCCTCTTTAAGTTTAACGACTACTTTGCACGTCTGAGAAATGCCGGACTTCGTTTCGGTAACGGTTACGGTGGTTTCACCTACCGCCTGACCTGTTACTACGCCGGAAGCGGTAACCGTTGCAATCGCTTCGTTTGCGCTTAACCAGGTGTAAGTTCCCACAGCGTCCTTCGGATATGCGTCAAATTCAATCGCATATGCCTGACCTACGTTGATTGTTGCAGTGTCTTCTGCAAGAATAAGAGAAGTAACTGCTTTTTCGCCGGTTGACGGAGTCTGTGTTTCGGTATTTTCGGAAGGTGTCTGCTCATTCTCATTCGGATTTGTGTTTTCGGAAGGAGTCTGGTTTTCACCCTGCTGATTTTCGGTTTCGTTGTTTTCGGGATTCGGGTTGGAGCTTGCAGCCATAACAACTACAACGCCGCTTGCCGACTTGGAGCCGACGGTGTAGGTTATTGTTGCCATTTCAAAATAGCTTGAACCGATATCGCCGATTGTGATGTTACCCTCTGAGTCAACCGCAGCAACGGACGGGTTGTTGGATGTCCATGTGCCTTTTTCGGTTGTGTTTGCGGGGGTAACGGTCGGGTTGAATTTCCACGGACCTTTCTGGCCTACGTAAACGGTCATGGACTGAACGTCGAATTTAACGCTCGTTGCCTTTACGGTAGTGGATGTGCCCGAAGAAGAACCGGAAGAACCGGAGTTGCCGGAAGAAGACGATCCGGAGTTTCCGGAAGAAGACGAACCGGATGACGTTGACGATGTTGAGGACGTTACGGTTACTTTACATGTTGCGACTTTGTTTGTAACCTTGTCGTTTAATGTAGCGGTAATCGTTGTGGTACCGGCTTTAACGCCCGTGATGGTGCCGTTAAGCACGGTTGCTATCGATTCGTCCGCGCTCGTCCAGATAATGTCTGCTGCAATACCCGTAGGCTTGATTGTAGCCGTAAGCGAGGTTGTCTTGCCTACCGCAACGGATACGGACGTTTTGTTGAGCGTAAGACTTTCAAACGTATCTACGGGAGTGTTTACGGTGATTATGCAGTCTGCCGTTTTGCCGCCGTCATCGGTAACTGCGGTTACTATTGCGGTACCTGCGCCGACAGCGGTAACAACGCCGGAAGAAACTATTGCAACCGACGGATCGGAAGTGGTCCAGCTGACGGCTTTGTTTGTTGCGTCTGCGGGAAGGACGGTCGGAGTTAAAACGGTAACGCCGCCTACGTCAAGGGTCTGTTCCATTGCGTTTATGGATACGCCCGTAACGGCGATGTTCGTTTCAAGAACCGTTATTGCGCAGTTAAGGGTTACGTCCTGGTTTTCCTTGTCAAAATGAAGGTTTGCCGTAACCGTGGCTGTGCCTGCCGCAAGAGCCGTGATAAATCCGCTCTGTTCTACGGAGACTGCCGCAGGGTTATTGGATGACCATACGGCGGTATACGATCTGTCGCTGTATGTATCGTCGTAAATAAGCAGAGCGTAGTTTTCGCCTGCGTTAAGAGTTACTGCTGTTTCGGAGAATTTGTAAACCGACTGAAGGTCTACCGGTTCTTCTCCGCACGCTGCCAGAAATGCAACCAGCATTGCGGCTGCGAGGAGTAACGCAGTAATCTTATGAAATCTGTGTTTCATAATGAACCACCTTTCGAGTAATAAATATTTTTCAGCTGTGTAATTGGATCTGCGTGTTCAAGGGCGCTTTTTCAGCGCATATATTATAATATAACATTATTTTTGCGATTTGTCAATAGATACCCGTTATTTTCCGCAAAAATGAACGGAAATTTCCCCGATTTTTCCGTCAATATATGCATTTGGACTGAAAAAGCCGGTGAAAGTTCCCGTTTTGAGAAAGAATTTATAAAAAATTACTTTTTCATGCTTTCAATAATCAGCTTTATTTCCGCAAGAGGTCTGTTTACGTCTCTTTTCGAAATATACGCCGTCCACATTCCCTCGCCAAGCTCCGCAAACGCCGCGCTGCCGCCCGATATTTTTACGAGATCGAATTCGTCGGTGTTGTAACTGATTTTAAGCGTGTCGTGAAGCTCGTTTGCGTAGTCTACTCCGGCAATTTCGGACGCTTTGATCTCCGTTTTCGGAAGGAATTTCGAAAGAGACACTATCCTGTCCTCATAAATTGCATACGTTTTTTCGCAAATAAGAAAAATATTGAAAACAAGCGTAAGCGCAAACACCGCGGAGGTAACTATAAACACGGCGTATTCTCCCGCATTTATAATATTGTATATCATAGCCGCAAGCGAAACGGCAAGCATTACGGCGTTGAAGACAACCGTACCGATGCGCTTCCGTTTAAAAAAAACAGGGTATTCCGTATTTACCACTCCGATCCGTTTTTTTTATATAATAACATTTAAAATCGGTTTAGTCAAGACGGACGTAAGAATTTTATGCGGCAGGGCGTTTGTGAAAATTTATTATAACTATTGACTTGACGGCATTATTCTGTTATAATTATAAGGTATAAGTATTCCCAATTTTAAAGAAAGCCGTGAGCAGAATGCCGGACAGGACAGTAATATTCGAGAACAGCCCTACGTTTTCCGTTCCCAACGAAATAGCGGACAGTTATCTCAAAGCGCCTCAGGACGCATTGAGACTTATTCTGTTTCTTTTGCGTAACCCTTCAAAATCGTTTCTCGAAACCGATATCTGTGCGGCAACGGGAATAGAAAAGGACAATCTTGCCCCGGCGTTTGACTACTGGGTTGAAAAGGGCATTCTTTTCAGATCCAAACAGAAATACACTCTTTCGCGCCCGCAGCTTAAAACTTCGGATATTCAGCCGTATTCCGCCGACGAGGTTGCAGACAGAATAAGCGGAGACAGCGCGGTTAAATTCCTTTACGACAAAACGGAGGAGCTGCTCGCGCGTCCGCTCAACACCACCGACGCGTATACGGTTCTTTCTCTCGTTGACTGGATCGGGCTTCCGCCCGAAGTTGCCGCCGTTCTTTTGCAGTACTGCGCGGACAACGGCAAAAAATCGATGCGCCAGATAGAAAAAACCGCCGTTATATGGGCTGACGAAGGAATAGTTACGCTTGAAAAGGCAGAGGCGTTTTTCGCCGCGGAAAAAGAAAAAAACGAAGCCGCGAAAAAAACCGCGAAACTGCTCGGCATCACGGACAGAGCGCTCGGCGAAGAGGAGAAAAGAGTATTCGTTGCATGGCGCACGGAGCTCGGATATTCGGACGATATGATTCTTGCCGCATACGAAAGCATGATAAAAAGCATAGGTTCATACAAATATCAGTATATAGATAAAATACTCCGTTCTTGGAAGGCGGAAGGAATTACGGATCCTTCGCAGGCGTCCGCAAAAAAGCCTTCTCCCTCAAGAAAGGGAAAAACGAAAGGTTACGCGCAATCTCCCGATACGGAAAAAACCGTGGACAAAACATGGGAAATAATGAAAAAGGCGGTGAACGGCGAAGATGAGCAGGCATGAACTGTTTGAAAAAACGGACGGGGTTCTTCAGGAGAAAAATGCCGAATTCCGTGAATCGGAACTGCGCAGAATTGCTTCGATTTACGAAAAACTTCCCAGACTGAAAGAAATAGACGAAGAGCTGAGGAAAAATATGTCGCGCTTTACGGCTTTTGCTTTCAGCGGAGACAGAAGCGAAGAGGCGTTCAATTCGTTCCGCAAAACGAGTCTCGATCTTCAAAAAGAAAGAGCCGCAATTCTTTCCGATGCGGGTCTTCCCTCAAACGCGTGCGATATCCGTCCCCGCTGCGAAAAATGCAAAGACAGGGGATATACGGAAAAAGGGCTTTGCGAATGCTTCAAAAAAGAGCTTTCCGCGCTGACTCTTGACAGTTCGGGTCTTTCTTCGGACTACAAAAACAAAACGTTCGATTCCTTCAGTCTTTCATATTACAAAAACCCCGCAGACCGCGAAAAAATGGAGCTGACGCTCGGCTACGCGAAAAAATACGTTCGCGATTTTGCTAAAAAGAAGGAAAATCTGCTTTTTATGGGCAGAAGCGGTTCGGGAAAAACCTTTCTTTCCTGCGCGATAGGAAAAGCGTGCGCCGAACAGGGCAATTACGTTTGCTACGTTACCGCGCAGAATATGATATCCGAATTTGAAGCCGAAAAATTCGGAAAAGGCTCAAAAAACGGAGATACCGACAGATTTTTTGAAGCCGATCTTCTCATTATAGACGACCTCGGTTCGGAATTTGCAACACAGTTTTCCGAGTCCGTAATATACAACGTTGTAAATTCGCGCTTAAACAGCTCAAGTCCTATGATAATAAGCACAAACTTCCGTCCCGAAGAGCTTTCCGGTTTTTACCACGAACGCCTTGTTTCGCGTCTTTTAAACGAATTTTTAACACCCGTTTTTGCGGACGTTGACGTTCGCGAACTTAAAAAGCTCGGCAGAGTATGACAGACTGTCCGATTATCTGTCCCGTATGCGGCTACCCGTTGCAATTTGCGGAAAAGAACGCTTTCTGCAAAAACGGACACTCTTTTGACCGTTCGAAAGAGGGAAGCGTAAATCTTATTCTCAACGGTTCCGCCGGCGCGGGAGACGGCGCCGAAATGGCGTCCGCAAGAAAACGCTTTCTTGCAAAAGGTCATTATTCGCATCTTCTTTGCGGACTGAAAGACACGCTTAAAGAATCCGTTCATCCGCATTTCACCGTTATAGACGCGTGCTGCGGCGAGGGATATTTTACAAACGCACTTCAGCAAGAGTTTTCAGAGGCGTCGTTTTACGGCTTCGATCTTTCAAAAAGAGCTCTTCGATATGCGGCGAAAGATTCCCGAAAAGCGCTGTTTTTTGTTGCGAATATCTCGTCGGTTCCCGTAAAAGACGGTTCCGCGGATATTCTTTTGCATATATTTGCGCCGGTAAATGAAAGGGAGTTTCTGCGTATTCTTGCCCCCGACGGCGTTTTTATACACGTTTTTCCCGGCAAAGACCACCTTATGGGCATAAAACGCATTTTATACGGCGAGCCGAGGCAAAACGACGAAAATTCAGGGCTTTCCGACGCTTTTGAGATTATATCTTCAAAAAAGATCTCAAAAAAGGTTACTCTTGACAACGCTTCGCTCTGCGATCTCATATCGATGACTCCGTATTTTTACCGCACGCCGAAAGACAGAATCGAAAAAGCGATGCGCCTGCCGTGCGCGGAAACCGAAACGGAATTTATAGTTGACATATGCAAAAAACGGGAAAGCGGTGAGGGATAATTCAATGAATATACTTTCAAAATGCACTTCGTCTCTTGAAAAAGTAATGCCCGATACGGCGTTTGACTCGCTTGAAGAATATTCCGAGGCAACAGCGCTGAAAAACGAGATTTTCAGTTATCAGATTGCGTATACGCTTCCCGAAAGCGGAAGGATGCGTCTGAGCGTTGAAACGGCGTCCACAATTCCGGGAGTAACCGTAAGAGAGGTTGGATACGTTCCGTCCATGCTTCCGTGCTACGACGATCACGACGAATATCTCATTTCCGATAAACCCGGTCTTTTCCCAGACGTGCTCGAAGAAATACGCAAAAGCGGATTTACGGTAAGCAAAAACCGTGTTTCCGTGCTCTGGGTAACCGTTGACGCGCGCGGCGTGCTTCCCGCAACGCACCATATAAAAGTTATACTGAGAAACGGCGAAGAATCGGTTTGCGAAACGGTTTTTACTCTCAGAATTCTCAATGCCGAGCTTGAAAAACAGTCTCTTATATATACAAACTGGTTTCATGCCGACTGTCTTTGCGACAGGTATTCCGTTGCCGCTTTTTCCGAAAAACATTGGGAAATAATCGGGAATTATATGAAAAACGCCGCGGATCACGGTATGAATATGATTCTTACCCCTATTTTCACGCCTGCGCTCGATACCGCCGTCGGTTCGGAAAGAACGACCGTTCAGCTGCTTGACGTTTACAAAAACGGTGATAGTTACACCTTCGGCTTTGACAGACTTATACGCTGGTTAAACACCGCGGAGCAAAACGGAATAGAATATTTTGAGCTTGCTCCGCTTTATACGCAGTGGGGAGCAACGAACGCGCCGAAGATAATTGCCGAAGAAAACGGCGAAACAAAGCGTATTTTCGGTTGGGAAACAGACGCTTACGGCGAGGAATACGTTAATTTTCTTTCTCAGCTCATTCCCGCTCTGACCGCCTTTTTCAAAGAAAGAAATATGGCGGACCGCGTGTATTTTCACGTTTCGGACGAGCCTTCGGCGGACAGTCCCGAAAAATACAACGCCGCGGCCGCTCTGATAAGAAAATACACCGACGACGAGTTTAATATGATAGACGCTCTTTCGTCTTACCGTTTTTACGAAACGGGAGCGGTAAAAACGCCCGTCCCTTCCACAAACCATATAGAGCCGTTTATTGAAAACGGGGTAAAGGATTTATGGTGCTATTACTGCTGCGGACAGTATAAAGACGTTTCAAACAGGTTTATTGCGCAGCCGTCGCTTCAGAACAGAATTCTCGGCATACAGCTTTACAAATTCGGGATAAAGGGATTTCTTCACTGGGGATACAATTTCTGGAATTCCGTGCTTTCCTATGAAATGATAGATCCGTATTACGTAACCGACGCAAAAGAGGCGTATCCTTCGGGCGACGCGTTTATCGTTTATCCGGGCAACGACGGAAAACCCGTGTCCTCCCTGCGTTTCGAGGTGTTTTTCGACGGTATTCAGGACATGCGCGCGCTTGAAGCGCTCGAAAAAAAGATTGGCAGAGAAAAAACGCTCGAAATCATCGATTCAGGTCTTAAAGAAAAAATAACTTTCAGCCGTTTTCCGCGCAGTAACGGATGGCTGCTTGAATTAAGAGAAAAAATCAACAGAATCCTTTCCGAAAAAGATGGATAACAGAGGGAATTATTATGAACGTAACTGAAATTTTCGGATCTTACGTATTCAACGATGCGGTAATGAAGGAAAAACTTTCTGAAGAAACATATACCGCGCTGAAAAAAGCCGTAAAAGGCGGCAAAAGTCTTGATATTACCGTTGCAAACGCCGTTGCCGCCGCAATGAAGGACTGGGCGGTATCCAAGGGCGCAACGCATTTCACGCACTGGTTCCAGCCCATGACGGGTATTACGGCAGAAAAACACGACAGCTTTATCTCCCCCGTAGGCGACGGAACTGTTATAATGGAATTTTCGGGCAAAGAGCTTATAAAAGGCGAGTCCGACGCATCGTCGTTCCCTTCCGGCGGACTCAGGGCAACGTTTGAAGCGAGAGGCTACACCGCCTGGGACCCGACGTCCTACGCGTTTATAAAAGATAACACGCTCTGTATTCCCACCGCGTTTTACTCATACGGAGGACATGCGCTCGATAAAAAAACGCCCCTTCTGCGTTCAATGGAGCTTTTAAACACGCAGGCGCTGCGAATTCTCCGTCTTTTCGGAAACACCTCGGTAAACAGGGTAATTACAACCGTCGGCGCGGAGCAGGAATATTTTCTCGTTGACAAGGAGCTTTTCAACAAACGCAAGGACCTCATTTACACGGGACGCACGCTTTTCGGCGCAAGACCGCCGAAAGGTCAGGAAATGAGAGACCACTACTTCGGCGCAATACGGCCGAGAGTTGCCGATTTTATGAAGGAGCTTGACAGAGAGCTCTGGAAGCTCGGCGTGCTCGCAAAAACCGAGCATAACGAAGCCGCTCCCGCGCAGCACGAAATAGCGCCCATATTCACCGATACAAACACGGCAACCGACCACAATCAGATTACGATGGAAATTCTGAAAAACGTTGCCGAACGCCACGGCATGAAGTGCCTTCTTCACGAAAAACCGTTTGCGGGCGTTAACGGAAGCGGCAAACACAACAACTGGTCCATAGCAACCGATACGGGCGTAAATCTGCTTGAACCGGGCAAATCGCCGTATGAAAACGCGCAGTTTCTTCTGTTTTTATGCTCCGTAATAAAAGCGGTTGACGAATATCAGGATCTGCTCCGTCTTTCAATCGCCTCCGCGGGCAACGATCACCGTCTCGGCTCAAACGAAGCGCCTCCCGCAATTATTTCCATATTCCTCGGCGACGAGCTTACCGAAATACTCGAGGCGATAGACAGCGGCAGCAGATACAGCAACAAAGAAAACTCCGATATGGAAATAGGCGTTCACGTTCTTCCGCATTTCCCGAAGGACACGACGGACAGAAACAGAACGTCGCCGTTTGCGTTTACGGGCAACAAGTTTGAGTTCCGTATGCTCGGCTCGTCTCTCTCGATTTCCGGTCCGAATATAATTCTTAACACCATTATCGCCGAACAGCTTCAACAGTTTGCGGACAATCTCGAAAACGCAAAAGATTTCACATCCGCTCTGAACACGCTTATCAGAAAAACAATTCACGAACATAAGCGCATTATTTTCAACGGCAACGGCTACGACGACGCATGGGTAAAAGAAGCGGAAAAACGCGGTCTTTTAAACATTAAAACCACACCCGAAGCAATTGCAACGTTTATTGAAGATAAAAATATAGAGCTTTTCACAAAGCACCGCATCTTTACAAAAGAAGAGATATATTCAAGAAGCGATATTCTTTACGAAAACTATATAAAAACCGTTTCAATCGAAGCTCAGACGATGGCGGAAATGGCGAAAAAGGATATTATTCCGTCCATACTCAAATACGAGGAACACCTTGCGAGGCTCGTTGCGGTCAAACTGGACAGTCTCGGCATAAATCCGGATCCGGAAAAGGCGATACTCAAACGGCTTTCCGAGCTTTGCGCCAACGTTTACGAGACGACGGAATCGCTTGCGGAAAAACTCGGCGAAGCAAAAAGCATTACCGACAAAAAAGAACGCTCTTTCTTCTACAAAGACACGGTAATTCCCGCAATGCAGACGCTGCGCGAAGCGGCTGATGAAGCCGAAACGCTGACAGGAAGAGAATATCTCCCCTTCCCGACATACGGCGATCTTCTTTTCAGCGTGTAAGAGAACCGAAAAAAAGAAACGGATAACGGTTAAGCTATATAATCACTGCTTATTCCTTTTCGGCGGAACCGCGCTCCGCCGTATTGTAAGACATAGCCCCATGCCGGCGGGCTATGTCTTTTTTTACCGTAAAGTTTCCTGCCCGTTAAATTCAAGGCATTTTTCGCCCGATGAACGGAAAAATATTGCTTTATACTTGACAAAACGGCTCAGAAATGGTATAAAAAAACGGAGAAAAAACTTAACGCAAAAAAAGGAGAATTATATGATACAGAAATCGATTGCGGCGCCCGAATGGCTGACCTCCGGAAGCGTTTATCAGATAAACCCCCGCACTTTTTCGGCGGAGGGAACAATCTCTTCCGTAACAAAAGAGCTTCCGTTCCTCGCTTCTCTCGGCATAAGCACCGTTTATTTATGTCCCGTTTTCGAAGCGGATATTTCCGAAACGAACCAAAGTCCGAGACAGAAAGCTTCGCAGACGGGAAATCCGAAAAATCCCTACCGCATGAACGATTATTTCACTGTCGACGAAGAATACGGCACTATGGACGATCTTAAAGAGTGCATCCGCGAATGTCACAGACTCGGCATGCACATCATACTCGATATCGTTTATCTTCATATCGGGCCGAACGCGCCGATACTGAAGATACACCCGGAATTCGCAAAACAGAACGCAGACGGAAGCTTTATACTCGGACCGTGGAATTTCCCCGTGCTCGATTTCTCATGTCCCGGCCTCAGAGAATACCTCTGGAGCAACATGGTATACTACGTGGCGGTCATGGACACGGACGGTTTTCGCTGCGACGTGGGCGATAATGTCCCCATCGGCTTCTGGGAGGAAGGGAAAAGAAGGATATGCGCGGTAAAACCGGACGCCGTTCTTATAGACGAAGGAATCGACGGGGAAAAAGTCCTTTCGGCTTTCAACGCCGTATACGGCTTTTCGTGGCATGCCTGCCTTTATAACATTTTTACGGGAATTGCGGACGCCTCTTCTCTGAAAGTTATCTGGGAAGAGACGAACACTAAGTATCCTGCCGGCGCGCTGATCCTCCGCGATATGGATAATCACGATACCGTAACGGACTGGCCCGAACGCATAGAAACGCTGATCGGCCACCGCGGAATGGATCTCGTGACAGCTCTTAACCACTGTATAGACGGCATACCTATGGTATACTGCGGCAACGAGCTGTGCTGCGACACGTTAATCAATATGTTCGCCAACAGATTTTATCCCGGCATATTTTCCGCTACTCCCAGAGAAAAGCTGAAAACGACGCCTCAGGCGCTGCGAAGAGAGGAAATCATTAAAACGCTGAACCGAGAAAGAAAGGAAAACGGGCTTTTCGGAACCGGAAAAACAGAGTGGATCGCTCACGACAGACCCGAATCGGTAATCGCGTTCAAACGCTGTCTCAAAGACGAAAAACTTCTGTTTATCGCAAATCTTTCCAAATCGGAAACGACGGTAAAAATAAACGAAAGTCTTTCCGAAAAAGAATTGAAAGTGATTTATTCATCCGGCGCGCAAACGACAGGCAGCGATACGCTGAACTTCGCTCCGTTCGGATTTGCAATATATAAAACCCGTTAAACGAAATTTTGCCTTGCGGCAATGATGATATGTTATTGATTTGAGCAAGAAAACACCGGCCGGCTGCATAAAACAACCGGTCGGTGTTTATTAAAGAGAGTATTTACTCTTTTGCGTTTTTATAAATCTCGCATGCGATTTTATCCATCGCTTCGTCAGCGCTTCTCGTGACATTGTTGTACATCACGGCAACGCAGATATCTTTTTTGCGGGAGAAGACCCAGTTTGTCAGAAAGCCCCAGTTCTCTCCGCCGTGGCCTGCAACGCTGTCTTTCCGCGCTTCCGATTCCCATACGTTAAGACAAAGCCCGTAGTCATCCATAACCGGCATCATCATGCGGCGTGCTGTCTTTTTCTTCAGAAGGCCGCCTTTGCGATAGCTCTTCGACAGCTCAAGCCCGATTTTTACAAGCTCCGTTGGCGTGGTCCAAAGACCTGCCGCGGCTTGCTCGGGATAATAGTGATAACCGTGAGCGGGATCCTCTTTCTGTGCAAGTCTCCATCCGAACGCGGCGTTGGAGACAAGTTCTTCGTCAAGCGGCTGGAAAAATCCGGTGCGTTTAAGACCCAAAGGCTCGGCGACCTCTTTTTGAAAGGCCTCGCGGAGGGTCGTGCCGGTAATGCGCTCAAAAGCGAGCTGCGCCAGCGTGATGCCGCCTCCGGAATACATGTGCTGTTTGCCGTAGGGGCGTATTCTGCGCAGTTTAGGCGTATTGCCTTTTCCGTTCAGCACGTCCTCCAAGGAAAGCGGCTCATGATTTGCAGGGTATCCGGGAAAACCGTGCAGGTTATAGCCCGCGGTATGGCTGAGCAGGGCGGAAAATGTCAGCGGACTCTTTGCGTATTCCGGAACGACGCCCGAGATATCCGCATCCATGTCTATGACGCCTTTGTCAACATATCTTAGAAGCGTCAGCGCAAACATGGGTTTTGATACGGAACCCGCCTGGAATATCATATCCGGGTTCACCGGAAAGTCTTCTCCGTATCTGCCGCTGCCGGCGCAGTAGGTGAGGAAATCTCCGTCTGCGTCCTGAACCGCGATGCTGACGCCGTAGCCCTTTCCGCCCCTGATGCGCATGGCATTATCCACATCGACGCCGTAGATGTTCTTGATGATTCGGTTGGGGCCTTTGAGCATCCGCATCAGCACGGCCTCGCCGCCGTCGATCATTCCGGTCTCGCGGAAACCCGCCTTGTGATAGATATGCAGACCGAGCTCGTTCTCCGGCTCGGTGGACAGGAAAAGACGGTCAGCGCCGTTTTCCTTGAAATACCTGATGATCTCCTGCAGGGCGGCCTGGCCGTATCCCTTGCCCTGCTCGTTTTTGTCTATCATAAAACGCCAGAGCCAGTAGCGGTCGTCCTCATCCTCTTCCTCGGGATCGAAGGCGAACATACAGAAACCGACGAGCTTTTCATCGGCATAGATTGCAAACGGCCTCGCAATGCCGGGCTGCTCGGCGTTAGCTTCGTCCGCCTGCCGCAGGGAGACATCGTTTGGCGCGACAAAGGGCTGATCCTCCCGCACGGAAAGCGCCAGGACGGCTTCCCGGTTGTTGTCATTTACAGATTCCAGTTTTATTATCATAATATATTTTAACTCCTTGATTATGTGATTCGGTATGATATGAATTGTTTCGGCATTACACCGACTGCCGAAAAAAGGCGCAAAAATACCGCAGCAAAGCAGCTCCCGTTGTGGCTGCGTTCCGCGGTTCACACCCTTCGAAAGTTACTCAAAAACGGCGCGCCGAATCTGAGGGGCATACCCCTCCGACATGATCTGCGCCTATATTCGGTTAATCGGCAATTACCTCTCTGTTAATCATTGGTTTAAGCTCCTCCTTTCTTAGATTTGAAAAAAATACATACCATCTGGTGCCGGTGGCGGGGGTCGAACCCGCACGGTATTGCTACCACCGGATTTTGAGTCCGGGACGTCTGCCAATTCCATCACACCGGCATATCTGATTTTACGTAGCGTAGTATATCATATTTCCGTTTTAAAATCAAGAGTAAAATATTGAACATTTAAAAAAGTTTCCCGAAAACCCGACTTTTTTTCCTGCGTCCGTTGACTTTTTTGCGCTGTAATGGTATAATTCAAAAAAACAGACGAATTGAGCGGGTGAATTGTATGAACGAACACAGTGTTATTTTAAACGGCAAAAGTTTCGGCAAAGTTTCTCCTTTTTTATTCGGAAACAATCTTGAACATACGCGTTCAAGCATTTACACGGGCCTTTCCGCGCAGATGCTGAGAAACAGAAAGTTTTCGGGCAAGCCGTCCGTAATGGAAGGCGTTGCACGCGAATGGTTTCTTATAGGAGACAGAACGTACGCGATAATCGGCGCGCCTTATGCGCATCACGACAGGGAACATTACCACATGCACAGGTCTCTTGAAACGGGAGCGCAGCAGCTTATGTGCTGCGACGGCGAAAAAGAGGGCGGTTTCGGTCAGCACGGAATAGATATTTCGGATAAAGAAACCTATCTTTTCGCGGTTGTTGCAAAATGTGAAGAGGACGTTGAAATAACGGTAAGTCTTACGGACAGATACGGCAAAAAAACTTACGCCGAAAAAAAGATTGCCGTTTCTGCGGGCGACGAATGGAACAGATACGAAACGGAGCTTAAAAGCGCGGAAAGCGACTGCGATGCGTCTTTGCGTCTCGTTTTCAAAAAGCGTGTATGTCTTTGCATAGGCAGTATTTCGCTTATAAACAAAGACAGTTTTCACGGAATGAGAAAAGACGTTGTTGCTCTTATGAAAGAAATGGGCATTAAAATTCTGCGCTGGCCCGGCGGCAACTTTGCGGGAGAATACAACTGGTTTGACGGTCTTCTGCCCGTTGACGAGCGTTCTCCGCTGAGGTCTTACGATCCCATAGAAACACAGCCACACTCACTGGGTTTTGACGGCCACGAGATAAACACGGACGATTTTATAGCGCTTTGCCGCGAAATAGGCGCGGAGCCGTTTATAACAATAAATCCCACATGGTCAACGCCGGAGGAAAACGCCGCGTGGGTTGAATACTGCAACGGTGACGAAACAACCGAATACGGCAAAATCAGGGCGGAAAGAGGTCACAGAGAGCCGTATAACGTTAAATACTGGTCTTTGGGCAACGAATTCGGCTACGGACATATGGAGGGCGACAATACCGCGAAAGGCTACGCCCGTCTTGCAAGAAAACAGGCGGAAAAGATGCTGGAAAAGTGCCCCTCGCTTATTCTCTGTTCCTCGGGTCCGCATCCTAACAAAGAATGGATTGACGATGCCGCAATACCTCTTTCGGATATAGTCGAATACGTTTCCTACCACACATATTCCCACGAACCGATTTACACAAAAGCGGAAAATATAGAGAAAGAGTATCTTTCGGGGCTTGAAAACGTTAAAAACGCAAGAAAATGCATGGCGCTGCTTCGCGAATACCTCGGAGAGCACAAAGTTCACATTTCATTTGACGAGTGGAATCTCTGGTATGCGTGGTACAGAAAATCCGGTATTCCCGACGGAATGCACGCCGCAATGATGATGAATATGATTATCGGTCAGGCACCTGTTTCGGACGTCGGAATTGCCTGCAATTTCGAGGCGGTAAACGAAGGCGCGATAAAAGTATATCCCCACAGCGCGGAATTTACCGCAACGGGCAAAATGATAAAGCTTTTTACGGCGCATATGAACGGCGAACTTCTTTATTCGGACGATAACGTTACCGTTACCGAAAAGGAGGGGGTAAAAACCGTTACCGCAATAAACGATTCCGCCCGCGAAAAGGCGAATTTCCGTCTGAATTTAGGCGGAGATTGCTCTGAAGCGAAAGTCTTTGAGGGCAAAGAGCTTATGCCCGTTTCGGACTTTGAAGAAAAAGAGCTTTGCGTTTTAACCGAAAAGCCCTCGCTCTCGTTTGAACTGAAACCGCTTTCCGTTGCGATAATCAGAATAAAATAATACAAAGCGAAAAAGACGGACAGGGTATTTTGTACCCTGTCCTTTTTTTATCTTTATTCTGTTCTCAAAGCCACAACCGGGTCTTTTTTAGCCGCGCTTCTCGACGGGATAATACCCGATATAAGCGTTAACAGCACGCTTATCAAAACGAGAGTTACCGCGGCGGGTATGGGAAGTATCGCTTTAAGCGCCGCAATTCCCGTAAGAGCATAAAGAATGAAATTAAGCGGAATGCATAGCAGATACGTTACGAGCACTCCGAGAAGTCCCGCAGTAAAACCGATAATCACGGTTTCGGCGTTAAACAGACTTGAAACGTCCTTTTTCGATGCGCCTATCGCCCGTAAAATACCGATTTCCTTCGTTCTTTCCTGAACTGAAATGAGGGTTATTACGCCTATCATTATGGAAGACACAACGAGCGAAATGGCAACGAAAGCAACAAGCACGTAAGTTATCGCGTTTATTATTGTTGATATTGAGGACATCATCAGCCCCACATAGTCAACGTAATGTATTCTTTCAAGATCGTCAACCGTGCTGTTGTATTCGGCAATGCAGTCTTCTATAATATCCTTGTTTGCAAACGTTGACGCGTAAAGATTTACGGAAGAGGGGTCGTCAAGATAAACGCAGCCGAGCTTTATGAGGTTTTCTTCATAGGTTTTATCGGAAAAAACGAGGACTTCGTCGTGATAAAGCGCGCACTGTTCGGTTGTATAGTCGGGAAGCGCCGCATCGAGCGCCGCAGAGAGCTGTTCGGGCGTCATACCCGCAAGCGACTGCCTTACCTGCGCGGAAATGCGCTGCGCCGCCTGAGCTCTTGCCATATTTTCAAAAAGTCCGAAAAGATCGTCGTCGCTCATCTGAGAAATATAATCTTCAATTTCTTCCTGAGACATACTCATCTGCTGCGTCATTGATGCGGTTAAAACAGACTCTATTCTTTCTCTCGTAATTCCGTTCATTGAGGCTTCAACCGCCGCGTCGAGCTGTTCTTCGGTGGGAATTGCCATAATGTCAACGTATGCCGCCGCCTTTTTTTCGGTGTCAAGACCGCCGATATAATTTCTGAAAGACTCCTCTTTTTCTTCGTCCGTCATTCTTCCGTTGTTTTCGCGGAAAGGAAGCCCCGTAAAAATATCGGTATCCGGAGACTCCGTCTGCGCTTTTACCGGCTCTGAGCCGTGCGCTTTTTCGATTATGTATTCGGTAAGCATTGACGTATACGCAAGCGAACCGTTAAGCATTGCCGCTACGGCATTTTCGTTGGGACGGATTATTCCCGAAACTCTGAGTTTGAGCCCTTTGTCGTAAAGATAGCGGACTCCCGCGTCGGTAGAGCGAAGGTCGACGTACGTTCCCGAAAACTCGTCGTAAGTGTAGCAGTCGCAGCTTAATACTACTCTGTATTCCTTTGCGCAGATCTCTTCGTAAGTCCAGCTTTGCAGGGAAGTGTCTATCTGCGTTCCTTTGGATACGGCGTCGAATATCTCGTCCATTTCCTCTTCGGTTTTAAGTCCGAGAGCAAAAAGCGAAAGATCGTCTATCTCGTTGTTTTCGTCAAGCACAACAACTATTTCGTCAAATTCGTCGGGCCATGTGCCGTATACAAGCTCGTACTGTCCTTCAAGTATCGGGTTTATCGCCCTGCCGTTGTCGCCGGAAAGCATTTCCTGCCAGAGCCGCGATCTTGAGGCGGTCTGTGAGGAAGTGAAAAGCGAAAGCGAG
This sequence comes from uncultured Clostridia bacterium, assembly GCA_947305805.1. GTDB lineage: Bacteria > Bacillota > Clostridia > Oscillospirales > UBA644 > HGM12619. Next base: position 14,464 of record CAMZEM010000006.1, on the reverse strand, counting down.
GAATTGCCCGCCGTAAAGGACGCTGCGGACGAACGCGAAGAAGCGAAATCCGACCCGTAGTTTTTCGTAAGCGCCTGCGAAAAGAGTTTGCCCGTATCGGAAATAATTATTTCGCCGTCTATATTTTTCGTGTAAACCGTCAGGTCAACGTCGTAAGTATACCGTATGCCGCTGAGCGCTTCGGAAAGGCTGCTTTCCTCGTCCGCTTTTTTCTCTTCGATATATTTGCGGAACGATTTAAGATCGTTTTCGGTGGTTTCTATATTGTTTATCGCATTGAGCATGTCAAACATTGCGGATTTTGAGTAAACGGCGTCTTTTTCGTGATCCCTGCTTTCATCGTTTACGGCGCCCATAAAAGTCTGCATAAGCGTGCCGAGGTCTATTGTCGTGGCTTCAATAGTTATCGGGTACGACGAGAGCGTATCTTCCTGCACGGCGTTTATATAAGAAGTCATTCCGTTTGAGGCGGCGAAAATCAGCGCAATGCCGATTATGCCTATCGAGCCCGCAAACGCCGTTAAAACCGTTCGTCCTTTTTTTGTAAACAGGTTTTTCAGAGAAAGGCCGAACGACGTTGCAAACGACATCGACGGCTTTTTCACCTTTTTTGCGGAGGCGTTTTTTTCCGCGTCGGCTTTTTCAAGTATCGCCCTTTCGTCTTCCGTTACCGGCTTTGAATCGTCGGTAATAACACCGTCAAGCATGCGGACTATTCTTGTGGAGTACTTTTCCGCAAGCTCTGCGTTATGCGTTACCATAACCACAAGGCGGCTTTCTGAAACTTTTTTAAGTATCTGCATTACCTGAACGCTCGTTTCCGAGTCGAGCGCGCCCGTCGGCTCATCCGCAAGAATTATATCGGGGTTGTTTACAAGCGCCCTTGCAATGGCAACCCTCTGCATCTGTCCGCCGGACATTTCGTTAGGCCTTTTTTTGAGCTGATCGCCGAGTCCGACTTCTTCAAGCGCCTTTTTCGCGCGCTGTCTGCGTTCGGATTTCGATACGCCCGACAGCGTGAGCGCAAGCTCTACGTTCTGAAGGACCGACTGATGCGGAATAAGATTGTACGTCTGAAAAACGAAGCCTACAGAGTGGTTTCTGTAACTGTCCCAGTCTCTGTCTCTGTAATTTTTCGTCGAAACGCCGTTTATTACGAGGTCTCCGTCGGAATACTGGTCAAGACCGCCTATTATATTGAGCATCGTTGTTTTTCCGCAGCCCGAAGGACCGAGAACCGAAACGAATTCGCTTTCGCGGAAAGACAGCGTTATACCTTTGAGCGCGTGGACCGAGCCGCCGCCGAGAAGGTAATCCTTTTTTATGTTTTTGAGCTGAAGCATTTTATAATACCTTTGTTTTTTACAGTTTAACCTATGCGATAATATTAAATAAATATATGTAAATTTCGGTGTCAAAAAAACGGAAGTAATAAATACAAAATCGTAATTTTTAATGTAAATCGGCGCATAAGTCCGCCAAAACGGTTTTTGAAAGAAAAAGACGTCTTTAAAAGACGTCCTTATTTATTGTTTTACGGCGCGGAGGATAATAAGCCGAGTTTTGTATTTACGCGTATCATCTATCTCGAACACGGATTGCTCCGTGTCTCCAGCTTCCTTCAAGACGCGACGGGAGGCGCTGAAAAGCAGGCTTTTCTGTCTTTTTTCGGAATTGCTCCGAATAGGGTTTACACTGACGGAAGGCGTTGCCGTCTTCCCGGTGAGCTCTTGCCTCACCTTTTCACCGTGACGGGGTTACCGACGTTATTTTCTGTTGCACTGTCCCGGAGGTTGCCCTCGGCGGACGTTATCCGTTATTCTTTCCCGTTGGAGCTCGGACTTTCCTCAGAAAAAGCGGTTAAACTTTTTCCGCGATCGCGTGTCCTCCGCGTCCGAAAATCAATCTTCGTCAAATTTGTGTTCGCGGTTGTACGATTTCTTTGCCGTTTCTTTCAGTTTGCCCGATTTAAGCAGACTTTCGCGGCGTTTTCCGTAAATCCAGCCTTTGAGGTTTTTGAAAACAATAAGTATGCAGAAAAGCCAGAGGACAATGCCTATTACTATGAATATCCAGCCCATTGACTGCATCTGCGTGGAGAAATAAAGCATTATGAGAAAGACAAAGAAGCCGATGCCCAGCACAACTATCGTGCCGGTTCTGAGCTCTTCGCCCGGTTTTGCGTATTTTTCTTCAAGTGTTTTCTTTTCTTTCATAAAAACTACCTCTTTCCGTTTGATTTATTACCGTTAATGCTTAAAATGACGCTGTCCAGTAAATACCATTGCTATGCCGTATTCGTTGCATTTCTTTATCGAATCTTCGTCTCTTATCGATCCGCCCGGCTGAATGATTGCGGTAATGCCGGCTTTGTGAGCCGCGTCTACGCAGTCGTCAAACGGGAAAAATGCGTCGGATGCAAGCACGGAGCCCTTCGCTTTGTCTCCCGCATATTTTACGGCGAGTTCAAGCGCGGTAATGCGGTTTGTCTGACCGGGGCCTACGCCTGTTGTCATATTTTCCCTTGCAAGGACTATCGCATTCGATTTTGTATGTTTAACAACAGTCCAGCCGAAATCGAGCGCTTTCATCTCTTCTGCCGTGGGAGCTCTGTCGGTTACGCATTTAAGCTCTCCGCCGTAAAGCGAACAGTCAAGCTCCTGAACGAGCAACCCGCCGGCAACTTTTTTCATATCGAGCATATCGGGAGTGTTTCTCTTTGCTATTGCGGGAAGCTTCATAATTCTCAGATTCGGCTTTGCCGCAAGAATTTTTACCGCCTCTTCCGTAAAATCGGGAGCGATAACTATTTCAAGGAATATCTCGTGCATTTTTTCGGCTGTTTTTGCGTCAACCGTTGCGTTTACCGCCACTATTCCGCCGTAAATCGATACGGGGTCGGCATTGTAAGCGTTCATATACGCTTCAAATACCGTTTCGCCCGTGCCTACGCCGCAGGGATTAGCGTGTTTTACCGCAACAACCGCGGTTTTTCCTTCAAACTCTTTGAGAAGGTCGAGAGCGCCGTTTGTATCGTTAATATTATTATAGGAAAGCTCTTTGCCCGAAAGCTGCTGCGCCTCGGCAAGAGTGCCTTCGTAATGACCTATCTGTTTATAGAACGCCGCGTTCTGATGCGGGTTTTCGCCGTAACGCATCGTCTGAACTTTTTCGAAAGTAAGCGTGAGGTTATCCGCAAAAGGAGATTTTCCGAGCTGTTTTCTGAAATAGTCGGCAATAAGCGCGTCGTAAGCGGCAGTATGCTCGAAAACTTTAAGCGCAAGCTCTTTTTTCGCTTCAAGGCTTATTCCGCCGTTTTTGAGCTGCTCAATTATCGGCGCATAATCCGCGGGGTCGACTATTACGGCAACGTCGGGGTGGTTTTTTGCCGCCGCGCGAATCATTGTAGGACCGCCTATATCGATATTTTCAACGGCTTCCTCAAAAGTCGTGCCCTCTTTGAGTATCGTTTTCTTGAAAGGATAAAGGTTTATGGCTATAATGTCTATCGGTTCAACGCCGAGCTCCTTTATCTGTTTCATATGTTCGGGATTGCTTCTCATTGCGAGTATGCCGGCATGAATCATCGGGTGAAGCGTTTTTACACGGCCGTCGAGACACTCCGGAAAACCGGTAACGTCGCTTACGTTTGTAACGGCGATTCCGTTATCGCGAAGAGCTTTGGCGGTTCCGCCCGTGGACAGAATTTCGTAGCCCAGAGAGGCCAGCTCTTTTGCAAATTCCACTATTCCCGTCTTATCGGAAACACTGAGTAATGCTCTCTTCATAGATTTTACCTCGTTTGTATATTTTTAACAATTAAGCGGTGAGTTTTTGGCAAAATTTCGTTAATTGCTACAGTTTTAAAAAACACGTCCCCAAAATGGGTTGAAAGCTTGACATATTGCGTTGGTTATGATATAATTATAATCTGCACCTTATCCGTTTTTTGCCCTTTTCCGGGATATTCCGATGAGGCGCGGCGGACGGAAAAATACCGTTCCGTTCTCCGACTGATATGTCATTATAGCATACATCGGAGAAAAAATCAAGTGGTTTTTAAAATTTACAAACATAAAACGGAGGATGATAGCGTATGACCCCAACGGTCGATCCCATGACAGTCGGAGCTCATTACGAGCAACTCGGAAAAAACACGCGAGTAAACTTCGCAAAGATCAAAGAAGTGCAGGAAATTCCCAATCTTATCGACATTCAGCTCAACAGCTACAAGTGGTTTGTCGAAGAAGGAATCCCTTCCGTACTCAAAGAATCTTCGCATATTGAGGACCATACGGGCACGATTGTTCTCGATTACATTGACTACAAACTCGAGAAAACACCGAAGTATACCATCGGCGAATGCAAGGAACGCGACGCCACATACGCCGCTCCGCTCAAAGTAATCTGCCGTCTTACGAACACACAGACTCAGGATATCAAGGAAACCGAAATTTTCTTCGGAGACTTCCCGCTGATGACGGAAACCGGAACTTTTATTATCAACGGGGCCGAGCGTGTCGTAGTTTCACAGCTCGTCCGTTCACCCGGCGTTTACTTTGCCTACGATATGGACAAAGCGGGCAACAAGCTCTTCAGCGGCACGGTTATGCCTAACAGAGGACCGTGGGTTGAATTTGAAAGCGACGCCAACGACGTTATATACGTAAGAGTGGACAAAGGCAAGAAAGTTCCCGTTACAACCCTTCTCCGCGCATTCGGCATTGACACCGACGAGAAGATAAAGGAAGTATTCGGCGAAGACGATCCGAGAATCCTCTCAACGCTCGAAAAAGACACCTCCACAAACCGTTCCACCGCCCTTCTCGAACTTTACAGAAAGCTCCGTCCGGGCGAACCCGCAACGGTTGACGGCGCGATCGCGCATATAGACAATCTGTTTTTCAGCGAAAGAACGTACGATCTTACGCGCGTAGGACGTTATAAATACAATAAGAAGCTCGCTCTCGGCAACCGTATCAGCGGCAAAATCCTTTCACGCCCCGTTTCAGATCCCCTTACGGGCGAAATAATAGCCGACGTTGACGGAAAACCGCTTACGAGAGACCAGGCGCTCAAAATCGAGGCAAGCGGCGCTTACGAGGTTTATCTCAATATTGAAGAGCGCGAAGTAAGAGTATTTTCCAACAATATGGTTGATATGAAAAACTTCGTTAATTTCGATCCGCGCGAAGCGGGCGTACGCGAATGGGTTAAATTCCCCGTTCTTTGCGATATTCTCGAAAAATGCTCTACCGATAAGGAAATAATGGAAATGGCGAGAGAACGCCTTTCCGAGCTCACCCCCAACACCATCTGCAACGAAGACCTCTTCTCAGCCGTTAACTATCTGCTCGGTCTTTACTACGGCATCGGTTCCACGGACGATATCGACCATCTGGGCAACCGCCGTATCCGCTGCGTAGGCGAACTTCTTCAGAATCAGCTGAGAATCGGCTTTACAAGAATGGAAAGAGCCGTAAGAGAGAGAATGAATATGCAGAACGTTGCCGAGGCAACGCCTACCTCTCTTCTCAATTCAAGACCCGTAATCGCCGCAATCCGCGAGTTTTTCGGATCTTCTCCCCTTTCGCAGTTTATGGACCAGTCGAACCCCCTTGCGGAAATTACCCACAAGAGAAGACTTTCCGCCCTCGGTCCCGGCGGTCTTACCCGTGACCGTGCAGGTTTCGACGTACGTGACGTTCACTACTCGCACTACGGACGCATGTGTCCCGTTGAAACCCCCGAAGGTCCTAACATCGGTCTTATTTCATACCTCGCATCTTTTGCGAGAATCAACGAATACGGCTTTATCGAAGCGCCTTATCATCCGATAGACAAGGCAACGGGCGTTATCTCCGAAGAAGTCAGATATATGACTGCCGACGAAGAGGATAACTACGTTGTTGCTCAGGCAAATGAGCCGCGCGACGAGCAGAACAGACTTCTCAGAGCGAAGGTTGCGGTCCGCCACAGAGAAAACATTGCCGAAGTTGAAAAAGAAAAGGTTGACTACATAGATATTTCCCCGAAACAGGTTGTTTCGGTAGCAACCTCCATGATACCGTTCCTTGAAAACGACGACGCTATCCGCGCCCTTATGGGTGCGAACATGCAGCGCCAGGCGGTTCCCCTTCTTAAAACCGAATCTCCGATAGTAGGTACCGGTATGGAATACCGCGCGGCGGTAGACAGCGGCGTATGCGTAGTATCAAAATGCGACGGCATAGTAACGTACGTTTCCGCAACGGAAATCAAAATCAGAAAAGACAACGGAGAAACCGAGGAATACCCGATTATCAAATTCCTCCGTTCAAACCAGGGCACCTGTATCAACCAGCGCCCGATAGTAAACGTCGGCGACATCATTAAGAAAGGCGACGTTATCGCAGACGGCCCCGCAACTTCAAACGGCGAGCTTTCACTCGGTAAGAATATGCTTATCGGCTTTATGACGTGGGAAGGCTACAACTACGAAGACGCCGTACTGCTCAACGAAAAACTCGTTAAGGAAGATACTTTCACTTCAATTCACGTTGAAGAATACGAAATCGACGCAAAAGAAACGAAGCTCGGCCCCGAAGAGATCACAAACGATATTCCGGGCGTTTCGAAAGACCTTCTTGCCGACCTCGACGAACGCGGTATAATCCGTATCGGCGCGGAAGTAAGAGCGGGCGACATTCTCGTCGGCAAAGTATCCCCGAAAGGCGATGCCGAACAGACCGCGGAAGAACGTCTTCTCAGAGCGATATTCGGTGAAAAGTCCAGGGAAGTAAGAGACGCAAGCCTTAAAGTTCCCCACGGCGAAAACGGTATCGTTGTTGACGTTAAGGTCTTCACGAGAGAAAACTCCACGGAGCTTTCACCCTCAACAAATATGGTAGTCCGCGTATATATCGCACAGAGACGTAAGATCTCTGTAGGCGACAAGATGGCGGGCCGCCACGGCAACAAAGGCGTTGTTTCGAGAATTCTTCCGCAGGAAGACATGCCGTTCCTCCCCGACGGAACACCTCTCGATATCGTTCTCAACCCGCTCGGCGTTCCTTCGCGTATGAATATCGGTCAGGTGCTCGAAGTTCACCTCGGCTATGCCGCAAAGGCGCTCGGCTGGAAGATAGAAACCCCCGTATTCGACGGCGTAAAAGAAACGGACATATCAAAATGTCTCGAACTTGCCGGACTTGACAAAACCGGTAAAACCGTGCTTTACGACGGAAGAACCGGTGAACTCTTCGACGGCGAAGTTACCGTCGGATATATGTATTACCTCAAATTGCATCACCTTGTTGACGATAAGATTCACGCGCGTTCAACCGGTCCGTACTCTCTCGTAACGCAGCAGCCTCTCGGCGGTAAAGCTCAGTTCGGCGGACAGCGTTTCGGAGAAATGGAAGTCTGGGCTCTCGAAGCTTACGGCTCCGCATATACGCTTCAGGAAATGCTTACCGTTAAATCCGACGACGTTGTGGGCAGAGTTAAAACGTTTGAATCGATTGTCAAAGGCAAAAACGTACCAGAGCCGGGTATTCCCGAAAGCTTCAAGGTACTCGTTAAAGAGCTTCAGTCTCTCGGTCTTGACATTAAAGTTCTTGCAAAAGACCAGCACGAAATAGATCTTACCACTTCTTACGACGATTCGGACGACGGCGAATTCACCCCCGAAGAGGCGAAGGAAGTAATGAATACGGAAGGCGATTTTGATTTCCCGAACTCCGCAGATTACATTTTATCCGAAATAGGCGAAGAAACGGGAGACACCGGCGTTTCGTTTGAAGACGATTACAGCGGCTACGGCGCGGATGACGAAGAAGACGACAGCGACTTTGACGTCTCCGACGGCGATGACGAATAAAGGAGGAAAAGCGAATGAGTGCTGAAAAAGGAACCGTTATTACAAATCAATACTCCTCCGGCATGGAATTCAACTCTTTTGAATCCATAAGAATCGGTCTTGCATCTCCCGAAAAGATACGTTCATGGTCTCATGGTGAGGTTAAAAAGCCCGAAACAATAAATTACAGAACGCTTAAACCCGAAAGAGACGGACTTTTCTGCGAGCGTATCTTCGGCCCCACGAAGGACTGGGAATGTCACTGCGGAAAATACAAACGTTTCAGATACAAAGGCAAGGTCTGCGAACGCTGCGGCGTTGAAATAACAAAATCAAAAGTCCGCCGCGAAAGAATGGGACATATCGAGCTTGCTGCTCCGGTTTCCCATATCTGGTATTTCAAGGGTATCCCCTCGCGTCTCGGTCAGATGCTCGATATTCAGCCGCGTCAGCTTGAAAGCGTGCTCTATTTCGGCTCATATATCGTCCTTGACGACGGCGGAATTCCCGAAATCAAGAAAAAACAGACCCTTACCGAAAAAGAATACAACGATCTTTACGAAAAATACGGCGACGATTTCAGAGCCGGCATGGGCGCGGAAGCTATAAAGGAACTTCTCATGGAGATTGACCTTGACAAGCTTTCAGAAGAGCTCAAAGCCGAGATGAAAGACTCAAACGGTCAGAAAAAAGTAAAGCTTCTCAAGAGATTCGAGGTTGTTGAATCGTTCAGAACGTCCGGCAACCGTCCCGAATGGATGATTCTTGACGTTATCCCCGTAATTCCGCCCGAAATCAGACCTATGGTTCAGCTTGACGGCGGCAGATTTGCAACAAGCGACTTAAACGATCTTTACAGACGCGTTATAAACAGAAACAACCGTCTGCGCAAGCTTCTTGAACTTTCCGCTCCTGCAATTATCATAAGAAACGAAAAACGCATGCTTCAGGAAGCGGTAGACGCTCTCATAGATAACGGCAGACGCGGAAAACCCGTAAGCGGACCGAACAACAGAGCCCTCAAATCACTTTCGGATATACTCAAAGGCAAACAGGGCCGTTTCCGTCAGAACCTGCTCGGTAAACGTGTTGACTACTCCGGCCGTTCAGTTATCGTCGTAGGCCCCGAACTGAAAATTTACCAGTGCGGTCTTCCGAAGGAAATGGCGCTCGAGCTCTTCAAACCCTTCGTTATGAAGAGACTTTCCGAGCTCGGCATCGTTCAGAATATAAAGAGCGCAAAGAAAATGGTTGAAAGAGCCGAATCTCCCGTATGGGACGCTCTTGAAACCGTTATAAAGGAATATCCCGTTCTTCTCAACCGCGCACCGACGCTTCACAGACTCGGTATTCAGGCATTCGAGCCCGTTCTCGTTGAAGGACGCGCGTTAAAGCTCCATCCGCTCGTATGTACCGCTTTCAATGCGGACTTCGACGGCGACCAGATGGCAGTTCACGTTCCGCTTTCCGCGGAAGCGCAGGCCGAAGCGAGATTCCTCATGCTTTCCGCAAACAACCTGCTGCGTCCTCAGGACGGTATGCCCGTTGCGGTACCGTCTCAGGATATGATCCTCGGCTCGTACTATCTTACCATTATTAAAGATACCGAACCGGGCGTAGGCAAAATGTTCAAAGACTTTGACGAAGCTCTTATGGCATACGATGCCGGCGCAGTGGGACTTCACGCTCCCATCAAGGTAAGAGTTCGCAAAGAATATAACGGCAAAATCGAAACAAGACTTATAAACGCAACCGTAGGTCAGATAATATTCAACCGTCCCATTCCTCAGGATCTCGGATTTGTTGACAGATCGGACCCCGAAAAGATTTTCGACCTTGAAATAACGAACGTTGCCAAAAAGTCCGAACTCAAAAAGATCATCGACCGCTGCATAAAGGTTCACGGAATAACAAGGACCGCCGAAGTGCTTGACATGATCAAGTCTCAGGGTTACAAGTATTCCACGAAAGGCGCGATAACCATCTCCGTAAGCGATATGTAAATTCCGACCGAAAAGGTTGAACTCGTACGTCAGGCAGACGCTGAAATCGAAAATATTACACGCAACTTCAGAAGAGGTCTTATTTCCGACGACGAGCGTTACGCTCAGGTTGTTACCGTATGGAACAACACCACGGGCGAAGTTACGAAGAAACTTCAGCAGAACCTCAGCGCGTTCAACCCGATAAACATGATGGCTGTATCCGGCGCCCGCGGCTCTATCGACCAGATAAGACAGCTTTGCGGTATGCGCGGACTTATGGCAAACACAACCGGACGAACGGTTGACGTTCCCATCAGAGCAAACTTCCGTGAAGGACTTACCGTTCTCGAATATTTCGTATCTTCGAAAGGCGCGAGAAAAGGTCAGGCAGATACCGCTCTCAGAACTGCTGACTCCGGTTATCTTACAAGAAGACTCGTTGACGTTTCGCAGGACGTTATAGTAAGAGAAGACGACTGCGGCTCCACCGACGGCATAGTCGTTCGCGATATAGTCAACGGAGACGAAGTAATCGAAAGCTTCCAGAACAGACTTATCGGCAGATTCCCCGTTGAAGACGTTGTAGATCCGAAAACAGGCGAAATTATCGTCCCGAATACAAGATATATCCGCGATGCGGACGCAAAACGCATTGTTGCAGCAGGATTCAAGGAACTCAAGCTCCGCTCCGTTCTCACCTGCGAATGCCGTTACGGCGTTTGCGCAAAATGCTACGGTATGAACCTTGCAACTTCCGAAACCGTAAACGTCGGCGAAGCGGTAGGTATCATAGCGGCTCAGTCCATCGGTGAACCCGGTACGCAGCTGACCATGAGAACGTTCCACACCGGCGGCGTTGCGGGCAGCTCGGATATTACACAGGGTCTTCCGCGTGTCCAGGAGCTTTTCGAAGCCCGTCACCCGAAGATGCTCGCAATTCTCTCCGAAATCAACGGCGACCTTTCATTCCAGGAAATGAAACACGCAAGATACGCCGTAATAAAGAACTCCGAAACAGGCGAGATATGCCAGTATCTCATTCCGTACGGAGCAAGGCTCAAAGTTCACGAAGGCGACTTTATCCGCAAAGGTCAGGAACTGACCGAAGGCGCACAGGACCCGCAGGATATTCTGAGAGTCAAGTCCGAAGCCGCCGTAGAAGAATACATTACTCAGGAAATTCAGAAGGTTTACCACAGCCAGGCCGTTGATATCAACGATAAGCACATTGAAATCATCATCCGCCAGATGATGAGAAAAGTTCGTATTACCGAACCGGGCGATACAGGATTCATGCTCGGCGCAATTGCCGACAGAGCAGAGGTTAAAGACGTTAACCGCAAGCTTCTTGCCGCAAACCCCGACGCCGCGCCCGCAGAATTCCAGACCGTGCTTCTCGGTATCACAAAGTCCGCTCTTGCAACCGAAAGCTTCCTCTCCGCCGCATCGTTCCAGGAGACAACGAAGATTCTCACCGATGCCGCAATCAAGGGCAAGACCGATATGCTCGTGGGACTTAAAGAAAACGTTATCATCGGCAAGCTTATCCCCGCAGGTACGGGTCTTGAAAGATACAGAAACGTTGAAGTTACCGAACTTGACGGTGCGGAAAGCGCTGTTTGACGAAAAATATGAGCTTTCGGAGCGGTAAATCCGTTCCGAAAGCCAAAAATCAATGTTTGTTCGAAAAAAATTAAGAATTCAGTCTTGAAAAAAGTTATAATTTATGCTATACTATCAAATGTTCACGACGGAAAAAATATAGGATAATTATGCACTTTTTCGGCTCGCAGACAATCTTTAAAACGCTTATATTATTTGTTTAATATAATAAATTTGAAGAAAAGGAGGAAAAACATGCCTACATTTAACCAGCTCGTCCGTAAAGGAAGACAGACTCTTACCGTTAAGTCCACAGCCCCCGCGCTTCAGAAAGGCCTTAACTCTCTCAAAAAGAGACCTACAGAGCAGTCGAACCCGCAGAAGAGAGGCGTTTGCGTTTCAGTTGGCACAAAAACGCCCAAGAAGCCTAACTCGGCTCTCCGTAAAATAGCAAGAGTACGTCTTACAAACACGGCGGAAGTAACGACATACATTCCCGGAATCGGTCACAACCTTCAGGAACACAGCGTAGTGCTCATCAGAGGCGGCCGTGTAAGAGATCTACCGGGCGTTCGTTACCACATCATTCGCGGCACGCTCGATACACAGGGCGTAACGGGCAGAATGCAGTCCCGTTCCAAATACGGCGCAAAACGTCCGAAAGCTGCGAAAAAATAATCATTAAGGCGTAAAGCCTAAGTTACTCGGATTTTTCATCAGCGAAAGCTTTAATATACATATATTTATTTTGGCTGAGCGCTGACGGAAGAAAATTTGCTTTCGAGTACCGATGAACTCATTTATCAATAATGAAGGAGGGAAGTAAAGTGCCCAGAAGAGGAAACATACCCAAGCGTGAGGTTCTCCCCGATCCTATTTACGGCAGCCAGCTCGTATCAAAGCTCGTCAACAGCGTTATGTATGACGGCAAAAAAGGCGTTGCCCAGAAAATAGTTTACGACGCATTCGATATCGTAAAAGAAAAAACAGGCAAAAATCCGCTTGAAGTATACGAACAGGCAATGGAGAACATAATGCCCGTTCTCGAAGTCAAGGCTAAGCGTGTCGGCGGTTCCAACTACCAGGTACCTATGGAGGTTCGTCCCGAAAGAAGAGTTACCCTTGGTCTGCGTTGGCTCACGACATACGCGCGTTCACGCAACGAACGCACAATGAAAGAAAGACTTGCAAACGAAATCCTCGACGCCATCAACAATCAGGGCGGTGCTTTCAAGAAGAAAGAAGACACCCACAAGATGGCAGAAGCTAACAAAGCGTTTGCTCATTTCAGATGGTAATGGTAAAAATCTCGTTTTCGAAAGGATAAGTAAATGCCCAGACAATACCCAATTGAGCTTTACCGCAATATCGGCATAATGGCTCATATCGACGCGGGCAAAACAACGACCACCGAGCGTATACTGTATTACACCGGCGTTAATCACAAACTCGGTGAAACACACGAAGGCACTGCAACCATGGACTTCATGGCGCAGGAGCAGGAAAGAGGTATTACCATCACTTCCGCTGCGACTACTGCATACTGGAAAGGTCACAGGCTCAACATAATCGACACTCCCGGTCACGTGGATTTCACGGTTGAAGTTGAAAGATCTTTAAGAGTTCTCGACGGATCCGTAACCGTTTTCTGTGCAAAGGGCGGCGTTGAACCCCAGTCTGAAACAGTTTGGAGACAAGCTGACAAATATAAAGTACCCCGTATGGCTTACGTTAACAAGATGGATATCATGGGTGCCGATTTTTACCGCGTGGTAAGAATGATGCACGACCGTCTTAAATGCAACGCCGTTCCCATTCAGCTTCCGATAGGCTCTCAGGAAACTTTCCGCGGAGTTATAGACCTCGTGGAAATGACCGCAGACGTTTATTACGACGAAATGGGTAACGATATGCGCGTTGAGGCTATCCCCGAAGACATGCTCGCTCTTGCGGAAGAATACAGAACCAAGATGATTGAAGCGTGCGCCGAGGAAGACGAAGCCGTAATGGAAAAATACCTTGAAGGCGAAGAAATTACCGAAGAAGAGATTAAAAGATGTCTCCGCTCCGGAACGATAGCGAACAGAATCGTTCCCGTAGTATGCGGCACGTCATACAGAAACAAAGGCGTTCAGAAACTTCTTGACGCAATCGTTGCTTATCTGCCGTCTCCGGTTGATATTCCCGCAATCAGGGGTGTCGATCCCGACACAGGCGAAGAAGACGAGCGCAAGGCGAGCGACACAGAGCCGTTTTCAGCCCTCGCGTTTAAAATTATGACAGACCCGTTCGTAGGTAAACTTTGCTTTTTCAGAATTTATTCGGGAAAAGTAAGCGCCGGCCAGACCGTTAAAAACGCAACGAAAGGCGGCCGCGAACGTCTCGGACGTATTCTTCTTATGCACGCAAACCACAGAGAGGACCTTGAAGAGGCATATGCGGGCGACATTGTTGCCGCCGTCGGTCTCAAAAACACCACAACCGGTGATTCTCTCTGCGTGGAAGATAAACCCATTATTCTCGAATCGATGGAATTCCCCGAACCGGTTATAAGAGTTGCTATCGAGCCGAAAACAAAAGCGGGTCAGGAAAAAATGAGCATCGCTCTTTCCAAACTCGCCGAAGAAGACCCGACATTCAAAACTTATACCGATGAAGAAACGGGACAGACCATCATAGCGGGTATGGGCGAGCTTCATCTTGAAATAATCGTAGACAGAATGCTGCGCGAATTTAAAGTTGAGGCAAACGTAGGCAAACCCCAGGTCGCATACAAAGAGGCGATACGAAACACCGTTGACCAGGATACGAAATATGCCCGTCAGTCCGGCGGTAAAGGTCAGTACGGTCACGTTAAAATCATCGTTGAACCGAACGAACCCGGCAAGGGCTACGAGTTTATAAACAAAGTTGTCGGCGGCTCAGTACCGAAGGAATACATTCCTGCGGTAGACGCAGGTATCCAGGGCGCAATGCAGTCCGGCGTACTTGCGGGATATCCGGTAGTTGACTGTAAAGTCACTCTTTACGACGGCTC
>CAMZEM010000005.1 GCA_947305805.1 uncultured Clostridia bacterium | reverse complement strand
TGCGGTGCTCGGACTCGGAGATATCGGCCCCGAAGCCGGTATGCCCGTTATGGAAGGCAAATGCGTGCTTTTCAAAACTTTCGGCGGCGTGGACGCAATTCCGCTCTGCGTTAAATCGAAAGACCCCGACGAAATTGTAAACACCGTGGCTCTTCTCGAAGGCAGCTTCGGCGGCATAAATCTTGAGGACATCGCCGCTCCGCGCTGCTTTGAAATAGAAAGCAAGCTTAAGGAACGTCTTTCAATCCCCGTTTTTCACGACGATCAGCACGGCACGGCGGTTGTCGTTCTCGCAGCCGTATTAAACGCTCTGCGCCTCGTTAAAAAGGATATTGGCGAAATTCACGCCGTTATGAACGGCGCGGGCGCGGCGGGCATTGCGATTGCTAAGCTTTTAATGTCCAAAGGGCTTAAAAACATCATCCTCTGCGCAAGAAAAGGCGCTCTTTGCGAAGGCGAGGAATGGATGAACCCCGCTCAGAAGGAAATTGCCAAAATCACAAACAGAGAGCATAAAAGAGGCACTCTTGCGGACGTTATGAAAGGCGCAGACCTCTTTATAGGCGTTTCCGCCGGCAATTTAGTTACTCCCGAAATGGTAAAATCAATGGCAAAAAACCCGATTTTGCTGCCTATGGCAAACCCGATCCCCGAAATTATGCCTTCTCTCGCACTTGAAGCGGGCGCGGCTGTTGTAGGCACGGGCAGAAGCGATTTTCCCAATCAGATAAACAACGTCCTCGCGTTCCCCGGCATCTTCCGAGGCGCTCTCGACGTAAGGGCAAAAGATATTAACGAGGAAATGAAGCTCGCGGCGGCTCAGACTCTTGCGGACCTCGTTTCCGAAGACGAACTCGCGCCCGATTACATCCTCCCGCTCGCTTTCGACCCGCGCGTAGGCCCCGCCGTAGCAAAAGCCGTCGCCGAAGCCGCACGAAAATCAGGCGTAGCGAGAGTGTAGACGGCATTGCCACTGCGGCACCGCCGCTCCGTGATTTGCTCTTTCAGAGCATTTTCTTTAAATATAAAAAATCCCGACATTTCTGTCGGGATTTTCTTTTTGTGTATGCTTAAAACTCTAATTTCTTTTCGATATACTCTTTCAGATCTTCGATTTTTACGCGTTCCTGAAGCATTGTGTCGCGGTCTCGGACGGTAACGCAGCCGTCCGATTCGGAGTCGAAATCGTATGTGAGGCAGAAAGGCGTGCCTATTTCGTCAAACCGTCTGTATCTCTTGCCTATCGAGCCTGCGTCGTCGTATTCAACGTTAAAATGCTTTGAAAGTTCGGCAAAAACCTTCTCCGCGCCTTCGCCGAGCTTCTTTGAAAGCGGCAAAACGGCGGCTTTTACGGGCGCAAGGGCGGGATGCAAATGAAGCACCGTGCGAACGTCCGGTTTTTCGGGGTCCGAAGAGATGTTTTCCTCGTCGTATGCGTCGCACAGGAACGCAAGCATTACTCTGTCCGCGCCGAGCGACGGCTCGATAACGTAGGGGATATATCTTTCGTTTGCCTCCTGATCGAAATATTCAAGCGATTCGCCCGATTCTTTCGAATGCGCGGTAAGGTCGAAATCCGTTCTGTCCGCAATGCCCCACAGTTCGCCCCAGCCGAAGGGGAAGAGGAACTCAAAGTCCGTAGTAGCTCTCGAATAATGCGAAAGCTCCTCTTTTTCGTGGTCGCGCAGACGCAGATTTTCCTCTGTCATGCCGAGGTCGAGCAGGAATTTGCGGCACTGCGAGCGCCAGTAGTCAAACCATTCGAGGTCCGTGCCGGGTTTGCAGAAAAATTCAAGCTCCATCTGCTCAAATTCGCGCGTTCTGAACGTAAAGTTGCCCGGCGTTATCTCGTTTCTGAAAGACTTGCCTATCTGTCCCACGCCGAAAGGCACTTTTCTTCTCGTTGTGCGCTGAATGTTTTTGAAGTTTACGAAAATGCCCTGCGCCGTTTCGGGACGCAGATATATCTCGGTTGAAGAGTCTTCCGTAACGCCCTGAAACGTTTTGAACATCATATTGAATTTTCTTATTTCCGTAAATTCGCTCTTTCCGCAGCCAGGGCAGGGAATGTTGTGCTCGCGGATATACTCCGTCATCTGCTCGTTTGTAAGCGCCTCAACGGTCATTTTTATGCCGTTTTCCGCGTTCCAGTCCTCAATGAGTTTATCCGCTCTGTGGCGCATTTTGCACGATTTGCAGTCTATGAGCGGATCGTTGAAGTTTACAACGTGGCCCGACGCAACCCATACGCGCGGATTCATCAGAATTGCGGAATCTATGCCAACGTTATGCGGACTTTCCTGCACAAAACGCTTCCACCACGCCTTTTTTACGTTGTTTTTCATTTCCACGCCGAGCGGACCGTAGTCCCACGCGTTTGCAAGACCGCCGTAAATTTCCGAGCCGGAGTATACAAAGCCCCTGTTTTTACACAGAGCCACTATTTTTTCCATTGTTTTTTCGTTGCTTTTCATATTTTTATCCTCAAGTTAAATTTATTCTTCGTTTTCCGTATCTTCGCCGTCCGCCTCTTCGGCTTCGGGAACTTCCGTCAATACCGCGTTTCCGTCGTCTTCATCGGCGTTGATTACTGCCGTTGCAATTACTTTGGTGTCGTCGCCGAAACGCATTACCCTTACGCCCGCGGACGCTCTGCCGTAAACGGGAATATCGGCTATATGCACGCGGATTATAATGCCGTCGGAAGAGATTATAACCATATCGTCGCTTTCGGATACGCTTCTTACGCTCGTAAGCGCGCCGGTTTTATCGCTTATTTTATGAACTCTTACGCCCTTGCCGCCGCGGTTCTGACCGTTGAACGCGTCAAACGACGTTCTCTTGCCGAATCCGTTTTCCGTAACGGTGATAAGCGATTTTCCGTCTTCAACAACAGCCGCTCCGACTACTTTTTCGCCTTCGCCGAGCTTTATTACCCTAACGCCTCTTGCCGTTCTGCCCATTACGCGGACGTCGTTTTCGGAATAGCGTATAGCCATGCCGGCGCTTGTGGCAACTATCATGTCTTTCGTGCCGTCCGTAAGGCGGACCGTTACGAGCGCGTCTCCCTCGTCAAGACCTACGGCGTTAAGACCGGCTTTGCGGATGTTTTTAAAATCGGTAACTCGGCATCTCTTTGATATGCCCTTCTGCGTTACCATTGTAAAATAGCCCTCTTCGTCAAGCCGCTTCATGGGTATCATTGCGGTAACTTTTTCGCCCTCGAAAAGCTGAAGAAGATTTACAATGTTCATACCCTTCGCCTGGCGGTTCGATTCGGGTATTTCGTAGCCTTTAAGGCAGTAAACCCTGCCGAAAGACGTGAAGAACATGATTCTGTCGTGCGTGGAACACGTGAATATCTCTTCAACAACGTCCTCTTCGCGCGTTGTAAGCGCCGTTACGCCCTTGCCTCCTCTGCGCTGAACTTTGTAATTCTCTTCGGAAAGACGCTTGATATAGCCCTTGTTTGTAAGCGTGTAAACGCACGTTTTTTCTTCAATAAGGTCTTCTATATCTATTTCGTCGTCGATCTCCTCGATTGCGGTGCGTCTGTCGTCGCCGTATTTATCGCGGATTTCGGCAAGCTCGGTTTTTATAATGGCCTTAACGCGCGTTTCGGATGCGAGAATATCCCTGTAATCTGCAATCTTCTTTTCGAGCTCGTTATACTCTTCAAGCAGTCTGTCTCTTTCAAGTCCCGTCAGCTGACCGAGACGCATATCAACTATACGCTGCGCCTGTATATCCGTAAAATCAAACGTTTCCATAAGCGCTGTTTTCGCGTCGGCAATAGTTTTTGACGCTCTGATTATGCGTATAACCTCGTCTATATGGTCAAGCGCTTTAAGCAGTCCTTCGAGAATATGCGCTCTTTCAAGCGCCTTTTTAAGATCGAACTGTGTGCGCTGTGTGATTATCTCTTCCTGATACGATACGTAATGCTCGAGTATCTGCTTTAAATTAAGCACTCTCGGCTGCTGATCAACAAGCGCTATCATTATAGCCGAATACGTATCCTGAAGCTGCGTATTCTTGAAAAGCTGATTCAGCACTACCTGCGCGTTTGCGTCCTTTTTCAGCTCGATTACTATGGACATACCGTTTCTGTCCGATTCGTCCCTCAGGTCGTAAATACCCTCTATGCGCTTTGAGTTTACGTGATCCGCAATATCGCTGAGAAGACGCGATTTGTTTACCATATACGGCAGTTCGGTTACAACTATGCGCTCTCTGTCGTGAACCGTTTCTATCTCCGTCTTTGCGCGAACAGTCAGCTTGCCTCTACCCGTAAAATACGCCGCGCGAAGTCCGCTTCTGCCCATAACAATGCCGCCCGTGGGGAAATCGGGGCCTTCTATATACTGCAAAAGACCTTCGATGCCTATTTCGGGGTTGTCAAGCAGAGCGATCGTGGCGTCTATTACCTCGCGAAGGTTGTGCGGGGGAATGGACGTTGCCATACCTACCGCAATACCCGTGGCTCCGTTTACAAGAAGCTGCGGAAAACGCGTGGGCAGAACCGTGGGCTCGTTGTTTCTGCCGTCATAGCTCGGTATAAAGCCTACAGTCTCTTTTTCTATGTCGCGCACAAGCTCCGTTGCCATTCTGGACATTCTCGCCTCTGTATAACGCTGCGCGGCAGGCGGGTCTCCGTCTACGTTACCGAAGTTTCCCTGACCCTGGACGAGCGGATAGCGAAGCGAAAACGGCTGAGCCATACGCACGAGCGCGTCGTAAATTGAAGCGTCGCCGTGCGGATGGTATTTTGCCATAACGTCGCCTACCGTGGCGGCAGACTTGTGAAACGGTCTGTCGGGGGTAAGATTGTCTTCATACATTGTATAGATTATACGTCTGTGTATGGGTTTCAGTCCGTCCCGCACGTCGGGCAGAGCCCTTGCAACGATAACGGACATGGCGTATTCCATAAACGCCGTCTTCATTTCCTTGCGTATCTCAACGTCTATAACGTTCTGATTCGCAAACATCTCCCTTATATCGTCCGGGGGAAGAGGTGTGGGAGTTTTTGCCATATATTTCTCTCCTGTATTTTATTTCTGCCTTAAATGCGGTTATACGTCGAGATTTTCAACGTATTTTGCGTTTGCTTCTATAAATTCGCGTCTCGGTTCAACCTTGTCGCCCATTAAAACGTTGAATATCTGGTCCGCAAGCACGGCGTCTTCGAGATTTACTTTAAGTATAGTCCTGTTTTTCGGGTTCATGGTTGTTTCCCAGAGCTGTTCGGGGTTCATTTCACCGAGACCTTTGTATCTGAATATCTTGCAGTCCTGTCCTACTTCGGCAAGCAGCTTTTCAAGCTCTTCGTCGTTGTTTGCGTAATATTCGCTCTTGCCCTTCGTTATCTTGTAAAGCGGCGCCTGAGCGAGATAAACGTGTCCCTGCTCGACAAGCGGACGCATATACCTGTAAAAGAATGTTAAAAGCAGCGTTCTGATATGCGAACCGTCAACATCGGCATCGGCCATGATAATTACTTTGCCGTAACGAAGTTTCGTTATGTCAAATTCCGCGCCTATGCCCGTGCCGAGAGCGAGAATTACGGGCTGCAGCTTGTCGTTTTCATATATTTTGTCAACTCTCGCCTTTTCAACGTTGAGCATTTTGCCCCACAGCGGCAATATCGCCTGAAAACGTCTTTCTCTGCCGTCCTTTGCCGAACCTCCCGCGGAGTCACCCTCGACGATATATATTTCGGTAAGTTCGGGGTCTCTTTCCTGACAGTCCGCAAGTTTGCCGGGAAGCGACGCGGATGCAAGAAGGGATTTTCTTCTCGTTAAATCTCTTGCGCGTTTTGCAGCCTCTCTCGCGCGCTGAGCAGTCATGGATTTATCCATTATAGTTCTTGCAATCGCGGGGTTTTCCTCGAGATAAGCCGCAAGTTTATCGGAAATAAGGGCGTCTACGGCGCTTCTCATCTCGGAATTTCCGAGCTTCGTTTTTGTCTGTCCTTCAAACTGCGGTTCGGGCAGTTTTACGGAAATTACCGCCGTAAGTCCTTCGCGGACGTCTTCGCCCATAAGATTGGGATCGGCTTCTTTTATAAATTTGTATTTTCTCGCGTAATCGTTTATAACTTTCGTAAGCGCCTGCTTGAATCCCTGCTCGTGCATACCGCCGTCCACGGTATGAATATTGTTTGCAAAAGAGAGAATAAGCTCGTTGTAAGACGCGCTGTACTGCAATGCAACCTCGGCAAGACTGTCGCCCGTTTTTGCGGAAAGGTAAATCGTATCGTGCAAAACCTCGTTTGTGCGCTTTTCGTTTATATACCTTACAAAGTCTTTTATACCGCCCTCGTAGTGCATTTCGTTTACTACGGGCTCATCGCCCCGCTCGTCGGTAAACACTATTCTTACGCCGGCGGTTAAAAACGCCTGCTCTCTCATGCGCTGCAAAAGCGTTTCGTATTCGTATTCCGTAGTTTCAAAAATACCCGGATCGGCATGAAAGCGGCATTTCGTGCCGTGTTTGTCCGTAGTGCCTGTAACGGCTACGGGAGCGTCGGGCTTGCCGTATTTATAGCTCTGAAAATGTATTTCCCTGCCGTTGTACACCTCTACCGTCAGCCAGTCTGAAAGCGCGTTTACAACCGACGCGCCGACGCCGTGAAGTCCGCCGGAAATCTTGTATCCGCTTCCGCCGAATTTACCGCCCGCGTGAAGAATCGTATAAACGACCTCGAGCGTGGATATTCCCATTTTTGGGTGTATGCCCGTGGGAATTCCGCGTCCGTCGTCCTCAACGGTAACGATGTTTCCTTTTTCGATGGTAACGTAAATGTTTTTGCAGTAGCCCGCCAGCGCCTCGTCTATCGCATTGTCCACAATTTCGTATACGAGATGGCAAAGGCCTCTTACGGACGTTGAGCCGATATACATGCCGGGTCTTTTTCTTACCGCTTCAAGACCCTCCATTACCTGTATCTGGCTTTCGTCGTAAGTCTGCGTTTCGTTTGTCTGTGTGTCAATTACCTTTTCGGTGTTTTCCGCCATTGTCATTTTCCTTTCGGTTTTTCGTTTCAGCCGTCCTGTTTATTAATACGGCTGCCGAAAATGCGTCTTCTGTTTATTGTTGCGGTGGAATACTGTGATAAATATACGGTAAATCCGCCGTTTTCTTTACATATTACGTATGTTTTCGGGATTTCCGCGGAAACGTCTCTTATTCTTCCGTTTTTCTGCGCCGCCGTAAGATAATCCCTCGTTGTCTGCGATACCGTTGTTGTTTCTATATCGAATATTCCCACGATATCGTCTTCGTTTACAAGATAGTCCGCGCCGATGTAAATATACATTTTTCCCTTTCACCCTTGCGTAACGCCGCCGTTTTCAACGTATATCTTGTTTGCGTTTTCCATGGAGGAGATCGGATCGCACGACGTTATTATTACCTGCTTTCCCATTATCTTCCCCGTGATAAACTCTCTTCTTGAAGTATCAAGCTCCGAAAAAACGTCGTCAAGCAGTATAAGCGGGTATTCGCCGCGCGTATCTCCCGTTATTTCCGCTTCCGCGAGCTTGAAGGACATAACGCACGACCGCTGCTGACCCTGCGATCCGAATTTTTTAACGCTGTCTCCGTTTAAATACGTTTCAAAATCGTCTTTGTGCGCGCCGACGTTTGTATTTCCGTATTCCGCGTCTCTCTCTCTGTTATTTACAAGCTCGAGGTAAAGACCGTTTTCATCCTTTGCGTCGTAAGACGGAACGTAGCTGAGCGAAAGCTCTTCCTTTCCGCCCGAAATATCGTTTACGTACGGTTTTGCAAACTCTTCAAGCCGCGTAACGAAATTTTTTCTCGTTTTGGTTATAAGAAAAGAAAGCTTCGCAAAACGCTCGTCCCAGATATCCAGAGTTCTCATATCGCCGCTTTTCAAAAGCGCGTTGCGCTGATGCAGCGTTCTTTCAAAACGGGAACGGAGCGAATAGTATGCGGGTCTCAGCTGACATATTGCGATATCCGCAAATTTTCTTCTGTTTTCGGGACCGTTTTTTATGAGCGAGAGCTGTTCGGGATAGAAAATCACGGTATTGAAGCTGCCAATATACTCTTTCGGCGCGGTTTTTGCGCCGTTCAGATAAATTTCTCTTCTTTTTTCGGCGTCAAATCTTACTTCAACCGTCTGTTCCCTGCCGTCCTTTTCGAAAACCGCCGTAATAACGGCTCTGTTTTTGCCGGACATTATAAGCTCTCTGTCGTTTGCGCCCCTGAAAGAGCTGCACTCGGAAAAAAACCGTATAGCTTCGATTATATTTGTTTTTCCCTGCGCGTTGTTGCCGTATAAAACATTTACGCCGTCTTCAAATCCGACTTTCGCGTGTAAAATGTTTCTGAAAGAGTTGAGTTCAAGCGATTTTAAAATCATTATTTGGTATTAAGCCTCATCGGCGCGAGAAGGAACATAAACGCGTCGCCTTCAACGGGAGTAAAGCATACGGACGACAGAGGCGCGTTCAGATTCATCATAACCTCGTCGCATTCGCACGCCGCAAGCACCGTTAAAAGGTTTCTGTTGTTTACGCCTATTTCTATCGGTCCGCCCGATGTTTCGGTGATTATTTCATCGTCAAAGCTGTGTCCGTCCGGCGTTTTGCAGGTAATGAATATCCTGTTTGTTTCAAGGCTGATTCTTACGGGAGCTTTCATTTTTTCGTTTATAAGCACTGAAGCTCTCTCTACGGCTTTTTTCATTTCTTCCGTTTTGATTTTTACGGAATATTTGAAGGCTTTGGGTATTATGGTGGAATAATTCATATAAGCGCCGTCCACAAGTCTTGAAATCATTACCGTATTGTCAAACTCAAACACGATATGACGGCCCGTAAGCCCTATTTTAACCTCGCCGTCTTCGTTTCTCATTATCTTTATAAGTTCGTTTAAAACTCTGCCCTGGCAAAGGAACGAGAGCTGTTTGTCGCAGTCATATTTTTCTTTTCTCAGAGCAAAACGGAAAGAGTCTGTGCCAACAACTTCCATAATGCCGTCGTGAATATTGAAAAACGCGCCTGTGTATACGCCTTTAACGTCGCTTTGCGATACGGCGAATACAGTCTGTCTTATAACGGAATGAAGCATTTTCTGCTCTACCGTTATATATTCGCAGCCGACGGCGGCGGGTCTTTCGGGGTACGTGTCGGGGTCCATAACGGGAAGCACGTATTCCGTCTTTCCGCCTTTTATGGTAAGCGTTTTGTTGTCGTTTTCCTCAAAATTTACAAAATCCGGACCCATGCTTCTTATAATGTCAAGCAGCATTTTCGCATCTACCGCAACGGTACCCGGAACAGTTACGTCGCCCGTTACCGTTGTTGTGATGCCAAGGTCCATATCAAAGCCCGAAACGGTGATGTTACCGTCTTCCGAAGCGTTTATAAGAAAGCACGAGAGAATGGGAAGTGCATTTTTTGCGGGAATGCTTTTTGAAACTATGCTGAACGTTTCATAAAGCATCGTTCTGTCGCATGAAAAAATCATATTGTCCTCACTTTCTTTCTGTCGTTAAATAACAGATAAAGAATTTATTTTTTGTAATAGTATGTAGTGTGCGCTCAAACGGTGGAAAAGCCGTTTTTCAGCGTCAGTGAACGGAAATTGATAAATGTTGACGGAGTGTGGAAAAATATCGTATTACCGCGGGAAAAAAGATTAATGTTAAAACTGTGGAAAGAGTTGATATTTTTCTTTTGACACTGTGGATAATTTTTTCTCTGTCCTGTTTTTTCTGTGAATACGTGTTGATAAAACTGTTGATTGAACCGGATCAGAGTTCCTTTACGTTTTTGATTACGGAATCGATTCTCGCCTTGAGCGCGGGGTTTGTTTTTACCCTTTCTTCTATTTTATGTATTGCGTGGTGAACGGTTGAATGGTCTCTGCCGTTAAAAGTCTGTCCGATTTCGGGAAGCGAAAGATCGGTAACCTCGCGCATTACGTACATTGCGATCTGGCGCGCATAAGTTATGGCTTCCATACGTTTTTTGCTCAGAATATCTTCTTCTGATACGTCAAATTCACGGCTTATTTCCTTTAAAACCTTGTCGAACACTACGGGAGTAGGTTCGTTTTCGCTTGTAATGTCCTTTACAGCCGAGCTTGCAACGGAAATTGACGGCGGAAGGTTTGAGATAAGCTGAAATGCCATTATCTTTTTGAGTACGCCTTCTATCTGACGGATGTTGTTTTTGATTTTCATTGCAATAAAGTCTACAACGTCGTCGGGAAGATCAAGCCCGTAAGTTGTTGCTTTCTGTTTGATAATGGCAACCTTAAGCTCGTATTCGGGGAGATAGATATCGGTTATAATACCCATTTCGAAGCGTGAGCGCAGTCTGTTTTCAAGAAGCGCAATATCTCTCGGCGGACGGTCTGACGCAAGAACTATCTGCTTGTTTGCCTCGTAAAGGGCGTTGAAAGTATGGAAAAACTCTTCCTGCGTTGAATCTTTGTTTGCGATAAACTGTATATCGTCCACAAAAAGCACGTCTATGCTTCTGTATTTGTTTTTGAATTCCGGCATCGTTTTGTTGCGTATATTTTCTATAAGCTCGTTTGTAAACTCTTCGCCGGTGATGTAAATTGTTTTATAGGACGGAAAGTTTATCGCAATCTCGTTTCTTATCGCTTTTAAAAGATGCGTTTTTCCGAGCCCCGTATTACCGTATATAAAAAGCGGATTGTACGCTTTTGCGGGGTTTTTCGCAACGGCGCTGCACGCGGCGTATGCGTGTTTGTTTGATTCACCCACAACGAAAGTGTTGAACGTGTATTCGGGGTATATCGGTTCAACGAGATTTTCTATTTTTACTTTCGGCGCGTCGGTATGTTTTACGGGCGTTGAAGTAGTCTGCTCTTCGGGCGTTATAACGTTTATGGACATATCAAAGCCGACAATTTCCGTAAGCACGGCGCTTATGTCGTCTTTGTATTTGGACATGATAATATCTCTCTGAAAAGGCGACTCAACAAGCAAAACGGCGCAGAAATCAACGTACGATACGGGAACGATCGGTCTTATCCACAGATCCATCGCCTGTTTGCTTATCTGTTCCGAAAGACGTTCCACTGCGGCAGCCCATATATTTTCAAAGACTTTCATTACAGTCATCTCCTTAATTTACTGTTTATCCGCCCGGAAAAAAGACGGAATATACACAAAAACCGGACGGCGATTATATTATTAAATATAAAAATATAAATATATATAACATTATAGCATAAAATCGGCGTTTAATCAAGTATTTTTTTCGTTTTTGCGTTAATTTTCGAAAAAAATTTAAAAAACGGGATTTTTCTATTGACAATTCCCGTTGAATTGTATTATAATATATTGACACTCAAAATCTGCCCTTAAAAACCAAAGGGCGGAAAAAGAATATGTGAAGACCCCGGAAAAGGAGGTTCGGTAAAGATGTTAAGAACGTATCAGCCCAAAAAAAGGCAGAGAAGCAAGGTTCACGGATTCCGTAAAAGAATGAAGTCCGCGAACGGTAGAAAAGTTCTCGCAAGAAGACGCGCGAGAGGCAGAAAACAGCTTACGCTGTAATCGGATAAAATGAAATATACGAAATCTATCAAGGACGACAGGGTATTTCGGTATCTGTACAGAAAAGGCACGTCTGTTGCAGCGCCCACGGTTGTGGTATACTGCCGCAAAAACAGACAGCCGGTAAATCAATTGGGTCTCACAGCCGCAAAAAAAATAGGTAACGCAGTGCAGAGAAACCGCGCGAGAAGATTGATGAGGGAAGCATACAGAATGCTGGAACCCACCCTCGCGGGAAAGTACGACATAGTACTCGTTGCGCGCTCGAAAACCCCGTTCGTTCTGATGGATGAAGTAAAAAGCGACCTTGTCCGCGCATTTTCAAAGGCGGGCATAATCGCGGAAAATCGGGACAGTAATGAAATTAAGCCGGATTCCAGCCAAAACGGCAATTGCGCTGATTAAGATTTACAGAAACAATATTTCACCGTTTACCCCCCCGTGTTGCCGGTTTACTCCAACCTGCTCGGAGTATGCCATTGAGGCGTTCAGGATTCACGGTTTTATAAGGGGGTTTTTTCTCACGTTATGGAGAATTCTGCGCTGCAATCCCTTCAGCAGGGGAGGCTACGACCCCGTTCCCGAAAAATCAAGGAGTATAAAGCTGAGTAAATGGAAAGTATTTTAGACATTATTTATATCCCGCTTGCGTGGATTTTTAAACTGTGCTACACACTGGTTAACAATTACGGTCTTGCGATAATTCTTTTTGCATTTATCGCAAAGCTTCTTATGCTTCCGCTCGGCATAAAAGGTGAAAAAGGCAGACTGAAAATGCAGGCAGTCCAGCCGAAAGTAAACGCGCTGCAGCAAAAATACAAGGGTGACACAAAAAACCCGAAGTATTCCGAGGAACTGCAGCAGATCTATTCAGAAGAAGGTTACAACCCGATGTCGGGCTGTCTTCCCACGATTATTCAGCTTCCCATCATTCTCGGTCTCTGGAACGCCATAAGACGTCCGCTCACTTATATTGTGGGACTTAACAAGATCACCAATTACGCAATAGTAAACATTCTTAAAGATCTCGGCGTAACAAAAATAGTCGACGCGCTCGGATCGACCGATCTGGGAAACCTTGACGCAGTAACAAAATGGCTTCAGACAAACGAGATCCGCGTGGCGCAGGCCTTAAACGACAGCGACGTTTTGTCTTCCGTTAAGGCGGGCCTCGAAGGGTATGCCGAAAAATACCCGGAAGCCGGATTTATTACCAAAGTATCAACGCTTAACCTTAATTTCCTCGGACTTGACCTCGGCATGACGCCGACAGACTACATCAACGAAGCAGGAACCGTATTTACGTGGGCTGTGCTTCTGCCCATTATTTCAGGCTTAACGTCGTTCCTTCTGAGCCTCCTTACCCAGAAATTCAATGCGCAGCCGTCTCCCGACGGAAAGAAAAACGGCATGAATCTTCTTATGTATACAATGCCGCTGCTTTCCCTCTGGCTTGCGTTTTCGTTCCAGACAGGCGTAGGCGTTTACTGGATAGCTTCCAACATTCTGGCAATAGGACAGATTTTCCTTCTCAGGGCCATAGTAAAACCGCCGAAGGAAAAAGAGAAGCCGCAAAAAGAAGCAAAACTGAACTACAATCAAATCGAAAAAATGAAGCGTATGGAAAAAGAGCGCGAAATGCAGGATGCAATAGAAGTATCCGAAGAAGAGCAGAAAAACGGGTAATTGCGCCCATACGCTGCTGAAAGGAAAAAAAGTGAAAAAGACATTTACGGGCAAGACCATCGAGGCAGCCGTTGAAAATGCGGCAAAAGCTCTCGGTATGTCCAGCGATATGTTTTCTTATGAAATAGAAACGCTGCCTAAAAAAGGTTTTCTCGGTATAGGCGCCGTTCCCGCAAAGATAGCGGTAAATTACGACGTTTCCGTAGAAGACAGAGTTGAAGAATATCTTACCGGACTTTTCAGAATAGTCGGCCTTGAAGGCTGCAAAACAAGTATCGCAGTTGACGGCGAAAACATTTCCATTACAATAGACGGCGACGATGCCGATATCTTTACTCAGAGACAGGGCGAGGAGCTTGAAGCTCTTCAGTGGATAATCGCGCTCTCCCTTAACCGTGACGGCGACACAAAATACAGAGTTACCCTTAATATCAACAATTACCGTGAGAAAATAAAGGAACGTCTTGAAGCGCTTGCGGCAAAAACGGCAAAACAGGTGCTTAAAACGCACAGACGGGTTACCTTAAACCCGATGAGCGCGTTTCAGAGACGCATAATACACACGTATCTTCAGAACGAGGAAAATATCACCACGTATTCCGTAGGAAGCGAGCCTAACAGAAAAGTAGTCGTTTCATACCAGGGCGAAGGCGATCAGCGTCAGAAGCAGCAGGGAAAGAAAAACTACGGCAAGAAAAACGGCGGAAAACAGCGTTACGGCTACTCAAAACCCGAGACGGGCGAAATTGAGCTTGTTGAAGGCGAAAAGAGAGCTCCCAGACAGCAGAACGATTCGAAACCGAACGATAACGGCAACAGAAACTACGGAAAAAAACAGTATAACAACAAACAGCGCTATGACCGTCCGCGCCAGCAAAACACGGCTGCAGCCGCTCCTTCCGAGCCTACGGTAGAGCTTCGCGCAGGCGAAAAGAGAGCTGCAAAACCCGAAAAGAACGAAGCGGACAAGTAATATGAAAAACGAAACGATCGCCGCGCTTTCGACCGCGCCGTACAAAGCGGCGTTAGGCGTAATACGCATGTCGGGCGAAGATGCGGTTGCAATAGCGGAAAAAGTATTTTCCCGCAGTCTGAGATCCGAGCGGTCGTCTTCGGTAATACACGGAAATATCGTCGACGGCCCTCAGACCGTTGACGATGTTCTTGTTTCCGTATTTTTTGCCCCCAACAGTTTTACCGGCGAGGATACGGTTGAAATCTCGTGTCACGGCGGCGTATACAACTGTTCGCGCATACTGCGGCTGCTTATAAAAAACGGCGCAAGGCAGGCAAAAAACGGCGAATTTACAAAACGGGCGTTTTTAAACGGCAAGCTCGATTTGCTTAAAGCCGAAGCGATAATAGATCTTATAGACAGCGAAACGAAGTCCGAAGCGAACGCCGCCATAGGAAGACTGAAAGGCAGGCTTTCGGACAGAATAAACGCACTGCGCGAAGGGCTGCTCGAAATTTCCGCCCGGCTTCTGGCGTTTATAGACTATCCCGACGACGATATCGAGGATACCGACGCGCAGGAGATGCGCAATTTAATTATCAATACCCACAGCGAGCTTGAAAAGCTTATAGAATCCTACGGGTCGGGCAGACTTATAAAAGACGGCGTAAAAACCGTTATCGCAGGCAAGCCGAACGTAGGCAAAAGCATGCTTATGAACAGACTTCTCGGCGAAGACCGTTGCATTGTAACGTCCGTTGCGGGCACTACGCGCGACGTTATTGAAGAAAGCGCCGAAATAGGCGGCGTAAAGCTTCGCCTCTTTGATACCGCGGGGCTTAGGGACGCCGACGACGAGGTTGAAAAGATAGGCGTTGAAAAAACAGTCGGAAAACTGAGCGAAGCCGAGCTTATTCTCTGCGTTTTCGACATGACGGATAGAATTACGGACGTTCCCGAAGAAATCGCAAAGGCAAAAGCCAAGAAAATTGCGGTTTTCAACAAGCTTGACCTTACATCCGAAAAGCCCGAAATTCCTCACGGATTTGACCGCGCGGTATTTATAAGCGCAAAAACGGGCGAAGGTGAGGACGGACTTGAAAAAGCCGTCGCGGAGCTTTTTCCGCTTGCAAAAGACGCGGGCGAAAGCGAAATTCCCGCAAACCTCAGGCAGTATGAATGTCTTGTAGCCGCGGAAAACGAACTTGCGCACGCAATTGAAAATATAGGCATTACCCCCGACGCTCTGCTTTGCGATATAGAAGGCGCAATATCGGCGCTCGGAGAAATGACGGGAAAAACGGTATCGGAAGAGATAATAGAAAACATTTTTTCCCGTTTTTGCGTAGGAAAATAATCAATCCCGACAAGAGAAAGGGAAAGTTATGATAATACTTGACGAATACAGACTTAAAATCGAAGATTACAGAAAACAGGCGAAAGATCTCGCTTCCGCAATGAAAACGGAAGAGCTTGAAAACAGACTTAAAGAGATAGAAACAGCCGTTGCCGCGCCGGACTTCTGGAACGATATGGAGCGTTCGCAGAAGCTTCTTGTCGAGCAAAAAACGCTTAAAGACAAACTGAGCAGATACAAATATCTTCTCGGACTTATCGACGACGCAGAAACTCTTGCCGAAATGGCGGAGGACGAGGGTGTTGAGGAATACGAAAACGAACTCGGCGAAACGGCGCGCATGATAGAAAAAGAGTTTGAAAAACAGACGCTCGAAACGCTTTTAAACGGCGAATACGACGCAAACAACGCAATTTTAACGCTTCACGCGGGCGCGGGCGGCACGGAAGCGCAGGACTGGGCTTTAATGCTTTACCGCATGTACTGCCGTTTCGGCGAACAGCACGGTTACAAGGTTAAAACGATAGATATTCTGGACGGCGAAGAGGCGGGCATAAAAAGCGCAACGGTTGTTATCGAAGGGCCGAACGCATACGGATATCTCAAGTCCGAAGCGGGCGTTCACCGTCTTGTAAGAATATCTCCGTTTGACGCATCCGGCAGAAGACACACGTCTTTTGCGTCCGTGGAAGTAATGCCCGAAATTACGGACGACAAAAACATCGAGATACGCGAAGAAGACATAAAAGTTGAAGCTCACAGGGCGTCCGGCGCGGGCGGTCAGCATATTAACAAGACAGACTCGGCAATAAGAATAACGCATATCCCCACGGGAATAGTTGTCGGCTGTCAGAACGAACGTTCGCAAAAGCAAAACAGGGAACAGGCGCTTAAAATGCTGAAAAGCAAGCTGCTTGAAATAAAAGAGCGCGAACATCTCGATAAAATCGAGGATATTAAAGGCGACCAGATGCAGATAGCATGGGGCTCGCAGATACGCTCATACGTATTTATGCCCTACACGCTCGTAAAGGATCACAGAACAAATTACGAAATGGGCAACGTTAACGCCGTTATGGACGGTGCGCTCGACGGATTTATCGACGCATATTTAAGATACCTTAAAAACGGCGAAAACGCATAAAGAGGAACTTTTATGAATATCAGTATAACAAAACAGGGCGAAGAAAACGACAGAAACGTGCTTATAAACATTCCGTGGTTTGATATTCTTATCGCGGGTGTTGTTGCTGCCGTTATTACGGGTATTGCGGTGTTTTTCGGCCGCCGCAATAAAAACTGATGGAGCTTACGAACCTGTCCGTAATACGTTCGCTTTGCGAAAAATACGGATTCGGGTTTTCCAAAACGCTCGGTCAGAATTTTCTCGTAAACGCCGCAATTCCGCCTAAAATAGCAAAAGAGGCGGAAATTGACGGAAAATTCGTTGTAGAAATAGGACCGGGCTTCGGCTGTCTTACAAAAGAGCTCTGCAAACGCGCAAAAAAAGTTGTTGCCGTAGAGATCGACTCGTCGCTTTTACCCGTTCTGAAAGAAACTCTCGCGGAATTTGACAATCTCGAAATAATCAACGACGACATACTTAACGTAGATCTTTCCGCTCTTTGCGAAAAATACGGCGAAAAAAGCGTTTATATCTGCGCAAATCTGCCGTATTACATCACAACGCCCATAGTTATGCACCTTCTTGAAAGCGAAGCGCCTGTAAAATCCGTAACGGTAATGGTGCAAAAAGAGCTTGCAAGAAGATTTGTTTCGTCTCCCGGCTCGCCTGACTACGGCGCCGTTACCGCGTCGGTTGCGTATTATACAAACCCGAAGCTTCTTTTCGGCGTTTCCGCGGGATCGTTTTATCCCGCGCCGAAGGTTGACTCTGCTGTTATCCGCCTTGACGTTATCCCGGAAAACGAACGCATACCCGTAAAGGACAGAGAAACGTTTTTCAAAGTTATCCGCGCGGCGTTTGCAATGCGCAGAAAAACGCTTGTAAACAATCTTTCGTCGGGCTTTGCGATTAAAAAATCCGAAGCCGCGGAGATTCTTTCTTCTCTGTCAATTCCCGTATCCGCGCGAGGTGAAACGCTGGGAATTGAAGATTTTGCGAGAATTTCCGAGAAAATCGAAGAAAATTACACAACTGCCTTTTAAAAACGCCGAATATTTAAAAATTTAAACAAAAAAAGCTGAGAATTATTTATTCTCAGCTTTTTTAGATCTTGTTTATAAATCAAACGGATTACGCCCTGCGAATCGCGTCCATACCGCCCATATACGGTCTTAACGGTTCGGGAATACGTACGGAGCCGTCTTTTTGCAGGTTGTTTTCAAGAAATGCGATAAGCATTCTCGGAGGAGCGACAACGGTGTTGTTTAAAGTATGAGCAAGGTAGCTGCCGTCTTTTCCTCTTATCTTTATGTTTAATCTGCGCGCCTGAGCGTCTCCGAGATTGGAGCACGAACCGACCTCAAAATACTTTTTCTGACGCGGAGACCACGCTTCAACGTCTACGCTCTTTACTTTCAGATCCGCAAGGTCTCCCGAGCAGCATTCAAGCGTTCTTACGGGAATATCGAGCGAACGGAAGAAATCAACGCTGTTTTGCCAGAGTCTGTCAAACCACATCGGGCTGTCTTCGGGTTTGCAGACAACTACCATTTCCTGCTTTTCAAACTGATGTATTCTGTAAACGCCGCGTTCCTCTATACCGTGAGCGCCTACTTCTTTTCTGAAACACGGAGAATAGCTTGTGAGCGTAAGCGGAAGCTTTTCCTCATCCGTAAACGAATCGATAAACTTGCCTATCATGGAGTGTTCGCTCGTTCCGATAAGATAAAGGTCTTCGCCTTCGATTTTATACATCATGTTTTCCATTTCCGTAAAGCTCATAACGCCCGTTACGACGCTTGAACGGATCATGAACGGAGGAACGTAATACGTAAAGCCCCTGTCTATCATAAAATCGCGCGCATAAGAGAGAATTGACGAATGAAGACGCGCAATGTCGCCGCGCAGATAGTAAAAACCGTTTCCGCTCGTTTTTCTTGCGCTGTCAAGGTCTATGCCGTCAAAGCTTTCCATGATGTCTACGTGGTAGGGAATTTCGAAATCGGGCACCGCGGGCTCTCCGAATCTTTCAACCTCAACGTTTTCGCTGTCGTCTTTGCCTATGGGGACGGACGGGTCGATAATATTCGGTATAACAAGCATTATTTCGCGGATTTTCGCTTCAAGTTCGGGTTCGAGCGCGGAAAGACGTTCAAGTTCGCCTGCAATTTCGGCAACTTCTTTCTTTACAAGCTCCGCCTCTTCTTTCTTTCCATGCGCCATAAGAGCGCCGATCTGCTTGCTTACGGCGT
This sequence comes from uncultured Clostridia bacterium, assembly GCA_947305805.1. GTDB lineage: Bacteria > Bacillota > Clostridia > Oscillospirales > UBA644 > HGM12619. The sequence goes on along the minus strand of CAMZEM010000005.1, from coordinate 32,517 downwards.
TTCTCTTTGCTCGGAGCGCATCTCCCTGCACCTTTGCCTCGCGGTACTGTGCGTCAAGCGCTATAACCTTGTCTACAAGCGGGAGCTTCTGATCCTGGAATTTCTTTTTGATGTTTTCTTTTACGATGTCGGGATTTGCCCTTACAAATTTTATATCAAGCATTGTTTTTCTCCTTTATTTTATATCAAGCATTTCAAGCAGTGTTTCAAAATCGTTTTCGTCGTAATATTCAAGCGTTATCGTGCCGCCCTTTTTTGCGGGAACGATTTTCGCTTTTCTGCCGAGTTTCCGTGAAAGTCCGTCCTCTATTTCGGCATAGTATATATCGTTTTTGCGGGTTTTTTTCTCGGAACTCTTTTCGGGAACTTTCGACAGATTCTCTATTTTCCTTACCGGAATGTCTTTTTCTGCGATTTCCTTCGCAAGAGCTATCAGTTTTTCTTTCGGATATTTTTCCGCAAGCGGCAGAAGCGCTCTTGCGTGTCCCGAACTTATCTTTCCCGCCAGAACGAGAGACAGTATTTCTTCCGGCAGAGCGAGAATACGCATTGCGTTTGCAACCGCAGGCCTTGATTTTCCAACCTTTTTTGAGATTTCCTCCTGCGTCAGGCCGTAATCCTCGGCAAGCGTTTTATAGCCCTCCGCCTCTTCAACGGCGTTTAAATCTTCTCTCTGAAGATTTTCTATCAGCGCAAGCTCAAGCGCCGTTTTATCGTCCGTATCGCGGATTATTACGGGTATTTCCGTCAGTCCCGCCATGCGCGAAGCGCGCCAGCGTCTTTCACCCGATACTATTTTGTATCTTTCGCCGTTTTTTCTTACCGTTATCGGCTGTAAAAGACCGTGTTCCGCAATCGACGACGCAAGCTCGGAAATTTTATCCTTATCAAAATATTTTCGCGGCTGCTCCTTGTTTGGTTCAACGTCAGAAATGCTTACCGTTACTATGTTTCCTTCGTCCGCCGCAATATCTATCGAGTTTTCGGCGAAGAGATCTTCAAGTCCTCTGCCAAGCCCCGTCTGTTTCTTCATTGTTACGCACCGTTCCTTCTGATGATTTCTTCCGCAAGCGCATAATACGCCGCAGTGCCTTTTGCGCCCTTATCGTAGTAATTTACCGGTTTTCCGTGGCTCGGCGCCTCCGTTATGCGTATGTTTCTCGGAATTATCGTGGAAAACATCTTATCCGCAAAATACTTTTTAACTTCCGAAAGAACCTGGGACGTTAAATTGAGACGGCCGTCATACATCGTTACAAGTACGCCCTCTATTGAAAGAGACGGATTGTAAAGGCGTTTTACCTGTTTTATCGTGTTTGTAAGCTGCGAAAGCCCTTCGAGAGCGAAAAATTCGCACTGTATCGGTATAAGCACCGTATCCGCTGCGGTAAAAGAGTTTAAAGTAAGCAGACCGAGCGACGGCGGACAGTCTATAAATATATAGTCGTAATCTTTTGCGAAAGAAAGCGCCTTTTTCAGTCTGCTCTCGCGTTTTTCCTCTCCTACAAGCGATATTTCCGCGCCCGCAAGACCGATTGACGACGGAATTACGGAGAGATTTTTAAACGGAGTTTTTCTTACCGCGGAATTAAAAAGAGTTTCGTCGCAGTTCGGCGCTACGATTATATCGTATACCGATACTTCAACCTTTCTTTTATTTATTCCGCAGCCCGTCGTGGCGTTTCCCTGCGGATCGAAATCAACGAGAAGCACGTTTTTGTCGCATTTTTCAGCAAGGCACGATGCGAGATTTACGGCGGTTGTTGTTTTTCCGACTCCGCCTTTCTGATTTGCTACCGCAATTATCTTCCCCAAAACGTCCCCTCCTTTATTTACGGCTTTTTTGATTATATCACCTTTTTGCGATAAAATCAAGTCCGTTTCGTGCTTTTTTTGAAATTGTTGCGTGTGTTTCACGTGAAACATTTATAAAAATCAGCTGTTTTTAAGCTTTTCGCGCAGTTTTACCTGTATTTCTTCGTCAAGCGGCTGATTGAATTCGTTTATAAAGTTCGGCTGTTCGTTTCTGTCGTCAACTATTATTGCCGAGCTCTCGGCAAGTATTCTGCCCACTTCGTCGCGCATATGCATTACGGTGTCAAGCTGACCGAGATGGACTTTCTTTATGCCTTCTATAAGAGACGGATCGTCTATAAGCTGTGTGTCGGTAATAAAGCGGACTTTTCTTCCGGACGAGCCCGTCATGTTTTTATATGCGTAATAATATAAATCGTGAAGATCCTGCGGCGGGTTTTTAAGAAGAAAATCCAGCGTGTTTACCAGAATTACGTCCGTTTCGTCATAGTCCCGTCTCGGTTCGGCGTTTGTGTAAAGCGCCTTGAACTTGGATAGGTACGTTGCGCCGTATTTTTCTATGTCTTCGAGCTCCCAGTTTACGGTCTGAATAACCGTTACGCCGGAGCGGGCGGACAGCTCAACCTGTTTAAGATAGTCCGTAAACGTGTCTTCACCCTGCCATGAACCGTCGGTTTCCATTGAAATGTTCTTATCCGAAAGCGACGTTAACAGGTCAACGGAAAAATCGTGCGGCCAAGCGGGGGCGTCGATTATCTGTATGATATCAACGGTTGTTTCACGTGAAACAACGTACGGATCGAAAAATCCTCTGTAAAATGCCGCCGAGGTATCCCAGAAGCTGCTTATCTGCAACGTTACGGGTATTGACGGATCGGCAAGACGGAATATTTCGCAGCACAGATTTGCGAGGTCAATAAGCGTCTGCTGCTTGAAAAGTTTCCAGTCATACGCAAAAACCGAGCGAAAATCGGATTTTTTCAGCGCAAAAAGACTTTCAAACGAGTCGTAGCTTTTCTCAAAATTCGCATTGAGCGTTTCGATATTTTCATATTTCCCGCGCAGATAATCAATAAACGCGTTTATGGCGGAAGGGGAATAGTCGAGATCGACGAGCGACGAGTATTCCATTTTTGCAAAACAGTCGGTACGGACAGACCAGCTTGTAAGACAGTCTTCGTATCTGTCCGAAAAATGCGCGGCGAAATAGCCGAGTGTATTTGCAACGATTTCGAGGTTTTCGGGGCTGTTCATCGCAAGAAACGAGCCGCGAACGTCGTCGTAGCGGTAAATCTCGCCGTCGGCTGTCATCTGATATTCAAGCGCGTCCTTCCAGTCGAGGCGTTCGCTCCAGAAAAGCAGACTGAGACTGATTTTCATCCCCGCGTTTTTGAAAACGTCTATTATCGCGTCCGTTTCGGAAAAGCGGAAAACGCCCTGCTCGGGCTCGATATCGCTCCAGAGTATTACGATTTCAACGCAGTCAAAGCCGCATTCCTTTATTTGCGCGCAATACTGCTCCGCGTATGAGGGCGACGGTATCTGCCAGGAAAAAAGAGTTATTCCAACGGTTGACTCAACAACCGCAGGCTTAACCTCCTGATCTCCTTCGGGTTTGTATATTTCCGTTTCCGCTGCGGGCGAGGGAACGTAGTATCCGCTGTCGCACGAGCCGAAAAGCAGGCAGGATAAAATAATAAGACAGAGAATCTCGTAAAATCTTTTTTTCAAGCCGTATCTCCTTAAAATAGTTGGTGTGTTCGGTGATTATTATATATTATATCATATTTGTAAGAAAAATACAATAACGAAATGAAAAATTTGAGACTTCTCTTGCAATTTTGCGGATTTTATGGTAAAATTGATTAAAAATCGGCATACAAACAAAAAAACAGTCCGAAAAAGCTGTAAAATATCACAGACTGTGAGATACATACGGACACAGACGCTTCTTACGTTGATATTTTGCAACTTACGGCGGTAAAAATGCAACTTACCTGAAAAGGGGTTGACGAAGAACCGCTTATGGTTTATAATTTATCTGCCAAAAAAAAGGGGGGTGTGCCGCAATGAAGATTCATATAGAGCAGGACGACAGCTTCACCGAGCCTGAAATTACGATAAAATGCAGCGCGGTAGACCCGAACCTGGAACGTCTTATTTCCTCAATTCGTCTTTTTGCAAACACGATTAGCGGAAAAAAAGACAACGCAACGTATTTTATAAGCCTTTCGGACGTTTTTTATTTTGAAACAACAGACAACAAAATGTTTTTTTATACCGCCGACGAGGTTTACGAAACAAACCTCAAACTGTATGAGGTTGAGGAACGGTTTTCAAACACGTCGTTCGTACGGGTGAGCAAGAGCTTTATAGTAAACCTGCGAAAGGTCGCCAGCATCCAGACAGAAACAAACGGAAGGCTTATAGCTCAGCTTGTAAACCGGGAAAAAATAGTTATTTCCCGTCAGTACGTTGCGCAGATTCGTGAAAAACTCGGTGTCGGGGGCAGTTGAGAGATGAAAAAGAATATATTTGAAAAACTCAAATTGATTTTCCGGACTTTGTTTTTTATTCTGGGTATAATGATAATACCCATTCTTATACTCGATTTGCTCGTGCCGCAAAAAGACTACACCATGCTCTGGTGGGCAGTGCTTTTTTCCGCGCTGCTTACTGCGGTTGACACGGTTTTCGACCTGATTCCCGTTTTCAGAGAAAAGCTTCTTTTAAAGCGCATCTCCCTTTTCGTTGCAATGACGGCGGTTTTGATGGGAACTTCGTGGATAATGAAAATAATAAACGATATCCCAACTCTTCTTTACGGAATTGCCGGATGTCTCATTGCCGCCGTTCCCGCTACGCTGATACTGTATTTCGTTGATAAAAAGAATGCGGACAGCTTAAACGACTCGCTTCGTGAATACAACGAAAAACACGGCGGGGACGAATTATAAAGATTATACGTTTTTTTTATACTGTTCTACCTCTTTTCTCCTTTCTGAGACGCAAGAAAAAAACTCCGAAGAATTTCTTCGGAGTTTTTTTGTGTATGAATAAAAAAACCGGGAATAATCATGATTCGTCCAGCGTTTTCCCGTATGCGGGCAAAAACTCTTCCATAAATACGTGGAGCGCCGGAAGGGGATTTGCTTCGAGCTTTTTGTAAATATTCTTTTCCGCCGCCGCAAACTCGGCGTTTCCCGCGCTTTTTTCCGTTACGCACTTAATATACGCAGAAAGCGTATCCGCCGCCTTGACGTAGGGCCATTCCGGCGCGGACTCGGAATCGAGAATATCTTCATAAACGGGTTTCAGATAGTCGGGAAGGCGCTTTAAAAGTATCTTTTTCGCGTGGTCCTCCATCTGACCGTAGCTTTTGCGAAGCTGAGGAGTGCCGTATTTTATGGGCGTGGGAAGATCTCCCGTAACAATTTCCGATGCGTCGTGGTAAAGCGCAAGCACAGCGGCTTTTTCGGCGTTTATGTTTTCGCCGAACCGTTTGTTTGCTATCGTTGCGAGAGCGTGCGCTATAACCGCCGTTTCATGCGAGTGCTGCTGAAGATTTTCTTTCTCCGTGTTGCGCATGAGTCCCCAGCGGTTTATATATTTCATTCTGTTTATGACTGCGAAAAAAGTGTGCATTCTGCGTCCTTTTCTTTCTGTGCCGCAATATGTTTTTCAAGCAGGGTGTGAATTTTTTCGTGAGAGTTGAGAATTGTTGTAACCGAGCGGTTCTGATGCGTTGCCTGAATGAAATATGCAACGTATTTCGATACGTCAACGCTTACGTACCACGGTCTTTCGAGCAGATCCGGCCTCTGGAACGTGAGGTTTGTTGAAAGAAGAAGGTCGAAAAGTCCGTCTTTGTATGCCTTGTCGAATCTTTCGAGCCCCGCTGTGAAAAGACCGTACGTTGCGGAAAGGAAGATTCTCTTTGCGCCCTCTTTTTTAAGGTCTTCCGCAAGACCGAGTAAAGAGTCGCCGGAAGCTACGATATCGTCTGAAACAAATACGTCCTTGCCTTCGATTGCCGCGCCGAGATATTCGTGGGCAACTATCGGATTTCTGCCGTTTACTATGCGCGAATAATCGCGGCGTTTGTAAAACATACCGAGGTCAAGACCCATAATGGACGAATAGAAAATGTTTCTCTGCATTGCGCCTTCGTCGGGAGAAACAACCATGAGATGGTCTTTGTCTATTTTAAGATCGTCAACCTTGCGCAGCAGCGCTTTAAGCACCTGGTAGTTGGGCATGCCGTTGTCAAATCCCATAAGGGGAACGGCGTTCTGAACTCTCGGGTCGTGCGCGTCAAACGTTATAACGTTAGATACGCCCATGCTCTGAAGTTCCTGCAGTGCGTGCGCCGCATCAAGAGATTCTCTTGCGCTTCTTTTATGCTGTCTGCCGCCGTATAACGTGGGCATAATTACGGTAATTCTCTGCGCTTTGCCGCCGATAGCCGAAATTATGCGTTTAAGATCCTGAAAATGGTCGTCGGGGGACATCGGCGCCTCGAAGCCGTACATGTTGTATTTGCAGTTGTAGTTGCCTACGTCCGTAATAATGTAAATATCGTATCCTCTGACGGACTCTGCGAGTATCGCTTTTGCGTCGCCCGTGTTAAATCTCGGGCAGGCGGCTTTTAAAAGCAGCGATTTTCTCGTAGACTCGTCGTTTTTGGCTTCTGGTTTGGCCTCGTAATACCACGACATTAAATGTCTGTCTATTTTCTCGCCGAGCTCTTTTGCGCTTTCCATCGCAATAATGCCGATGGGAAAATAATTGTTCTGTATATCAAACATTGATATAGGCTGCATGCTGTCCATACCGCATTCCTCCCAAACTCTTCTCTGTTTCTCTGTATACGCTTACGATTTTATATATTATAATATATTAATACATAAAAATCAAGGCGTTTTTTTGTAAGTTTTAAAAAAAATCAAAAATTCGGCGCTTTTCGTCTTTTTTTGCCGTCTTGACTTTTTTGCCGCCGTATGATATCATTCTGTATTATAAAAACCGTCCGCAAAAAGCGGACGGATCAGGATATCAGTTAAAGAAAATATTCGAAAAATACGTTACGGTGTTAGCTCCGTTAATATAGTGAATACCTGCCGCGGCCGCCTCTTTGTATACCATAATGCCGTAGCTTTCAACGGAGGGCATCATATCTTTGGGAAAACGGCACGGCGCATCGGGATACGTGCATTTTTCGCAATTTCCGCAGCCTTCCGAAGAAAGAGCGAAAAAGTCGTCGCCGAAAGTATCTTTAAAAAGCAGTCTTACCTGTTTTGAAACGGCTTTGTGGCGGACCATCGCTTCCGACATTCCCTCAAAATCAAACGAATCTTCAAGATCGCTTTTCGTTGAGAAAACGAGGACGTTTTTATATTTTGTCAGCCGTTCTTTGCATTCTTCCTCGGTGCCGCATCCGGGAGGACAGCACCACGTTTTGCCGTACTGGCCGCATCTGTTTGCGGCGCACATTTCGCGGACTTCGTGCTCGAAAGGCACGTTTTCAATAGGAATAATGCCGTATTCGTGAACGCCGAGCTCTTTGATTTTTTCCAGAAATTCGTTATTCATATCACTGTTCCCTTTCCGCTATTTTTTTCAGTTCGGTTGTTATGTTTTTAAGCGCGCCGTCCTTAAAGGGAGACATAAATCCCGCGTCCGTTACAAGCTCGGTAAAATACTTCGAGCCCGCAGCCGTAACAAAGCGGTCGTAGCGTGAAAAAGCGTCGCTGTAACCGTGAAGCATTGCGATAAGAAAATCGAAAGCCACGGTCTGGGCAAGACAGTAGTCTATATAGTAAAACGGACGTTCGTAAATATGGCTCTGATACTGCCAGCGGCCGCCCTCTTCCATATAGGTTATGCCTTCGCTTGACATATACGGACGGAACTTCGCTTCAAGGTCAAGCCACAGTTTCTTTCTTTCCGCAGGCGTCATTTCGGGATTTTCGTATACGCACTGCTGGAAATAGTCTACCATAGTGCCGTAGGGGATAAACGAAATTGCGTTGTTTAAGTGCATTGCGCAGTATTCTTCCGATTTTTCGCCGAAGAAAAGCGGCATCCACTTCCAGGCGAAAAATTCCATGGACATCGAGTGTACCTCGGCGGTCTCCATACCGAAAGAGCGAAGCTCGGGCGTAAGCGGTCCGTTCATTGCTTTGTATGCCGCAATGGCGTGGCCGGCCTCGTGGGTTAAAACGTCTATATCGCCGTATGTTCCGTTGAAGTTTGCAAAAATAAACGGCATTTTGTAGTCGGGAAGATCGATGCAGTATCCGCCGCCCGATTTGCCCTCTCTTGCAATAACGTCGAAAAGGTCGTTTTCAAGCATAAAATCAATGAATTCGCCCGTAAGCGGAGACATTTCTTTATACATTCTTCTGCCGTTTTCAAAAATCTCTTCGGGAGTGCCTTTCGGCTCGGGGTTTCCGTCTTTGAAAGTAATCGGATCGTCGTAAAGCATTATGCGGTCAATACCGAGATTTTCCGCCTGTTCGGCTTTTCTTTCGCATACAAACGGCACCCAGTCCTTCAGCACCTGCTCGCGGAAAGCGGCAATGTCTTCGGGCGTGTAGCAGTCTCTGCCCATGCGGTAGTAGCCGAGCTCAACATAGTTTTTATAGCCCATTTTCTTTGCCATGCGGTCGCGGACTTTAACCATGCGGTCGTAAATGTCGTCGAATTTTTCGGCGTTTTGCTTCATCCATTCGCCCTGGGCGTTAAAAGCGGCTTTTCTCGTTTCGCGGTCGGGGCTTTCCTTGAATTTACCGAGCTGCGGAATATTGTATTCGCCGCCGCGGAACGGAATTTTAGCGGAAGAAAGCAGCTTTTTGTATTCTGTCTGAAGCTTTGATTCTTCAACGCAGTCCTCCGCAATAATCGGATCAAACGATTTCATCGCAATTTCGTAATCTTTGAAGATCTTCGGAGAAAGCGCCTTTTCGAGCTCGGGACGGAATTTCGATTCGAGCATCTTTTTGCGGAAAACAAGGCCGAGTTCCTCAAAAGCGGGGGAGTTTTCGTTCATCCAGTCGATTTCGTCGGAATAGAACTTGTCTCTCGTGTCAAGGGTGAAGCGGACGTAGGCAAGAGCGCCCTGCGTAGACACCGTTTCGGACATGGCTATATACTCGTTGTATATTTTCAGCTGTTCCTCTGCGGTTGCGGCGGCGTCAAACGCGGAAAAAAGCTCTTCGGCGCGCGCTTTAAAGGCGGCGATATCGGGTCTTGAATATTTTATTTCGGAAAGCTTCATTTTTTAGCCCTTTCTTTGTGATTTATTCTTCTGTGTATTCAAATTCCGCGAAAATCGCGGTTTTGTCTTCGCATTCGGGAGAAAGAATCTCCAATTTGAGCGGTTTTGACAGATCGAGGCTGAAAATGCCCATTATCGATTTTGCGTCAACCGTGTATCTGCCGGATTTTAAATCCATATCGCAGGGAAACGCCGCGGCAAGATTAACGAATTTTTTAACTTTTTCGACGGAATCAAGAAGTATTGTCATGATTTCTGTCTCCTTTTTTGAAACTGACGGCAATGCCGTTAAAATATGTTAAAGTATAGCAGATTATTTATTATAAGTCAAGGTTTTATCTTGAAAAATCGGCAAAAAAAAGCTGATTTTTACGGAAAAACGAAGATACGGAGAAAAATATGACTTTTTATGTTTACACTCTCGGGTGCAAGGTAAATCACTACGAAAGCGGCGCAATAGCAAAGGAGTTTGAAAAAAACGGCGCGTTTGCGGCAACAGACGGAAAAAACTGCGACGTTTACATCGTCAATACCTGCGCGGTAACGGAAGAAAGCGTAAGAAAATCAAAACAGGCGGTCCGTCGCGCAAAGAGAAACAATCCGTCCGCCGTAACGGTCGTCTGCGGCTGCGCTCCGCATTCGGATATAAATTTTGCCGATAGTCTGCCCGAGGCGGACATAATTGCGGGAAACCTTGAAAAATCACGCCTTTTCGAGCTTGTATGCGAGCACTTCAAAACCGGCGAAAGAATTGTGGAAATAGGCGATATTTCAAAAGAAAAAAAGATAGATACGCTTAAAGCGGGCAGGACGGAAAAAACGAGAGGCGTATTGAAAATTCAGGACGGCTGCAACAATTTCTGCTCATACTGCGTTATTCCGTTTACGCGCGGAAGAATACGATCAAAGGATATCGACAGCGCCGTTGCCGAGGCAAAAGAGCTTGTTTGCGAGGGCTGCAAAGAGATAGTTTTAACGGGTATTCACCTTGACAATTACGGAAAGGAAACGGGAAAATTCGACCTTTGTGATCTTCTTTTGCGACTTGACGGCATAGAAGGGCTTGAAAGGGTGCGGCTAAGTTCGCTCGAACCCGTATTTATCACCGAAGAAACCGTAAACAGGCTGAAAAACGTAAAAAATCTCTGCCGTCATTTTCATCTGTCTCTGCAAAGCGGATGCGAAAAAACGCTTCGCGCAATGAACAGACACTACACGCCCGAAGAGTTTTCCGAGGCAGTAGCTCTTCTGAGACGGACTTTTGACGGATGTTCGGTAACTACGGATATTATTACGGGTTTCCCGGGCGAGACGGACGAGGATTTTGAAATTTCGCTTGAATTCGCTAAAAAAACCGGATTTTCAAAAGTCCACGTTTTCCCGTATTCCGAAAGAAAAGGCACGGTTGCCGCCGCAATGGAAAACAGAGTTCCTAAAGAAATCCGCGCAGACCGCTGCAGAAAAATGATAGCCGCCTGCGCCGAAGGCGAGGAGAAATACAGAAAAGAGCTTATCGGAAAGGTAAAAACCGTCCTTTTCGAAACGCGGGAAAACGGATTTTTCACGGGTTATACGGAAGAATACGTTGAGGTAAGGGTAAAAACGGACAAAGACATCGCAAATCTCATACTTCCCGTTAAAATCACCGACGTTTGCGGAAACGTTACAACGGGCGTGCTTGCGTGAAATTTTGCGCCGCCACCTATTGAAATAATAATAAAAATATGTTATAATAAAAAATAAATCAAAAATCGGTACACAGCGAATTTTTACGAAAAATACAGTTTGCGGAGAAAACGATGGTTTACAGAATTTATTCCGAAAAGAAAAAAGAATATGCGGTCGAAGCCGGCGCGCTTGCCTCCGACCTTGCAAGAACTCTCGGCGAAGACGTTAAAAACGTCCGTATTTTCAACAGATACGACGTTGAAGGCGTTTCGGCGGAAGATTTTGAACGAGCAAAACGGCTGATTTTTTCCGAGCCGAACGTTGACGACGTTTACACTGCGCTTCCGCCGTTTGAAAACGGGGAAAAGGTTTTTGCCTCCGAATATCTTCCGGGACAGTTTGACGTTCGCGCCGACTCATGCGCGCAGTGCTTCTCTCTTCTTACCGAAAAGGACAGACCGACGGTAAGAAGCGGCAAGGTTTACGCAATCGAGGGCAATATCAACGACGAAGGATTCGAAAAAATCAAAAAATATCTCATAAACCCCGTAGAGTCGAGAGAAGCGTCTTTTGAAAAACCGCTTACGCTCGAAACGGAATACGATATTCCCACCGAGGTAGAAACTCTTTACGGCTTCAACACCCTTGACCGCTCCGCTCTCGAAAAGTTCGTCCGCGGCTACGGCCTTGCGATGGATGTTGACGATATAGCGTTTTTGCAGAAATATTTCAGAGATACCGAAGAGCGCGACCCGACCGTTACGGAAATCCGCATGATAGATACTTACTGGTCGGATCACTGCCGCCATACAACGTTTTCAACCGTTATAGACGATGCGGAAATAGAAATTCCGTACGTAAAAGACGCATACAACAAATATCTTTCATACCGCGAAGAACTCGGCACATCAAAGCCCGTCTGTCTTATGGATATTGCAACGATAGGCGGAAAACTGCTGAAAAAACGCGGAATACTCAAAGACCTTGACGTTTCCGAAGAAATCAACGCATGTTCCGTAAAAGTTAAAGCCAAAGTAGACGGCGTTGAGAGAGATACGCTTTTAATGTTCAAAAACGAAACGCACAACCATCCCACGGAAATCGAACCGTTCGGAGGCGCGGCAACGTGTCTCGGCGGAGCGATAAGAGATCCGCTTTCGGGCAGGGCATACGTATACCAGGCAATGAGAGTTACGGGCGCCGCAGACCCGAGAACACCGTTCGAAAAAACGCTGAAAGGCAAGCTTCCGCAAAGAAAAATCACAACTACCGCCGCCGCGGGTTACAGCTCTTACGGTAACCAGATAGGCCTTGCCACAGGCATAGTAAACGAGTTTTACCACGAGGGGTACGTTGCAAAAAGAATGGAGATCGGCGCTGTAATAGGCGCGGTTGAAGAGAAAAACGTGGTTCGCGAACGTCCCAAAGCGGGCGACGTGATAATTCTTCTCGGCGGCGCCACAGGCAGAGACGGCTGCGGAGGCGCTACGGGCTCTTCAAAACAGCATACGCTCGATTCCATAACGGAATGCGGCGCGGAGGTTCAGAAAGGCAACCCCGTTGAAGAGCTTAAAATACAGAAAATGTTCAGAAGACCCGAAGTTACAAAGCTCATAAAGCGCTGCAACGATTTCGGCGCGGGCGGTGTTTCCGTTGCCGTAGGCGAGCTTGCGGACGGGCTTGACATCGATCTGAACAAAGTTCCCAAAAAATATGAAGGACTTGACGGCACAGAGCTTGCAATCTCCGAATCGCAGGAAAGAATGGCGGTTGTCGTTGATAAAAACGACGCCGAAACGTTTATAAAATATGCGGCGGAAGAAAATCTCAACGCCGTAAAGATTGCCGTTGTAACAGATACAAACAGACTTGTAATGCACTGGAACGGCAAAGAAACCGTTAATATCTCCCGTGACTTTTTAAACAGCAACGGAGCGGAAAAGCACACGTCCGTAAAAGTTTCCGAAAAGGAAATACCCGCAAAAACCCCCGATTTTTCGGGATTTGCCGAAAAAATGAACGCGCTTGTTTCGGACCTTAACGTTTGCTGTCAGAAAGGGCTTGTGGAACGTTTTGACGGCTCGATAGGCGCAAGAAGCGTGCTGTGGCCGTTCGGCGGAAAAGAACAGCTTACTCCGTCTCAGGCAATGGCTGCAAAAATCCCGTGTCTTAAAGGCGAGAGCGGCACGGCTTCCGTTATGGCATACGGTTTCGACCCGTATCTCTCTTCGGAAAGTCCGTTTAAAGGCGCCGTATTCGCAATCTGCGAGAGCGTGGCAAAGCTTGTTGCGGCAGGATGTTCGCCCGACAGAATGTGGCTTTCGCTGCAGGAATATTTCGAAAGCACAAAAAACGATCCTTCCCGCTGGGGTAAACCGTTTGAGGCTCTCCTCGGCGCGCTTACCGCGCAGGTCGGGCTCGGAATTGCGGCAATCGGCGGCAAGGACTCTATGTCCGGCACTTTCGAAGACATAGACGTTCCGCCCACGCTTGTTTCGTTTGCGGTGTCAACGGCTGACGCGGACAAAATAAAATCAAACGAATTCAAAACGGAAAACGGCTATATTTACGCATGTCTTCCCGAATACACAAAGAGCGGACTTCCGAAATTCGCCTCGCTTAAAGAAAACTATGCGCTTATGCATGCGGTTGTAAACTGCGATTTCTGCAAGGCGTGCTCGGCAATTACGTCGGGCGGCATAGCCGAAGCCGTATTCAAAATGGCTGCGGGCAACTCAAAAGGCGTTGAAATCTCTTCGGGCATTGACGAGGAAATGCTGTTTACCCCGTATTACGGCGGATTTGTTTTCGAAACCGATACTCCGATGAGCGGATTTAAAAAGGTTGGCAGAGTAACCGCCGCGAAATGCATAACGTACAAAGGCGAAAGCGTTTTTATGGACAGTCTTGTAAGAACGTGGAAATCCGTGCTTGAAGACGTTTTCCCGATAGAATGCAGAGACGCAAAAGGCACCGCGAAAAAATACGTCTGCGAAACGCGGTCCGACAAATCTCCGCTTATAAAGAGAGCGAGACCTAAGGTAATCATTCCCGCATTCCCCGGCACAAACTGCGAATACGACTCGGCGCGCGCTTTTGAAACGGCGGGCGCGGAAGCCGAGATACTGCTTATAAGAAACCGCACGGCTCTCGATATTTCGGGCAGCGTTGAAAGACTTGAAAGAGCGCTTGAATCGGCGCAGATTTTTATGATACCGGGCGGCTTTTCGGGCGGCGACGAACCCGAAGGCTCGGGAAAATTCATAGCAACGTTTTTCCGCAACGAACGCATAAAAGAGATAGTAAACAGACGCATAAAAACCGACGATTTTCTTATTCTTGGCATCTGCAACGGTTTTCAGGCGCTTATAAAGCTCGGCTTGCTCCCGTACGGCGAGATACGCGATATAGACGAAACGTCGCCGACGCTTACTTTCAACTCGATAGGCAGACATCAGTCGCTTTACGTTGATACGAGAGTGTCTTCCGTAAAATCTCCTTGGATGAACAACTGCGCGCTCGGCGATATTTATACCGTACCCGTATCTCACGGCGAAGGCAGATTTGTTGCAACTCCCGAAATGCTTGCAACACTTGCGAAAAACGGACAGATTGCAACGCAGTACGCAGACAAAACGGGCGCTCCGTCCATGGAAATAAAATACAACCCCAACACTTCTGCGGACGCAATAGAGGGAATATTCTCTCCCGACGGAAAGATATTCGGCAAAATGGGACACTGCGAGAGACGCGGCGACAACATTGCAATAAACATTCCCGGCAGAAAAGATATGAAGATTTTCGAGGCCGGAGTTGAATATTTTAAATAATATGGAAAAAATACTTGTAGTAGCTTCAAACAACAAAAACAAAATACGCGAAATAAAGCAGATACTCGGCGATATTTTCACTCCCGTTTCGCTCTCCGAGGCGGGAATTACGTCCGATCCCGAGGAAACGGGCAAAACGTTTCTCGAAAATGCGGTAATAAAGGCGAAGGCGGCGGCTCAGGCGAGCGGAAAGGCGGCAATTGCGGACGACAGCGGTCTTTGCGTATTCGCTCTTAACGGAGAGCCGGGCGTTTATTCCGCAAGATACGCCTGTGTGGACGGAGAACACGAAAATGCGTCCGACGAAAAAAACAACGAAAAGCTCATCCGCAAAATGGAAGGCGTTACAGACAGACGCGCCGTTTTCAGAAGCGCGGTTGCAATCGTCTGGCCGGACGGAAAAACGGTTTGCGCCGAGGGCGAATGTCCCGGAGTAATCACGCACACTCCGAGAGGATCAAACGGATTCGGATACGATCCGTATTTTCTCGTTGAGGAATACGGCAAAACGTTTGCGGAGCTTGACGGCAGCGTAAAAAACATAATCAGCCACAGGGCGCACGCTCTTGCGGCGCTTAAAAACAAACTTACGGAGCTTTGAGCTTCGGGGAAGGGAAAAATGACCGGAAAACAGCGCGCATACCTCCGTTCTCTTGCCTCCAAACAGGAAGCGATACTTCACATAGGCAAGGGCGGAATGAACGACAATATTGTAAAGCAGGCGGACGACGCACTTGAAGCAAGGGAGCTTATAAAGCTCAAATGCCTTGAAAACTGCGAGCTTACGCCGAGGCAGGCGGCGGAAGAAATCGCGGCAAGATGCTCCGCCGAAGTAATCACAACAATCGGCTCGAAAGCAGTCCTTTACAGACGCTCAAAAAAGCCGAAAATAGAGCTCCCCAAATGATTACGGGCATTTTCGGCGGCACGTTTGACCCTCCGCATATCGGTCATGTTGCCGCTTTAAAGGAATTTATAAACAGATGCGGCGCTGAAAGGGTGCTTGTTATTCCCACCGGGGTGCCTCCTCACAAAAATGCGGGAATGACAGAAGATAAAGACCGCCTTGAAATGACGAAAATCGCAATTTCCGGCATTCCCGTTGCGGGCGTATGCGATTACGAGATAAAAAAGGGCGGAAAGAGCTATACCGTAGATACTCTTGAATGGCTTTGCGAAAAGCTGCCGAACGACACATTCGTCCTTTATACGGGCTCGGATATGTTTTTGTCGCTTCATACGTGGTTCAATGCCGAAACAATCCTTTCTCTCTGCTCCGTTGCGGCGTTTTCGAGAACGGGAGACGACCGCGACGCGCTTGAAAGACAGGCGGAATACCTCCGAGAAAAATACGGCGCAAGCGTTGCCGTTTACGAGTTTACGCCCGAGGTAATATCTTCAAGCGAAATACGGGGAATGATAGATACCGGCGCGGATTTTTATCCGTTTCTGCCCGCAGGCGTTTCTGAATATATAGAAAAAAACGGGCTTTACGGTTTTGATCTTTACGGGTATAAAAAGTTTTTGCGCGAAAGACTTTCCGAAAAAAGGTTCGTTCACTCTCTCGGAGTTGCAAAAACGGCAAAAAAGCTTGCCGAAATATACGGCGCAGACGAAAAAAAGGCGTATCTCGCCGGGCTTTTGCACGATATTACAAAAAATCTCGGTCCGTCGGAACAGATAGAATTCTGCATAAAACACGGCATAGAGATGTCTGCGGACGATATCGAGTCGCCTCAGGTGCTTCATGCCGTTACGGGCGAATGGTATTTAAGAAAAGTGGTCGGAATTACGGACGAAGAGGTCCTTTCCGCCGCAAGGTATCACACAACGGGCAGAAAAGGCATTACGCTGCTTGAAAAAATAATATACGTTGCCGATTTCACCGAGCCGTCGCGCGACTACTCCGATGCAGACTATTACCGCGAACTTTCCGAAAAAGACCTTGACAGGGCGCTTTTTGAGGGAATGAAATGGATAATGGAAGACAAGCGCAAAAAAGGCGAAAAAATACATAAAGATACCGTTGAAATGTTTGTTGAATACGCAAATAAAGGTTACAGATAAAGAAGGGAAAAGAAAATGATTGAACAGATGGTTAAAAAGGCAGTAAACGCTCTCGATTCAAAGGGCGCGCAGGATATAAAAGTAATAAAAATAGACGAAATCACAACTCTTACGTCGTATTTCGTCATCTGCAACGGCACGTCCACAACGCAGGTACGCACTCTTGCGGACGAATGTGAGTTTAAAATGGCGCAAAACGGCTACAGGCTCGGTCACCGCGAGGGAAAGCCCGAGGGCGGCTGGATTTTGCTTGACTACTACGACGTAATCGTTCACGTTTACACAAAGGACGCGCGCAAATTTTACGATCTTGAGCGTTTCTGGAAAGACGGAACGGAAATGGACGTAAAAAACTACCTTGAAGAAAAGGACGCTGAATAAAATGGGATACGATTTTTCCGCCATAGAGAAAAAATGGCAAAAAAAATGGGATGACGCGCACGTTTTCGAGGCGAAAAACGATTTTTCGCTGCCTAAATTCTACGCGCTTATAGAATTTCCCTACCCGTCCGGCGCGGGAATGCATGTTGGACATATAAAGGCGTATTCCGGTCTTGAAGTTATTTCGAGAAAACGCCGCATGCAGGGCTATAACGTCCTTTTCCCGATCGGATTCGACGCTTTCGGTCTGCCCACGGAAAACTACGCGATAAAAACGGGTATACATCCGCGCGAGGTTACGGACCGCAACATAACAAAATTTACGTCTCAGCTCAAAAGAGTCGGCTTTTCTTTCGACTGGTCGAGGGTTGTAGACACCACGGACGAAGACTATTACAAGTGGACGCAGTGGATTTTCCGCAAAATGTTTGACAACGGTCTCGTTTTCAGGGCAAAAACGCTCGTAAACTACTGTCCGAGCTGTAAAGTCGTGCTTTCAAACGAAGATTCGCAGGGCGGCAAATGCGATATCTGCCACAGCGACGTTGTGCAGAAATCGAAAGACGTATGGTATCTGCGTATAACCGAATACGCCGATAAACTGCTCACGGGCCTTGATTCGGTGGACTATCTGCCGTATATCAGACTGCAGCAGGAAAACTGGATAGGCCGTTCCGAGGGCGCGTTTGTCAACTTCGCTCTTGCAGGCACGGACGATATTATAAGAATATACACAACGCGCTGCGACACGATGTTCGGCGCAACGTTTATGGTAATAGCTCCCGAACATCCGCTTATAGACAAACACCGCGATATGATAAAAAATATCTCTGCGGTTGAAGAATACCGCGCGGAGTGCGCAAAAAAGACGGAATTTGAGCGTACGCAGCTCGTCAAGGACAAAACGGGCGTTTTGCTTGACGGACTTGAAGCGGTAAACCCCGCAACGGGCAAAAACATACCCGTATATATTTCCGACTACGTAATGATGGGCTACGGCACGGGCGCTATAATGGCTGTTCCCGCGCATGACGAAAGGGACTACGATTTTGCAAAGAAATTCGGCATTGAGATAATCGAAGTAATAAAAGGCGGCGATATTTCCGTCGGCGCGTATACGGGCGACGGCGAAATGGTAAACTCCGGCTTCCTCAACGGCATTACAACCAAAAAGGAAGCAATCGCGAAAATGCTTGAATATCTCGGCGAAAAAGGTCTGGGCGAAAAAGGCGTTCAGTATAAAATGAAAGACTGGGCGTTTAACAGACAGAGATACTGGGGCGAGCCGATACCGATTATTCACTGTCCGCACTGCGGAATGGTCGGAGTTCCCTACGAAGAACTGCCGCTCAGACTGCCGGAGGTTAAAGATTTTGCGCCGGGCGTAGGCGGCGAAAGCCCGCTTGCCTCGATAGATTCGTTTGTAAACTGCAAATGCCCGAAATGCGGCGGCGACGCAAAGAGAGAAACAGATACAATGCCGCAGTGGGCGGGCTCTTCGTGGTATTTTCTGCGTTACTGCGATCCTCACAACGAAAACGCTCTCGCTTCCGAAGAAGCGCTTAAATACTGGATGCCCGTTGACTGGTATAACGGCGGCATGGAACACGTTACCCGCCATATGATTTACTCCCGCTTCTGGCACCGCTTCCTTTACGATATCGGCGTTGTTCCCACTGCGGAACCGTATGCAAAACGCACGGCTCAGGGCCTTATTCTCGGTCCGGACGGCGAAAAGATGTCTAAATCCAAGGGCAACGTTGTAGATCCGAACGACGTTGTTGACGAATACGGCGCAGACGTATTGCGCGTTTACGTTCTTTTCATGGGCGACTATGCCTCCACCGCTCCGTGGTCCGAAAACGGCGTTAAAGGCTGCAAGAGATTTCTTGACAGAATTTACGGACTGACATCCATGCTTTCGGACGGCGACGAATTTTCGCCCAAGCTCGAAATGTCTTTCCACAAAACGATTAAAAAGGTCTCCGAAGATATAGAGGCGATGAAGTTTAACACCGCAATCGCCGCTCTGATGACTCTTTTAAACGAAATATACGACGCAAAACAGATAAACCGCACCGAAATGAAGGCGATTATCACCCTGCTTTCACCGTTTGCCCCGCATATTTCCGAAGAACTGTGGGAAACGCTCGGCGGCGAGGGAATGCTTGCAAACGGCAAATGGATCGATTACGACGAGGCAAAAACAGTTGCCGACACCGTTGAAATTCCCGTTCAGATAAACGGAAAACTGCGCGGAACCGTAATGATCCCCGCCGATGCGGATAAGGACACCGCTCTTGCGGCGGCAAAAGAAGACGCAAAGATAAAATCCTACCTTGACGGACACACCGTAGTCAAAGAGATTTTCGTTCCGGGAAGAACGGTGAATATCGTTATAAAATAAAACGCGAAATATAAGGAAATCTGGCGTTAACACTCCGGTCTTTTAAGCAATCCGCTTGTGTAAAAACGGTACCGCATGTATATTGAAAAAAAGAGTGTTAATATACCTCATTTACAGGCTCAACACCGGTGTATTGTTATCGCACAACTATCGTTAATGCTTTTGGTTATACTTATAGTGATGACATAACCGAGGAGTCCTTCGGAACATCAAATCCACTTACCGCAACAAAAATCGCCGCCGCTCTTTCTAATGCCGAATCAGGCTTGATTGCTGTATTAAACGGAGGGTCTCACTATATAGTTATAACGGGAGACAGAGGGAGTAGCTACAGCGATCCAAACGATCGATTTGTTATCTGTGATCCTGCCGCTACTTCAGCAGTATATGGCGACAACATACCATGGTCATCGATCTCGTCTTCGTATACATTCAGTGATATAACAAAAATATACTATTTTGGATAATGTAGGTATTACAGTTATGAAACATTTGAAAACCGTACTTATCTTCCTTGGTATTACCGTTATCCTTTCCCTTCTTATTGCCGCATGCGATATTGCCGACAATAACGAAAATGATCCAACGTCGGATAATGTCGTCAGTGGAGATGAAGAAGGCACAAAAGAGACTGACACGCTGATTTTCGAAGAAAGAATGTATATTAAAACGGAAGTTAAATATCCCTCCGAGCTTATGTCTGCCGTTTCAAAAAACGCATGGTTCGCAGAAATTGTTTCAGCAGCAGATGAAAAAGACCTTTTTTTCGTTAATAACGGAAATGTTTACAGGATTGAAAAATCCCCGCTTTATAAGAGGGGATTGATGATTTTTGATGTTGTAAACGAAAACACGAAAGAAGCGGAAAATCTTTACTCTTTTCTTGCTAATATTCCGGAGGGATTTGTAAACGAGGTTTTTGTTGAAGAAGGGACAGCTCTTTTATACCCGGAATTTGACGTTTTTTATTCCGTTCTTGCAAAAACGGATATGGTTATTGTGTGGCGCGCATTGCGTAATTGGGGAATATACGTAGAAAAAATAAATGGTAGGCCGCAAATCCACGATGCTATTCCTTTGATTAATAGCGAGGCAGACGATGCGCTAAAAGCTAATGAGGATATTGCTCTTAACGGAATGCCGGGATGCAGCGTTGACATCAGTATTGTTAATGAAAATATCCTCTCTGTTTTTATGAGATCTTCAGGCTATGAATTTCTTTACGGCTGGGCATCCTACCTTTACGATACGGAAAACAAAAACGTAATAAATAAGGCGGAATATCTTGCCTCCCACGGAGTGAATTTAGAGGAGATTCAGGGCAAAGTGACGAAAAAAAAGGCGGCATATGAAAATGATAGCAGTGTAATAAGAGTAAAAACAAGCATTGATGAAGGTGTTTATGACATATTCCTTCAAGATGCCGGAACCGCAGTTCTTCATTACGCAATTATCGTGGAATATGCCGACGTTGAAGGTGAACAAAACCCGGCTTATTATGAACAGACTATGCGCGTTTCTATCGAATAAATCGACAAATACCGATTTTGACAAAAATCATAAAACAGGGCGGGAATACTGTTGAAAACCATAAAATAGTTTATATCGCCTGTCTCACTAAACACCTTCGCAACCCCTTCAAGCCACATAAGAACGTCGGTTTTCTGAGTCACAAGCACACCGGGACAGTCCGTTTGACACCCATTCCTGAATATTTTAGAAACAAAAACGCGAAGAACCAAGGTAACTGCCTTAATTCTTCGCGTTTTATTCGTATAATAATTACGCGCGGTTTACCTTGCCGGAGCGCAGAAAAAGCGTGCAGACACAGACTATGCTTTACTGTTCTTTTCACAAAGGCATTAACGCGCGAAAGATCGCCTTCTCAGCATATTTTATATATATTGCCCATTGAATTAAAACGGGGAATTATTCGAAAAACCTGTTTTACGGCAGTATATTTCCCGCAGCCTTATAGAGCGAATACCACTCTTCGCGGGTAAGCGTTATGTCCGCCGCGGTTGCGTAGTCGCGAACTCTGAACGGATTTGTGGTGCCGATTATTGTCTGTATCTTTGCGGGGTGGCGCATAATCCATGCAACTGCAACGGCGGACGGCGAAACGCCTTTTTCGTTTGCTCTGCGCTCAAGCTCGCGGTTAAGTTCGGGATATTTCGGGCTTCCGATAAAAACGCCGCCGAAAAATCCGTACATTACGGGCGACCACGCCTGAATTGTTATGCCGTTTAAGCGGCAGTATTCTAGCGCGCCGCCGTCACGGTTTACGGAATTATCGTGCTTCATGTTTACTGTAAGTCCGCAGTCGATCATTCCTGTATGCGCAAGAGAAAACTGAAGCTGATTTGCAACGATTTTTTGCGGCATATACTTTTGCAGCAGCGCCATCTGCGCGGGATTCTGGTTTGAAACGCCGAAAAATCTTACTTTTCCGCTTTTTTCAAGCGCGCAAAACGCCTCGGCGACCTCTTCGGGCTCCATAAGCGTATCGGGTCTGTGAAGCAGAAGCACGTCAAGATAGTCCGTTTTAAGCCGTCTTAAACTGCCCTCAGCGGAAGATATTATATGCTCTTTCGAAAAATCGAAAAATCCTTTTCTTATTCCGCATTTGGACTGAATTATCACTTCGTCTCTTTTTCCGCAGAAAGCTTCGCCGAATATTTCCTCGCTTTGCCCTCCGCCGTAAATATCGGCGTGGTCAAAAAAGTTTATTCCGCACTCAAGCGCCGCGGAAATAAGCGATTCAACGTCTTTTTTTTCTTTGCCGCTTATTCTCATGCAGCCGAGAGCTATTGCCGAAGCGTTAATTTTGCCGAGTGTGCCAAGATCGATATATTTCATTTCAGTCGCCTCTTTTCCTGAGTTTTTTAGGACAAAAACGCGAAGAACCAAGGGATCCGCCTTAATTCTTCGCGTTTTATTCGTATAATAATTACGCGCGGTTTACCTTGCCGGAGCGCAGACAGGACGTGCAAACATAGACATGCTTTACGGTTCCTTCCACAACGGCTTTAACACGGCGAACGTTCGGTTTGTAGGCTCTGTTTGAGCGTCTGTGAGAGTGCGAGACCTTGTTTCCGAAAACTACGCCTTTACCGCAAAATTCACATTTTGCCATGACTTAACACCTCCGTATGAAATGACAAATAAATAGTACTGTTTAAAATCAATAACCCAGTTCCGCATACCTTTCGTCTATGCGTTTTACCTCTTCGGGTCCGCCCGGGAAGTTTACGCTCTTGTAGACAGACGGCGAAATACCTTTTGCAAGCAGCTTTTCGGCAGCGTCGGCGCAGACCGCCCAGAGCATATATGCCGCGGCAAGTCCCGATGCGGGGAAGCATTTGTGCTCAATTCCCTTTACCTCTATCATCGCGTCGCCTGCGGGCGCACAGTTGTCAAGAACTATGTCGCCGAGTTCGAAAAGTCTTTTGCCCGAAGGATGGTCGGATTTAAGCTGAGACGAATATTCAACCGACGTTACGGAAATAAGCGTACAGCCCGCCTCTTTTGCGCAGAGAGCAATATCAACAACACGCGCGCTCTTGCCCGAAACGGAGCCGAGAATAAAAACGTCGCCCTTTCTGACGCTTGATTTCGCAAACGCAACCCTTGCCTCGGCAAGAGGGTCGAGCTTTATTTCGGATTCGGTGTTTCTTGCGCGTTTGTTTGATTCAACGTTTAACGTATAGTTGAATCTTTTAATAAACGCAAATCCGCCCGCGCGGGTAATAAGCTCGTTGTTGATTATATGTCCGCTGTCGAAAATATGAACCTGACCGCCGGAAGAAATACAGTCCGCTATTGCTTCAGCCGCTGCGGAAATGCTTTTTTCCTGCGTATCGCGGATTTTCTTCTGAAGAGCGTCAACCGCTTCGTAAAACTCGTTTATAAGACTCATTTTATCTCCTACATATACGTGATAAGGTCTCCGTATTCTTCAAGGACCTTTCTGTTGTGTTCGTCTCCCCCGTCGAGGTTTGCGCTCATAAATACGGGCGGAACCACGCCTTTTTCAAGGAATATTCCCACTGCCTCGGCGATAACGGCGTTAAGTATTGCCGCGCCGGCGGCTGTGGACGTGGGCCCCGATTTTTCCGCAAAACCGTCAAACGAAACGGCGGCGTCGCCTATGTCCCCGCAATTGTCGAGAACAAGCGAACACACCTCAAAAAGCCGTTTGCCGCTTGAATGGCGTGAAGAAACGGACTGCGAATATTTCACGTTTGTCAGGCATGCGACGAAAACGCCGCGTTTTACGGCTTCAAGAGCCATATCAACGCTTACCGCGTTTCTGCCGGATACGGAATGGATAAGTAAAAAGTCGCCCTTTTGCAGTTTTTTGCGTTCTATCACCGTAGCTCCGTATCCCTCTATCCGCTCGATATCGGTAGTGAGCGTTACCGGGGTAACGTCCAGCTCAAGACCGGGCGCAAAGATCGGATTTACGGTAACAAGGCCGCCGGAGCGGTAAAAAAGCTCCTTTGCAAGCAGCCCCGCATGACCGCAGCCCACGGCGTATATTCTGTGTTTGGAAAGCGTTGTTTCAACCATCTTTTCCGCGCACTTTTCTATCGCTTCGGACTGTGTTTTCTGTATCTCACGGAGGATTTCGTCAAGTTTTGAAAAATATTTTTCGTAATACATTTTTCCCCTCCGTCAGGCGACAGCCATATCAGTCAAGAGATGATTATTTGAGTTCGACTGTTGCGCCTGCGTCTTCAAGAGTCTTCTTGAGAGCTTCAGCTTCGTCTGCGGAAACTTTTTCTTTGATAGCTTTGGGAGCGCCGTCAACGATCTCTTTAGCTTCCTTAAGACCGAGACCCGTGATCTCTTTAACTGCTTTGATAACAGCCATTTTGCTTGCGCCTGCATCCATGAGCATTACGTTGAATTCAGTCTGAGCTGCGGGAGCTGCTGCTTCTGCGGGAGCTGCTGCAACTGCTGCAACGGGTGCTGCGGATACGCCGAACTCTTCCTCGATTGCCTTTACGAGATCAGCAAGTTCGAGAATGGTAAGGGATTTGATATCTTCTAAGATTTTAAGGGATTTTTCTGTAGCCATTTTAATTTCCTCCTGGTTTTTGATAAATAGGTTTGTTTTTTACGCCGTCAGGCGATTATTCTGCGGCAGGGGCTTCTTCTCCGCCGTTCTCTTTGTCGATTTTTGCCTGAAGTACATAAGCAAGGCCGTAAAGGGGACCCTGGATACTTCCGAGAAGCTTTGCGATAAGACCTTCTTTCGAAGGAATTTTAGAAAGCTCGATAACGCCGTTTTCGTCAAGAATTTCACCGTCGATGAAACCTGCTTTTACTTTGAGCGCTTCGTGCTTCTTTGCGAATTCGCAGATGATCTTTGCGGGAGCCGTAAAATCTTCGCTTGTCGCGAGAGCAGTTGTTCCGTTAAAGACGTCGGAAAGAGCATCGTAGCCGACATTTTTCGCTGCCATTCTCGTAAGAGTGTTTTTAACTACGCTGTATTCAACGTTGTTTTTGCGCAGCTCTTTACGAAGCGCGGTGTCGTCCGCAACGTTCAGACCCGAATAACTTACTATAACGCCCGATTTTGCGTTTTTGATACGGTCGGTAAGTTCGTTAACTATCTGCTTTTTCTCTTCAAGGACTTTGTTGCTCGGCATTGTTTTGTCACCTCCCAAATGTAACTTATGCCGTTTAATGCGAGTCTCCCGGACCAAAAAGAATGCTCTTTCAAAACAACTGTCTTGAAAGAGCCGATAATTCCACTGAATTTATGAAAATCTCATTCTCTTCCTCGACAGGCATTCATTGAGACGGTAAACCGTCGCCTGTTGTCTCAGGAAACGCTTGCCCGCATTGCGAGCTTAACCATTATACATCTTTTTATTCGGTTTGTCAACCGCATTTTTACGATATTTTATGAATTTTTTGTTAATTCCGCGCCGGTTACGGATTATCAGTCCGCATTTCCTTCCTTAAATCCTTCGCCGAGTACTTCGGATACGTCGCCGATTATTATAAATGCGGACGGATCAAGCTCTTTTACCATTCTTTTCAGCCGCTGAAGCTCGATACGCTTTACAACTATAAACACCATGTCTCTGTCTTTGCCCGTATACGCGCCCTGCGATTTGATAAGCGTAACGCCTCTGTTCATACGGGTCATTATCTGATCGGAAAGCTCTTTCGGCTTTTCGGTTATTATCTGCAAAAGCTTTGCGCTGTCAAAACCGTTGCTTATCTTATCGATAACAATTCCCGTTATGTAAATCGTTATCGCCGCGTAAAGCATCGAATTCATATCCTGAAAAACTATCGCGGCAACCACAACAATTAATGCGTCAACAATAGCAAGAGTCATTCCGTATGAAAAAGCGTGGAAAAAATGGACGATTATCTGCGCAAGAAGATCCGTTCCTCCCGTTGTAATGCCTCTTACTATCATAATTCCGAGACCGAGACCGCCTATAACGCCGCCGAAAATTGCCGCAACGAGCATGTTTTCGGTGTAATGAGGCAGAAACGGCGCGGTAATATCCGTCATAAGAAAGAATACTGCGGACGCTCCGAGTATTTTAAGCGTTGATTTTATGCCGAGTATTCTCAGAGCCGCCAGAAAAAGCGGGATTGTGAATAAAAGCGACATAACGCCCACCGGCCATTCGGTAAACTTATGCACAACCGTTGCTATACCTATTACTCCGCCGGGAACGATATAATTAGGCAGAGTGAAGGTGTTTACCGCCACGGAATAGACAAAGCTTCCGAGAAACATGGCGATAATATCGTTTATCAGTTCTTTAACGTTAATTTTTGTTTTCAAGATTCCGAATCCCCTCCGGTAACTATGCTGAAAAGCTCTTTTATGCGTCCGTTTTCGCCGCACAGGCGCAGATAACCGAATACCGCTTCAAGCCCCGTTGCCCTGCGGTATTCGTCGTAGTCGTTGTTTTTATTCGGCACTGAATGGGCGTTTCTGCCGCGTCTGTAAACGGCAAGCTCGTCTTCCGTAAGATACGGCTCGATTTTTAAAAACGCCTCGCTCTGTCCTTTTGAGCTTACGAATTTGGTTGCCTCGCCGTGAAGCGTTCCGTTCGGCCTGTTTCCTTCAAGCAGAAGCTTTTCGCGGACAAGAAGCTCGTAAACCGCGTCGCCTAAATATGCAAGAGTAAGCGGCGAATACGCCGCGGCGTCGCGCCGTGACATCGCCGCAAAAGTTTCCGTCATTAAAGATCCCTTCTGTTTTCAATCGCCATTGAAAGCGTTAATTCGTCGGTATATTCAAGGTCTCCGCCTACGGGAATGCCGAATGCGAGACGGGACGTTTTCACACCGAGCGGCTTTATCAGCCGCGAAATGTAAATTGCCGTCGTGTCTCCCTCCACGTCGGGATTCGTTGCGAGAATAACCTCTTTTACGCCGCCGTCTTCAAGGCGCGAAACAAGCTCTTTTATATATATGTCGTCGGGACCTATTCCCTCCATGGGCGAAATAGTGCCGTGAAGGACGTGGTAAAGTCCGTGATATTCCTTTGATTTTTCTATCGCGATTACGTCCGTCGGGTTTTCAACAACGCAGATTACGCTTCTGTCCCGCTTCTCATCCGAACATACCGTGCAAACCTCTTCATCCGTAAGATTTTTGCATACGGGGCAGTGGTGGACTTTCGATTTTGCATTAAGCATCGCCTGCGCAAACGCGTCAACTTTTTCCTGCGGCATTTTAAGCACGTGCATTGCAAGTCTTGCCGCCATTTTGGAACCGACGCCCGGCAGCGAGCGGAAACAGTCCGTTAAAATGTCAAGAGAAACTATTCTGCTCATGTAAGTCCGGGAATGTTGGGAAGATTTGCGGCTCCCGTGAGCTTAGCCATCTCTTCCTCATTTGTCCTTTCAACCTTTTCTATCGCTTCGTTTATTGCGGCAACGAGCATATCCTCGAGCATTTCGGTGTCTTCCGCCTCGCCCGTAACAACGGACGGATCGATTTTAACGGCGGTAACCTCTTTTGTGCCGAGTATAGTTATTTTAACCGCGCCGCCGCCCGACGACACCTCGTATTCGCGCGCGTCAAGCTCTTCCTGCTTGGTTTTCATATCTTCCTGAAGCTTCTGTATCTGCCTCATCATTGCCTGCGGATTTCCTCCGCCCTGGTTGGGGATTCTTACTTTCATTTTTATTCTCCTTACTGAAAATCAAACATGGGATTTGTTTCAACGTTGTTGTAGGCATACATTTCGCCTACGTATTTTACCGTGTCGCTTCCGCGTTCAATGCGAATTTCTCTGTTCGGCTTGTGGTCCGCCTCGAATGCTTCGCGGATTTTATCGATATTTTTCTTTAATTCTTCCGCGTCGTCCTGTTTTTCAACAATTAAAACAACTTCGCTGCCTCTGTAAACCGCCTTTACGTAATGCTTTATAAGCAGCTGAACGGTCTTTTCTTTTATATGCGAGGCAATCTGGTCAAGCGACTGAAGCTCGCGCCACTCGTCCTCTTTCGACTGTGCCTTCGGCATTTTCTCTGCGGCGGGTACGGTTTCCGTTTCGGATACCGCCTTCGGCGGCTCTTCCGTAACTTCTGCCGGTTTTTCCGCCTTTTTCGGCTTTTTTGCCGCAGGTTTTTCTTCCGTTATTACGGTTACGGGCATATTTTTTATGTCTTCAATCTTCTTTTCAAGGTTTGCAACCCTTGCAAAAAGCGCGTCCGTATTTTCCGAAAGACTCGGCGTTGCAAGCATAAGAAGACATATTTCCGTTTCCGCTCTCGGGTCTGCGCCGCGCGTTAAGGCAATGCGCGACTGCCGCAGGGTTTTCATGGCGTAAATTAAAAACCCGGAAGAAAACATCGGCGCCGTGTTTTTTATTCTTACAAGCTCGTCTTCAGAAACGTCGAGCGATTTTTCGGGTTTTGCCGTTGTTTTAGATACGAGTATGCGCCTGAAAACTTCCGAAAGTCCGTCAAGAAATACCGCCATATCAACCGACGACGAATACATTTCGCTTACAAGCGAGTAAAGCGCGTCGGTATCGCCTTTTGCAACGCATTCCGCGGCGGCGTAAAGCTTTGCTCTGCTCAGCACGCCGAGAGAGCGTTCGATCTGTTCGGGCGTATCGAGTTCAAGCACGCGGTCAAGTATCGATAAAGCGTCTCTTACCGAACCGTCCGCAAGTTCCGCTACGAGCGATACGGACTGCTTATCGAGCGTTTTTCCCTCTTTTTCGAGCACGGATTCGAGTATTTCCGTCAGTTTCTTTACGTTAAGTCTGAAAAAGTCGAACCGCTGGCATCTCGAGAGTATCGTTGCGGGCACTTTGTGCGGCTCGGTTGTTGCAAGTATGAAAATAACGTGTTCCGGCGGCTCTTCAAGCGTTTTTAAAAGCGCGTTGAAAGCGCCCGTAGAGAGCATATGCACTTCGTCTATGATATAAACCTTGTATTTTGCCGTTATCGGCGCAAAAGCTATTTCGTCTCTTATATCACGGATATTGTCTACGCCCGTGTTTGAAGCGGCGTCTATCTCGTAAACGTCAAAAACGCTGCCGTCAAGTATTCCTTTGCATACGGCGCACTCGTTGCACGGCTCGCCGTTTTGCGGATTTAAGCAGTTTACTGCGCGGGAAAATATTTTTGCGCACGAGGTTTTGCCCGTGCCGCGCGTGCCCGTGAAAAGATACGCATGACCGGGGGCTCCGCCTGCAATCTGACGGCGGAGAGGCGTTGTTATGTGGTCCTGCCCGTAAACTTCCGAAAAGGTGAGCGGACGGTATTTTCGGTATAAAGCTGTTTTCTGCATACTTACTCTCTCAAATAAAATAAGACGGGTTACCTGCTGTGCCCTCTGTAAGTGCTTAATGCTGCTCGGTTCCCCGCCTGACATGGTTCGCACGCAAAGTCACGCAGGACCCGCCTTGAATAATATTATACACTTTTTTAACAAAAAATCAAGAGGAAAGGGCTAAATTTCATATTATTTTCAAGTAGTCGTGTTATAATAGGAAAAAGCAGACAAAAAAGAGGTAAAAAATGAAAAGGGCAGACGCTATTTTATCCGATTCCGGTATTTTTACGCGAAGCGAAGCAAAAAAGGCGATTTATGAAGGACGGGTATTCGCAGACGGCAAAAAAATCGTGTCGCCGTCCGAAAAAATAAACGAAAACGCCGTTTTTACCGTTGACGGAAAAGAAATAAACACCGAAAAATACGTTTATCTTATGATGAATAAGCCGCAGGGGTATATCTGCGAAAACGGAAGTGAAAACAGCGTTCTGTCGCTCGTGCCGAAAGAGTATTACCGCAAGGGACTTTTTACCGTGGGACGGCTTGACAAAGATACGGAAGGGCTGCTTTTAATAACAAACGACGGCGATTTTGCCCACGCGGTGGCTTCGCCCAAAAGAAATATCAGAAAACTCTATTTTGCCGAGCTTGAAAGAGAGGTTACGGCGGAGGATATTGCCGCTTTTGCGAACGGATTTGAAACAAAAAACGGCGAAAAGTTCCTTCCCGCGCTGCTCGAAAAGGGCGAGGGGAAAACCGCGACCGTTACCGTAAGCGAAGGGAAATATCACGAGGTAAAGCGGCTTTTTCTTTTAACGGGTAACCGCGTTTTATATCTTAAACGCTTAAAAGAGGGCGGACTCTGGCTTGATACGTCACTTTCGCCGGGAGAAACGCGGGCGATTACGGATGAGGAAAAAGAGCTGGTTTTTGCGGAATAACCGCGGTTTGGCGGTCTCTTTTGCAACATACGCCGCCAAAATTGCAACATTCCCGTTTTGATGTTGACAAAATCGGATTAATATAATAAAATGAAAATAAGAAAAACAGAAAGGAAAGTTAATTCCAATGAAAGAAATAAAAACAATTCTTCCGTTTTTTTTGTTATTCTTAATGATTTCTATTTTATGTTCGTGTAGCGAGACGGTCACCAACGGTAAAACCGGTTTTTCCGTTTCCCGTATCGGTCACGGCTACGACGGATGTTGTTTTTATGCCGAACAAGGGAAAGTGTTTGTTGAAAATTTAATAACGGGGCAGACAGCCGAATTTTTGGGCGACGGTATATCGGAGTGCTTCGCAAACGGCGAATATCTTTACTGCGTGAAGGAAAAATCCGTTATCGCGGTAAAAATAGCGGATAAAACCGAAAAAACCGTATTTGAGTCTGAAAAAGAGATTTCCGATATATGGGCAGACGAAAACAGCCTTTTTTACAGACAGGACGACGCGATTTATTTATACCGCAGCGGCAAAGAGCCGCAATTGCTCGTTGAAGATGAGAATCTTTGCGATTATATACCGTATTCCGCGGATTATATCGAGTATTCCGTTCGCTCCGAAGAATGGGCGGATTACGTTAAGGAAAACAGACTTGAAGAAAATGCCGATTTTGACGAAACCTCGGCAGCTTCTTACGGATATTACGGCGAGGGGCTCCGCCGCGAATGGTTTGGATTGAATACGGAAAACGGAGAAACGGTCTTTCTTGAAAACTACCCGCAAAACAGTTTTTACCGCCCGGAAAACGCCGATAAAGAGGCGCAAAAAACCGATGAGAATAAAAATTACGGCTGCGTTATTCCATTTGAAGAAATTACGGAGGAAAAGCTTGCAGAAATACTTCACGGTCTTTTGATTCCGATAAACGGAAACAACGGGTTTCAGGGCGTTTACAGAAACGAAAAGACGGATATTTCGTCGCTGAGCGAGGAATATGTAAGAGCGTGCGTCGCTTCGCGTCTGCTGTCCGGTGAAAAAGGGCTTAAAGAAATAATATCCGGAATGCCGGATTTTCTCGGCATAGGCGACGGACTTACCGAAACGGCGATAATTATTCCCGAGGAACTCTTTGAATACTGTGTAACCGCCGTTTTCGGAGGAAAAGCGGAAATACGTCACGGCAGAACGGTCACAAACACCTTGCGAATACTTGAATATTCAGCCGAAAACAGCTGCTATTACGCATTTTCGCAAGCAAATCCCGAAGGTATCTGCGAATATACCGTTTTGGACGGATATGAAAAAAACGGAGACGAATTCATAGTTTACGATAAATACATATATTACGACAGCGCAAACCGCGTTTTATACGCAAGTTCCGATAAAACCGAAGAGATCGACGGAAAAATATTCAACGGTTTTACAAAAACGGTCGAAGAATACGGCGTGAGATACAAACACACGTTTGCCCTTGGCGAAAGCGGAAATTATTACTGGGTTTCGAGCGAACCCGTGAAATAAAATACCGACAAAAACAAGGGGGCAGATTCTTGCAGAAAAAGCGCAGCAAAAAAATCTGCCCCGAAAAAGGATCATATCGTTATAATTACACGAGCTTATCTTTTTAAAGAATAATTCCAAAAGAGCAATAATGCTGTTCAACAGGCTGTTTTGGAAATCATCTTCCAAGGTTATCAGCAACCCAACCTTTGTTCGCTATGACCCGGTGTCCTTTTTCTTTATCATATCGTATCCTGAAATAAATTGCTTTTCCATATTCAGACGACTCGTCCTGAATAATTCCTTTAAATCCACAGACACATAATTCAAGATGATTGATCACACAATCTTCATCGTAATTGAACTTTACCTCGTAAACGTCCTGATAGTGCTTATATACTGATGGCAAATCCTCTGGAGCTTCACCGTAATCATAATAATCGCTTTGCCTTATCTCAAGGTTATATATGTCATGAGAAAAGTTTTCGCATCCATGTGTGCATACTGGTCTCTCATAATTGTACTCAGCCAGGCCCATTGCCACATCACTGCCGCCCCAGCAGAACATAAAGTTATAGCCGTATCTTTCCCAGTCATAACCTGAGCAGAGTTTTGAGAAATTTGATAGCTCATCCATAACTTCGGTATTCTGTTCTTCCCAGGCTTTCATGAATGCGCCGATTATTTCTTCATCGCTCATTTGCGAATAGTCAAGGACTTCTTCGTGCGTTGGATCCGTGTTTTCATTGCCGTTTTGTTCCGGTGAATCAGCAGGTATACCGTTCACTTGTGACTCTTCGGCTGTTATGTCGTTGCTTGGTTCGTTCTGTTCGCGGACAGAATCTTCCAAC
>CAMZEM010000004.1 GCA_947305805.1 uncultured Clostridia bacterium | reverse complement strand
GGACGTTGTAATGCAGCTCGGGCTCATTTTTGCAAACGGACTTGCGGCGGGCGCGTGCGTAATAATAGGCAAAACCGTCGGAGTAAACGATTTTGCCAAAACGAGAGAGTATTCAAGAAGTATTGAGATAATATTTGCGGTTGTGGGCGTTATTATGGGTATTCTCGTATTTACTCTTAGGTTTATTCCCGTATCGCTTTACACGGAAATATCGGAGCATACAAAAGACCTTGCCATGCAACTGCTTGCAATCGGCGCAGTATCGCTTATGGGAACAAGCTACCACATGGCCTGTTTTACGGGTATAAACCGCGGAGCGGGCGACAGCAGATTTGTGTTTTTTGTTGATATGATCTGCGGCTGGCTTGTTGTTGTGCCGTTAAGCGCAATTTCCGCAGCGGGATATCTTAACTCGTGGAGTCCCATCTTCACTCTGCCGCTTGTTTATCTTTGCACGAGAATCGACCAGTGTTTCAAATGGATAATCGCGCTTATCCGTCTTCGCGGCAACAGGTGGATACGAAACGTTACAAGAGAATAAACAAAGAAAAAATCCTGCGCTTTTGCGCAGGATTTTTGGTGACCCGTAGCAGAATCGAACTGCTGCCCCAGCCGTGAAAGGGCCGTGTCTTAACCGCTTGACTAACGGGCCGTATGGTAGCGGAAGCTGGATTTGAACCGGCGACCGTACGGGTATGAACCGTATGCTCTAGCCAACTGAGCTATTCCGCCATACCGGCTCATTCGAATTCGAAGGGAATATCGAACAGCTTATATAGTATACACTAAACGAAATGATTTGTCAAGACATTTTTTCTTTATTTTTTTGATATTTTTGTGAACTCAAAACGCATTCCGGCAATCAATTATAACGCAAAATGTGATTTTTTTCAAAAAAGTGATTGACAAGCGCAACATTTTAGTGTATTATAATAATGTAATAAAAATTAAATATATTAATTATAAATTCAGACGGGAGATCATTATGTCCGACATAGAAAGAGACGAAATAATAACGCTTACCGACGAAGACGGCAACAAAGTGGATTATGTTGTTATAGACGGTGTTGAATACAACGGCAAGGATTATCTTGCGCTCGTTGAAGATGAGCATTTAGAAGACGAAACATGCGAGTTTACGATTCTGAGAGTAGACGAGAGTGTGGGCGACGAAGCCATTCTTGCGTCCATAGAAGACGAGGAAGAATTTAACAAGGTTCTTACTTTGCTTAAAGAACAGCTTGACGAGGAATTTGAAATAGACGACATAGAATAAAAAATTTCCTGCGCGGTTCGTGTTCCGCAGGTATAATTAAAACCTACACCTGTTTGTTGGGATTCCGCCTTCCGCTGCGGGGGAGCAGACCTCTCGGACTCTGTCCGAACGTTGGGAGCACAAAACAGCGGAGAGGAATTAACCCACTTTTTAAGCAGGGCTTATATTTGCCTCGGAATTACACATTTTTTGTGTACTCCCCACGGCCGTGCGGGAAATTAAATATACTTTTTTCAAATCAGCGAAAGCAACGGAAAAAAGATTTCGTTGCTTCGTATGGTTTTATTCGGGGAATTATAATATAAATGCGGACAGATATCCGCACGGGTGATTTATGACAAACGATATAAATCTTATACGCAATTTTTCTATAATCGCGCATATCGATCACGGAAAGTCAACGCTTGCGGACCGTCTTTTACAGCTGACAAAAACGGTTGCGGAAAGAGACATGGAAGAGCAGCTTCTTGACAACATGGATCTTGAACGCGAGCGCGGCATAACAATCAAGGCGCGCGCCGTAAAAATGCTTTATACTGCAAAAGACGGAAAAACATATACTTTTAACCTTATAGACACTCCGGGGCACGTTGACTTTAACTATGAAGTATCGCGCTCTCTTGTTGCGTGCGAAGGTGCGGTGCTTGTTGTTGACGCATCTCAGGGCATAGAGGCGCAGACTCTTGCAAACACGTATCTTGCGGTTGACAACAACCTTGAGATTATGCCCGTTATAAACAAAATAGATCTTCCGTCCGCAGATCCCGACCGTGTTATAAGAGAAATTGAAGACACTATCGGTATTCCCGCGGAAAATGCGCCGAAAGTATCGGCAAAAACGGGAGAAAACTGCGAAGAGATACTTGAAAGGAT
The DNA here is from genome assembly GCA_947305805.1 of uncultured Clostridia bacterium. Lineage (GTDB taxonomy): Bacteria > Bacillota > Clostridia > Oscillospirales > UBA644 > HGM12619. Next base: position 50,925 of record CAMZEM010000004.1, on the reverse strand, counting down.
AGTTACCGATATTCCTGCGCCCAGGGGCGACAGAAGCGCTCCTTTGCGCGCGCTGATTTTCGACAGCATATACGATTCATACCGCGGCGTTATCGTATATGTGAGGGTTTTTGACGGAACGCTTCGCGCAGGCGACAGAATACGCATGATGTCTACGGGAGCGGAGTTTGAAGTTGTTGAAACGGGATGTCTGCGTCCGTTCGGCTTTGAAAAGGAAGACGAGATAGAAGCGGGCGAAGTAGGTTATATAATGGCTTCGATAAAAACCGTCCGCGATACGCAGGTGGGCGATACGGTAACGAATGCGGAAAATCCGTGTTCCGCGCCGATGCCGGGCTACAAAAAAGTGCAGCCGATGGTTTTTTCGGGGGTATATCCCGCAGACGGAGCAAAATACGAGGATCTGCGTGAAGCGCTTGAAAAGCTTCAGTTAAACGATGCCTCGCTCTCGTTTGAAAAAGAGTCGTCAGCGGCGCTGGGATTCGGATTCCGCTGCGGTTTTCTCGGTCTTCTTCATATGGAGATTATACAGGAGCGTCTTGAAAGAGAATACAATCTCGATCTAATAACAACCGCGCCAAGCGTTATTTACAAAATAAAGAAAACGTCCGGCGAAGAGGAATATATATCAAATCCGTCCGCATACCCCTCCCCTTCCGAGATTGCCGTAGCGTACGAACCGTTTGTAAAAGCGGATATTTTTTCGCCGACCGAGTTTATCGGAACGGTAATGGATCTTTGCACGGAGCGTCGCGGCGTTTTCAAAAACATGACTTATATCGACGAGTCGAGGGTTAACCTGCATTACAGTCTGCCGTTAAACGAGATTATTTACGATTTCTTCGATGCTTTAAAGTCCCGCACAAGAGGTTACGCATCGCTGGACTACGAGTTTGAAGAATACAAGGAAAGCAAACTTGTAAAACTTGACATACTGCTTAACGGAGACATAATAGACGCGCTGTCGTTTATAGTTCACGCCGACAGAGCATATACGAGAGGCAGAAAAATAGCCGAGAGACTGAAAGAAAATATTCCGAGACAGCTTTTTGAAATACCCATTCAGGCGGCTGTGGGCGGCAAGATAATAGCGCGCGAAACCGTAAAAGCGCTGAGAAAAGACGTATTGGCAAAATGCTACGGCGGCGATATTACGAGAAAGAAAAAGCTGCTTGAAAAGCAGAAGGAAGGAAAGAAGAGAATGCGCTCTTTCGGCACGGTTGAGCTGAGCCAGGAAGCGTTTATGTCTGTTCTTAAATTTGACGAATGACGGATTACGATTATATTGCCGCAATATATGACGAATATACCGACGGCTTTGACTATTCGGCATATCTTGACCGCATTTTTAAGAAAGCCCCGTATCTTCCGAAAAAAGGTCTTGCTCTCGACTGCGGCTGCGGCACGGGGACGCTGATTTGCGAGCTTGAAAAGCGCGGTTATTCCTGCACGGGAGTTGATATTTCCCCCGAAATGCTCGAAACTGCATCGAAAAAAATAGAAGCAAACGGCTTTGAACCGCATCTTGTGTGTCAACCGCTTGAAAAAATAGATTTATACGGCGCATACGATCTCTGTTTCTGTACGCTTGACACGGTAAACCACCTTACCACAAATAAGCTGTCTGCATTTTTCCGCAGGCTGATTAATTTTACGGAGCCGAACGGTTATTTTATATTTGACGCCAAAACCGAAGCGATGATGAGAAACGCCACCCGGCTCAGAATAACGGATAACGAAGATTCCACGCTTATTCTTGACGGACGGTTTGCAAATAACAGACTGACAAATTACATAACCGTTTTTTTAAACGAAGGCGAAAAGTATACGCGATATGACAGTATAATAACTGAAAATCTTTATAAACGGAACGATCTGAGAACGGTCCTTAAAAAAAGCGGGTTTGAGACCGTTGAAGTATTCGCTTTTAAAGGTCGCGACGTTTTTATTGCGCAGAATAAAAGGATTTTTGCATGAATTTTTACAATATAGGTCTTGACGATATACAAAAAATACGACCGTATCTCGAAAAAGGAAATACGCGCCTTATGGATCTGACCGTAGGCGGAATTTTCATGTGGCGCGACTACATGAATATACAGTGCGCGATTGAAGACGGAACTCTCTTTCTGACAATACGGTATCCCGAGATGAAAACGTCGCTTTTTCTTCCCGTCGGCGAAAACAGGGATGCGGGAATGGAAAAACTGCTTGACTACTGCAAAGAAATCGGCCAGGAACCGAGATTTGTTTACGTTACCGATGAAGAGCTCGAATGGATTAAAAACGGATATGCCGTAAAGGAAATTATCGAGGATACGGTAAGCTACGATTATTTTTACAGCGCTGAAAGTCTCCGTGATTTTTCGGGACGGAAATATCATACCCAGAAAAACCATATAAACAAGTTTATGAATACGTATACCGATTATGAATTTGAGGAGATAAACAGCTCGAATATTGCAGAAGTAACCGATTTTTACATTGAATATGCGCAAAATTACGAAAAAGAAAGCGCGTTTGCAATGGTAGAAGGCGAAAAGGTATTCGAAGTTCTTGAAAATCCGGATAAATACGGATTTTTCGGTATTTTACTGCGAGCGGGAGGAAGAACGGTTGCGTTTTCTCTGGGCGAAAAGATAAACGACACGCTGTTTGTTTCGATTGAGAAAGCCGATAAATCGATACCCGGGGCGTATCAGATGACGGTTCGCGAGTTCGCGCGGAGATACACCGACGATAAAGTTATATATATAAACAGAGGCGACGACGCCGGAGATGAAGGTCTGCGGCAGTCCAAACAATCTTACCACCCGATTGCAATGCTGAAAAAGAATATTGTTGTATTGGATATATAAGGTCACGGAGAAAAAGATGAAAAGCGAGATAATACAAAGATATATACACGGAGATACCCTGATAATCGTATCTTCGCTTCACAAAATATGCGAAGAGATTGCCGAAAACCAGAATATAACGCAAAACAGCAGTTATCTGTCGCTCGGTATTGCGGCATCGTTTACAGCCGCGCTTGCAGCGGAACAGAAAGAGGACGAAACGTATCTTACCGCCTGTTTCAAATGGACAAAAACGGGTAAATCGATTGCCGTAACGGCATTCGGAGACGGCCGTATGTGCGCATGCATAGAATCGTTTGATCCCGAAGAGAACACGGACAGCATAGTGCTCGAAGTAACAAGGCACTTGGATGTCGGAGGCGAATACCGCAGCGTGGTAATAGGCAAAAACGTTCAGGGTGCAATAAACGCGTATATTTCCGAAAGCATGCAGAGAAACGCAAGGTGGAAAACAATACGTGACGGACGGAAAACAACGGGTATTTTTGCTCAGGAGCTGCCGGGCGGCGCGGATCTGAGAAAAGCATGGGACGGCATAAAACCGTTTTTCAAAGTTCTTGACGAAAACGAGCTGGTAAATGCAGGATGCGAATTCCTCGGAGAAAGAGAACTGAAATTCGGATGTCACTGTTCAAAAAGAAGCGCGCAAAGAATACTTGAAACAATTCCTCCGTCCGAAAGAGCCACGCTCGGCAAAACGGCGGAGATAGTATGTAAATTCTGCGGAAAGAAATACGAGATAGAAAATGAATAAGAATCAGTACTTTTGTGAAATAACCGGAAAGCAGACTTACGAAAAGCTTACGGATATAACCGTGGCATTTCCCGATGCAGATAAAATCTGCGTCCCGGGACAGTTTTTGCATATTCTCTGCGGCGGAAATTCTTTTTTGAGAAGACCGATAAGCATATGCGACGTATCAAAAAATTCTCTCCGTTTTATTTTTGAAACAAGAGGAGAAGGAACAAAGTCGCTCTCCGAAAAAAACGTCGGAGATATCGTTGACATGCTCGCGCCGCTCGGAAACGGTTTTGAAATCTCTGAAAAAGATGAAAACGTTGTTGCTGTCGGCGGAGGAATAGGGTGTTTTCCGCTGCTGTTTGCGGCAAAAAGATGCGGAAGCGTAAAGGCAATACTCGGTTTTCGCGGCGCAGAAGCGGTTTACGGAAAATTCGTTGATGATTTTAAAGAAGTCTGCGAAGTAAAGCTTATGACGGACGACGGAACCGCAGGAGAAAAGGGTTTTACTACGCAAGGCCTTGAAAAAATGCTGGAAAACGGCGAAAAAACAGATAAAATAATAACGTGCGGTCCGTCTGTGATGATGGAAAGAATTATCGCCATTGCGGAAAAGCACGGTATTCCCTGTCTTGCCTCATTTGAAGAAAGAATGGGCTGCGGCATAGGAACGTGTCTTTGTTGCTCAACGAAAATAAACGGAAAAATGCAGTGCGTTTGCAAAGACGGTCCCGTATTTGAATTCTGCGGACGGAATCAGTAAAAGTTAAGCCGCGTTTGTAAACTTTTTTCTAATTACGGCGCAATAATGTTGACAACCGAATCGAATTATGCTAAAATACCTTTACTTTATTTTAGTAAAGTAGTAAATCGTTAAAGTATCGGGTGTTTTTATGAAATCAACAGATTACGGAAGAACCGACGGCAGAAGAGACTATATTTTCGGAGACGCAGAGCTGAGGCGCGGAATTTGCGAAAAACTGATGTCTCTTATGCGTGAATCAGGATATAAAGAAACCGTTACCCCTACGGCGGAGTCATACGACGTTTTTTCCGCCGACCCGACAAGGCCGATGGGTAACAGCGTTTACAAGTTTACCGACGAGCAAAACAGGCTTATGGCTCTTCGGTGCGACTGTACTGTTCCCATTGCGAGAATAGCAGCCACGAAACTTACCGACACTCCCCTGCCCTACAGAATGTTTTACTGCCAGAACGTCTTTTCAGCGCCGTCTGCGGGGAACCGTCTCACGGAAGAAACCCAGTGCGGAGCGAAGCAGATACTCACCGATCCGAAAAAAATCATAGAAGCGGATATATAAATACTTGAACTAGCCCCAAGAAGCATCAAATCGCTTTTCGGACATAATTTCAGCATAGAAATCGGACACGGCAAACTTTTTACAACGCTTGCGGAACTTTACGGCATTGACGGCGAGACTGCCGAAACCGTACGTAAACTGATAGAAGCGAAAAATTTTGCATCGATAGAGTCGATGAATATTCCGAAGCCGTTTAAGATGCTGCCGAAAATGTTCGGAAACGCAAGCGATGAAGATCTTGCTTCGCTTGACAGGCTGACGGACGAAACGGGTTCGGAAAAGATAAAAGAGATAATAGATTACGTTAAAACGATTATTGTCAAGCTTAAGCAAAAAGGCTACGGCGAGTGTCTGTCATTTGATCTCGGGCTTGTGGGACGACTTGACTATTACACAGGCATTATTTTCGGCGGATTTGTAAAGGGACTGGGACATTCCGTGTTGCTCGGAGGGCGATACGACAGTCTTACCGAAAAATTCGGCAGAAAGCTTGCGGCTACGGGCTTCGGAGTTACGGTTGATGATATTTTCGATCTTCTGAAAGACAAAAAAGATGAAAGCGGCGAAAGTAAACCCGCCCGCCCCGTTCGTATTGCGCTTACAAAGGGCAGACTTGAAACAAAAACCGTTGAAATGCTTGAAAAGAACGGGATAGACTGTTCTTCACTCATAAACAAGGGCAGAAAACTCGTTTTTCCGCTTGACAACGGCAGATTTGAGGTTATGCTCGTAAAAAGCCGCGACGTTATAACTTATGTGGAACACGGTGTGTGCGACCTCGGAATAGTGGGAAGCGACACGATAGCGGAATACGGTTCATCCGTATACGAGCTTGCCGACCTCGGTTTCGGGAAATGCAGAATGGTGCTTGCTGGGACCGTAAAATACAAAAACGACCCCGAAACGTTCTTCGGCGGATATTCTAAAAAGGTGATCGCCACAAAATTTGTAAACGTTGCAAAGAGATATGCCGCATCAAAGAAAGCGGACGTTGAAACCGTATCGATCGAGGGTTCCGTAGAGCTTGCGCCGATACTCGGACTTGCCGACGGGATTGTGGACATAGTGGAAACAGGCGACACTCTCAGAGAAAACGGACTTGAAATAATTGAAGAAATATTCCCCGTTTCCGCGCGGATAGTTGCAAACATTGCCGCAACGAAACTGAGAAAAAAAGAGATAGACGGAATTCTTTCCGACGTATTTAAAGTCTGAGTCAAAAGAGGTATAAAAATGCTTAAAAAATACCGCGCGGAAGATTTATCCGTTTTTTTCGGACAGCTTAACGAAAAAAGATACTCCGCAGAAACGGACGTTACGAAAACCGTTTTGCAGATTATAGAAGACGTAAGGCAAAACGGCGATGCGGCTCTGAAAAAATATACGGAGAAGTTTGACGGAGTATCACGGGAAAGTTTTGAAATTCCCATAGAAAACGCAAAGAAAGCGCTTGAAAAATCACGGATAAAAGCTCCGCTTCTTGCAGCTGCGGATAATATAAGAAAATACCACGAAAAACAGATTGCCTGCGGTTTTAAAACCGAAAGCAGAGACGGATGCGTTGTCGGACGTCGCGTTTTGCCGCTTAAACGTGTTGGTATTTACGTGCCGGGAGGCAAAGCGGCGTATCCTTCGTCCGTACTGATGAACGCAATACCTGCAAAGGTTGCGGGCGTGGAAGAAATAATAATGGTTACTCCGCCTCCGAAAAACGAGGAAGAAAACACGGATATTCTTGCCGCCGCCGCAGTTGCGGGGGTAGACAGGATTTTTTACTGCGGAGGCGCGCAGGCGCTCGCGGCTCTTGCATACGGAACGGAAACTGTTCCCAAAACCGATAAAATAGTCGGACCGGGCAATATATACGTTGCAACCGCAAAAAAACTGCTTTTCGGCACGGTTGACATAGACATGATTGCAGGCCCTTCCGAAATATGCGTTATTGCGGATGACGGCGCGGCGGATGAATACGTTGCGGCGGACCTTCTGTCTCAGGCGGAGCACGACGAACTTGCATCGTCCGTTTTAATATGTTTTTCGGAAGAAAAAGCCGACAGAGTTGAAAAACAGATTGAAAAACAGCTGCAGACACTTTCACGCAGAGAAATAATATTAAAATCGTTAAAAAACAACGGCGCCGCCGTTATTTGCGACAGTATGGAAAATGCCGTTGAAATCGCAAACAAAATCGCTCCCGAGCATCTTGAGCTTTGCGTAAGCGATCCGTTTACCTATCTTGATTCGGTAAAAAATGCAGGATCGGTCTTTCTGGGCTATTATTCGCCCGAACCGCTCGGAGATTATTACGCCGGCCCGAACCACGTACTTCCGACTTCCGGAACGGCGAGATTTTTCTCTCCTCTTTCCGTTGAAAGTTTTACAAAAACAAGTTCTTTCATATATTATACTGCCTCCGCTTTATCTGCGGCGGCATCGGATATAACGGCAATAGCGCGCGCGGAAAGACTTACCGCGCATGCGAATGCAATAGAAATAAGGAACGGTAAATAAAAATGACTTTCGGAAACAGACTCAAAGATACGGAAGAGTACGTACCGCAACTGTATACGCCCGCAATGATTCGGCTTGACGCAAACGAGAGTTACGCAGACATGCCGGACGAAATGAAAAACAAAGTTCTCGCGGAAATCAGCGCGCAGTCCTTCAACAGATACCCCGACCCTGCCGCTAACGCGCTTTGCAAGGCATTTGCCGATTATTACGGACTTTATGCGGCAAACGTGGTTGCCGGAAACGGAAGCGACGAGCTGATATCAATAATGTGTTCCGCGTTGCTGCCGTCGCATTCAAGAGTGCTTGTTCTGTCACCCGATTTTTCCGTATACAGAATATATGCGAATCTTTACGAAAACACCGTTATAACGGTTGACAAAGACGAAAATCTGAATTTTGACATTGATAACGTTATTTCGGTTGCCAAATCGCGCGCGGTTGATCTGCTTATTTTTTCCAATCCCTGCAATCCGACGGGACAGGGAATAACGGCAGACGAAGCGGAAAAAATAATTTCGTCCGTTAACTGCGCCGTTTGTGTTGACGAGGCATATATGGAGTTCTGGTCCGAAAACGAAACGGTTCTTCCGTTAATAAACAAATACGAAAATCTGATAGTGCTGAAAACACTTTCAAAAGCGTTTGGAATGGCGGGATTCAGACTAGGCTTTGCGGTAGCGGGCATGGATACGGTGTCACTTTTCAGAAAAGCGAAAATGCCGTACAACGTAAACGTGCTGTCACAGGCCGCGGGACTTGCGGCAATGAAAAACAAGGAATATCTGAAAAGCATGACGTCTCAGATAATCGCGAGAAAAAATATGCTTTACGAGTCTGTAAAAACGTTGGAAGGTCCCGATTTTAAAGTATTTGACACAAAAACTAACTTTATAACCGTAAAAACTCCGAAAGCATCGGAAATACACGGTTATCTGCTTAAAAACAACATTTCCGTTCGTTATATCTCGCCTGATTTTCTGCGTATTACCGCGGGAACGAGAGGCGAAAACGACATACTTAAAACAAAACTGGAGGCGGCGCTGAATGAGACAGGAATTCATTAACAGACAAACAGCAGAAACACGTATTTCCGTTAATCTGTCCGTAGACGGAACGGGTTCTTTCGACGGATCGTCGGGTATCGGATTTTTTGACCATATGCTCAATTCGTTTGCTGTCCACGGAGGATTCGACATTGTGCTGAGCGCAAAAGGAGATCTTAACGTTGACTGTCACCACACCGTTGAAGATATAGGAATAGTGCTCGGAAAAGCATTCTGCGGCGCGCTTGGAGACAAACGCGGGATCGCCCGTTTCGGCAGCTGCGCGATACCCATGGACGAAGCTCTTGCGAGAGCGGTAGTTGATATTTCAGGCAGACCGTATCTTGTTTTTGACGCAGAGTTTAAAGACAGCAGGGTCGGAGAGTTTGACACGTGTCTTACGGAAGAATTTTTCAGGGCGTTTGCGTTTAACGCCGGAATCACACTTCATCTCTCGCTTTTATACGGCAGTAATTCGCACCATTGTATAGAAGCGCTGTTTAAGGCGACAGCCCGCGCTCTTAAAGCCTCCGTTAAAATTGAAGGCGACGGTATTCCGAGCACAAAGGAATATATTGAATGAAGCTGGCGATAGTTGATTACGGAGCGGGAAATCTGCGCTCCGTTGTCAAGGCGTTTGAGTATATAGGACAGGATTGCGTAATTACGTCTTCAAAAGAGGTAATAGACTCTTGCGGAGGAATTGTTCTTCCGGGCGTAGGAGCATTCAGGGTAGCGGCGAACAAACTGAAAGACGCAGGTCTCTGGGATTATTTAAAGGCGGAAGCCGAAAAAGGAAAAACGCTTTTCGGGATATGTCTGGGAATGCAGCTCCTGTTTGACGAAAGCGCAGAATTCGGCAATACGTACGGACTTGGACTGATTAAAGGATCTGTTGAGGAGATTGACACTGACGGAAAACCGCTGAAAATCCCGCATATCGGCTGGAACACGCTGCTTTTCAATAAAAAGTCTGCGCTTTTTGAGGGAATGAATAACGGAACGTATGTTTATTTCGTACATTCTTTTTCGGCAAGGACCGACGACAGCAACGTTACCGCATTTACCGATTACGGCTTAAAGACAGTTGCTGCGGTTGAGAGAAACAACGTGCTCGGAACACAGTTTCATCCCGAAAAAAGCGGCGAGGAAGGTCTTAAAATACTGAGAAATTTCTGTAATATGGTGAAACATGATAATTTTACCTGCAATTGACATAAAAGACGGGCAGTGCGTCCGTTTGCTTCGCGGAGAATTCGGCACAGTACATAAAGTAGCGGAAAGTCCGGAAAAATCAGCCCGCAGCTTTATTGAAAAAGGGGCTGAGTTTCTTCACGTCGTTGACCTTGACGGCGCGCTGATGAAAAAGCCCGTGAATAAGGAAACGGTAAAAAGAATAATAGGTCTCGGTGTTCCCGTGGAAATCGGGGGCGGAATCCGTACGGAAAAAGATTTTGAGACATACGCCGAACTCGGCGCAAAACGGATAATTCTCGGCTCCGTTGCGCTTACCGATAAAGCGCTCGTTAAGCGATGCGCCGAAAAATACCCGTCGCTCACGGCGGTTGGAATAGACGCGAAAAACGGATTTGTTTCAACGGAGGGCTGGCTTTGCGACGGAAACGTTGAATATACCGAGCTGGCAAAAGAGATTGAATCGACAGGAGTAAATTATATAATATTTACGGATATCGCCAGAGACGGAACGCTTGAAGGTCCTAATCTTAATCAGCTGTCCGTTTTAAAAGAATCCGTATCCGCAAATATCATAGCATCGGGCGGTATCCGGGATATAAATGACATAAAAAACTGCAAATCACTCGGTATTTACGGCGCTGTTTGCGGAAAATCCCTTTATTCTGGTACTCTTGACCTGCGGGAGGCGATTGAATGCTCGCAAAAAGAATAATTCCGTGCCTTGACATAAACAACGGACGGGTTGTAAAGGGAACAAACTTTATACAGCTTCGTGACGTAGGCGATCCTGCGGAAATAGCTAAGGAATATAACAAACAGGGCGCCGATGAAATTGTCTTTCTTGATATAACCGCTTCAAGCGAAGGCAGAGGTACCCTTCTTGACGTAATTGAGCGAACCGCGAGCGAGGTTTTTCTGCCCGTTACCGTAGGCGGAGGGATAAGGACGACTGACGATATAAAGGAAATTCTTCGTGTCGGCGCAGATAAGATATCCGTAAATTCCGCCGCGGTTAAAGATGAAACGCTTATTTCGAGGGCTGCGGATATGTTCGGTTCGCAATGTATAGTTGTTGCGATAGACGTAAAGCGCGTTCCGTCCCGCAAAGAATACAACGGCGTTTTCCCCGCCGGTTTCGGAACCGACTTAAACGATTTTCACGTTGTGATTCACGGCGGAAGAACGGACACCGGAATAAATGCCGTTGAATGGGCAAAGAGAGCGGAAAGGCTGGGTGCGGGTGAAATACTCCTTACTTCAATGGATACGGACGGGGTTAAAAAAGGATTTGATATCGAAATAACCAAAATAATCTCCGATGCCGTATCAATCCCCGTAATTGCCTCGGGAGGGTGCGGCAGTCTTGAAGATTTCCGTGACGTTTTTAAAGAAACGGATGCTTCCGCCGCGCTTGCCGCATCGCTTTTCCATTTCGGAGAGCTTTCGGTGCCTCAGGTTAAAAAATATCTGAAAGAACAGGAGATTCCCGTAAGATGAGTTGGGAAGATAAGATTTTTTGCGGCAGAGAGCTTGTTCCCGCTATTATAACAGACTGTGAAAACGGCGAAGTGCTTATGCTAGCGTATATGAACAGGGAGTCGTTTAAAAAAACGCTTGAAACGGGGAAAACATGGTTTTTTCGCGTTCGAGAAACACTCTCTGGAACAAAGGCGAAACGAGCGGACACTGGCAGTATGTTAAATCGGTAAAATGCGATTGCGACAACGATACGCTTCTTATTTCGGTAAAACAGATCGGTCCCGCATGCCATACGGGAGCGCGCAGCTGCTTTTTCAATATTATATCGGAGGAAAAATGAAAGACACGTTAAACGAACTGTACGAAGTTGTTATGTCAAGAAAAGGCGAGAAGGCGGAAGGGTCTTACACCTGCTACCTCTTTGAAAAAGGACTTGACAAGATACTGAAAAAAGTGGGAGAAGAATGCTCCGAAACGATAATAGCGGCAAAAAATGCCGAAAAAGACGACAGCGCAGAGAAAAAAGCGGATTTAACAGGTGAAATATGCGACCTGTATTATCACATTACCGTGATGATGGCGCAGCTCGGGATTACTCCGGACGAGGTGAATGCCGAGCTTGAAAAACGGTCTTTAAAAACAGGAAATCTCAAAACTTTTCATACAACGGATAAAAACACATAACCAAACTCAAATTTGAAAAAATTGTAAAACCGGGAAGTTTGCTCTTGACAAATTCTGCAAATGTGCTATAATACGCGCATATTTATTTTGGAGCGGAAAATGAAAAGATACCGTCTTTTTACAGCTGAATACTTCTTTTTCGGTTTTGCATTTTTCTTTAAGCAAAGCCCGGTTGTGTTTGGCTGAAAAGATGTTAGGAATTTCGAGCGCTTGCTCCAAATGAAAATACACATCAATCTCACAGCTGAGCACGGGCTGTGAGTTTTTTATTTTTCGGAGGCTTTTATGATAGTACTTTTGAAACCCAATCCTGACAAAGCGCAACTTGACAGTCTTATAAAATGGCTTGAATCGAAGGGTGTGGAAATCCATCCCACGGTGGGAACCACCCAGACGATACTCGGACTTGTAGGCGACACTTCACATCTTGATATCGATCTGATTTCCGCGCTGGACATTGTTGCGGGCGTCCGCAGAGTGCAGGAGCCGTATAAAAACGCAAACAGAAAATTTCATCCCGACGATACGGTAATAAAAGTAGGCAATACGGTTATTGGAGGCGGCAATCTGACGCTTATTGCGGGGCCGTGCTCGGTTGAATCGGAAGAGCAGATATGCGCAATTGCGCAAAAGGTTAAGGAAAGCGGAGCAACGCTTCTTCGCGGGGGCGCATTTAAACCCAGGACTTCACCCTACTCTTTTCAGGGACTTCGCGATGAGGGATTAAAGCTTCTTTCCGTTGCAAAGAAACTGACGGGATTGCCGATTGTTACGGAAATAATGGATATCGCCCATCTTGATTCGTTTGACGACGTTGACGTGATACAGGTCGGAGCAAGAAATATGCAGAATTTTGAGCTGTTAAAGGCTCTTGGTAATACCCGCAAACCCATACTGCTGAAAAGAGGACTTTCGTCCACTTACGAAGAGCTTCTGATGAGCGCGGAATATATTATGGCGGGCGGCAACAACAACGTTATTCTTTGCGAACGCGGAATAAGATCTTTTGAAACATATACGAGAAATACTCTTGATATTTCCGCGATTCCCGTGCTTAAACAACTGAGTCACCTGCCCGTAATTATAGACCCGAGCCATGCGTCGGGGAAATCCGCACTGGTTGCCCCGCTCGCCTGCGCCGCGGTTGCCGCGGGAGCGGACGGACTTATAATAGAAGTGCATAACGATCCCGAGCATGCACTTTGCGACGGTCCGCAGTCTATACGTCCCGAGGCGTTTGACGCTCTTGTTAAAAAACTCGGCAGAATTTCTTCTGCGGTTAAAGGTTAATTCTTTTTTTTCGGAGAGAAACGGAAATGGACAGAAGAACCGTAAGAATAAACGTCGGAAACGGTTACGATGTTTATATAGAAAACGGAATAATTTCACGGTGCGGGGAGATACTGAAAAAGACCGCAGGGCATTCGCGCGCTGCGATTATTACGGATTCAAACGTTGCGAAGCTGTATCTTGAAAAAGTTGTTTCGTCTGTAAACAAAGAAAATATCCGCGCAGACAGCTTTGTTTTTGATGCGGGAGAAAAATCGAAAAGCATGGAAACGCTTGAAAAGATTCTTGAATATCTCGCGGAAAACAGGTTTACGAAATCGGATACAATTATCGCGCTGGGCGGAGGGGTGACCGGTGATCTTGCAGGGTTTGCCGCATCCGTTTATCTTCGCGGAATAAATCTTATTCAGATGCCCACTACTCTTCTTTCTGCGGTCGATTCGTCTATCGGAGGTAAAACCGCGGTAAATCTCTCTTCGGGGAAAAACCTTGCAGGCACGTTTAAGCAGCCGAGAGCGGTTATTTGCGATCCCGGAACGTTTTCGACTCTGCCCGATGACGAATTCAGAAACGGAATGGCGGAAGTAATAAAATACGGTGTTCTTTTCAGTGAAGAGATGTTTGACTGTCTTTCGGACGGTGCGACAGAGGATATCGGGGAGGTAATAGAACGGTGCGTTGCGTTCAAGGGAAAAACGGTTGAGAACGATGAATTTGACAGCGGAGAGAGAAAACTGCTTAATCTCGGTCATACCGTCGGTCATTCAATAGAAAAATGCAGCGATTTTAACGTCCCTCACGGTTTTGCGGTTGCCGCAGGCATGGCGATAATTGCGCGGGCGGGCGAAAAAGCGGGAATAACGCATACGGGAACCGCAAGAAGAATTGAATCAGTCTTAAAAAAGAACGGCCTTCCCGTTGATTGCGAATTTTCTGCAAAGCGGCTCGTACTGGCGGCACTTTTGGACAAAAAACGCGACGGAGACAGAATTACGCTGGTAATTCCCGTAAAAATCGGGAAGTCTATATTAAAAGACTTTTCCGTAAACGATCTTGAAGATTTTATTGATAAAGGTAAAAGCTGATGGATGCATACATTACGCCTTCTCCCCTTTCGGGAAGAACAGCTGCCGCAGGGTCAAAATCGGATATTCACAGACTGCTGATATGCTCCGCTTTTGCGGATAAAAAAACAGAGATAGACGGTTTTTTTTGCTCGGAAGATATTCTTGCAACGGTAAGATGCATTCGCGCTTTGGGGGCATCCGTTGATATTTCGGACAGAAGATGCGTTGTTACTCCGATTGTTAATTTTGCGAAAAATCCCCTGTTTGACTGCGGCGAAAGCGGAACGACGCTTAGGTTTATGCTTCCCGTTGCATGCGCCGTATGTGATAATGCGGATTTTTCGGGCAACGGACGTTTGCCCGAACGTCCGATAAAAGAGCTGACAGAGGCATTAAGCTCGGGCGGCGTTTGTTTTTCATCAACAAAACTGCCTTTTTCAACAAAAGGAAGGTTAAAACCCGGGAAATACCTGTTGCCCGGAAACGTAAGTTCGCAGTATATATCGGGGCTTCTGACGGCGCTTTGTTTGCTTGAAGGCGAAAGCGAAATACTGCTTACCACTCCTCTTGAGTCTGCCGCATACGTTGATATGACACTTTCCGCCCTGTCTCTTTTCGGCGCGGAAATAAAAGCGGAAAACGGGGAATACACGGTTTGCGGAAAAGGAAGATTTTCTTCTTCCGAAAAAGCGGTTGCCGACGGCGACTGGTCTAACGCCCTCTTTTTTATGGTTGCCGGCGCTGTCGGGGGCGATATTGAGATTGGCGGACTTTCACTTTCAAGCGTCCAGGGAGACAAAGCGGCGATTGAGCTTTTAAAACAGTTCGGCGCGAACGTTGAAATAAAAAATGATACCGTTCATATAAAACACGGTAATCTTAGCGGATGCGATATTGATATTTCGCAAATTCCCGATACGCTTCCCGCGCTTGCCGTTGCGGCAGCTTTTGCGAACGGAAAATCACGGTTTTACGGAGGAAAGCGGCTCAGGCTGAAAGAAAGCGACAGAATTGCATCAGTTTGCGCCTTGATAAACTCGCTTGGAGGAAAAGCGGAGGAAACGGAAGACGGATTGACCGTTTACGGCAATGGCGGTCTTAAAGGCGGCACCGTAAGCGGAGAAAACGACCACAGAATAGTTATGGCTGCCGCTGTGGCAGCAACGGGATGTAAAGAAAAAGTATTGATAAAAGGCATTCAGGCGGTAAATAAATCATATCCGACATTTTTTTCGGATTTTAAAAAACTCGGAGGGATAGCAGATGTCATCTGAATACGGAAAAGCGCTGAAAATATCTGTTTTCGGGAATTCTCACGGTAAAGCGGTGGGAGTAAATATTGACGGGCTTCCCGCGGGAGAAGAAATTGACAGAGAAAAGCTTCTCGCCTTTATGGAAAGACGCGCTCCCGGAAGAAACGCAGTTTCAAGTGCAAGAAAAGAGGCGGATATCCCCGTTTTTCTGTCGGGAATTGCGGACGGAAAAACCTGCGGAACGCCGATTTGCGCAATTATAGAAAATAAGGACGTACGCTCGGGCGATTACGACGGATTTGCGGTAACACCGCGCCCCGGACATGCGGACTATACTTCCGTTGTTAAATACGGTGAAGATACTGATATAAGAGGCGGAGGTCATTCTTCGGGAAGACTGACTGCTCCGATATGTATCGCGGGCGGAATTGCAAAACAGATTCTCGAAAGAAGAGGCATTTACGTCGGAGCCCATCTTTCGTCTGCGGGAACGGTAAAAGATGACGCGTTCCCGATAAATCCGACAAAAGAACTGTTTGAAGAGATTGCGAAAAAGCCGTTCCCCGTAATAAACGACGAATGCGGTGAAAAAATGACGGAGACCATACTAGCCGCGTCGGCGCAGCTCGATTCCGTAGGAGGTACGGTGGAGTGCGCAATTACCGGAGTGAATGCGGGATTGGGTTCACCGATGTTTGACGGGCTTGAAAACCGCATCGCAGCCGCTGTTTTCGGAATTCCCGCAGTAAAGGGAATAGAGTTCGGCGCGGGGTTTGATTCGTCGAAAATGTTCGGATCGGAAAATAACGATGCTTTTATGATAAAGGACGGAAAGGTTGCGACCAAAACGAACAACTGCGGCGGAATTCTCGGTGGGATATCAAACGGAATGCCGATTGTTTTCAAAGTTGCGTTTAAACCGACGCCCTCAATAGGAAAAGAGCAGAAAACCGTAAATCTTAAAACGATGACAGATACCGTTATTACGGTAAAAGGAAGGCACGACCCGTGCGTTGCGGTAAGAGCCGTTCCCGCGATTGAAGCGATTGCGGCGATTGTTATGCTTGATATTTTGCTGGAGGAGAACGATGGAATTATCCGAAATCAGGAAGAAAATTGACGAAACAGACGAAAAACTTCTGCCTCTTTTTCTTGAAAGAATGAATCTTGCGGCGGAAGCCATGAAATATAAAACAGACCACTCCATGCCTATACTGAGCAAGTCGAGAGAAAACGAGATACTCGAGCGCGTTATGCGCGAAAGCGGGGATATGGAGCAGTATGCCCACCGTCTTTATATGATGATTTTCGAGCTGAGCAGAGCATATCAGGCAACCTTATCGCAAAAAAAATCAAAGGTCACGGAAGAGATAAAAAATGCGATTCTCGATTCGGAAAGCGTTTTTCCGCAAAGAGCATCTGTCGCCTGTCAGGGTGTGGAGGGCGCTTACTCGGAAGAGGCGGCTACAAAGATGTTTCCGCGCGGAAATCTGATGTTTTTTAAATCGTTTGAAGCGGTATTCGACGCGGTTGAAAGCGGACTGTGCCGCTACGGAATCGTCCCTGTTGAAAACAGTTCAAACGGTCCCGTAAAGGAGATATACGATCTTCTTCGCACAAAAAACGTGAAAATCGTAAAAAGCGACAGACTTTGCATCCGTCACGAACTGATTGCGCTTCCCGGGGCAAAACCCGAAGAAATTAAAGAAATACGGTCTCACAAACAGGCGCTCGGTCAGTGCAGCGAGTATTTGAAAAAGTTAGGCCAGGGCGTTACGGTTGTCCCCTACCCGAACACGGCAATGGCGGCAAAATCGGTTGCGGACGGAAAAGAAGTGTCCGTTGCGGCAATAGCGTCGCACTCGGTATGTGAAATATACGGTCTTGAAACCGTTGAAGAAAACATACAGAACAGTGATAACAATTATACGCGTTTCATTTGTATTTCGCAAAAAGCGGAAATCTATCCGGGAGCTAACAGGATAAGTTTTGTTGTTGAATGTGAAAACAGGCCCGGGGCGCTTTATTCGATAATAGCCAAAATGGCTGCGCTTGAAATTGATATACTGAAGCTTGAAAACTATCCGATAGTCGGACGCAATTTTGATTATGTGTTCTTTTTTGAGATTGCGGCGAGCGTTAAGGATGAAAAGACGCTGGCGATGTTTGAAAGCATTGAATATGAGTGTAAAAAGCTGATTTTCCTCGGAAATTACTCGGAGGGTTAAATGGAAGAAAAGATATACGGTCTTCTGGGAAGAAAGCTCGGGCACAGCTATTCCGTAAACGTACACAGAAAACTCGGTAACGACGCTTACAGGCTTTACGAAATTGAGATTGACAGGCTGGAAGAGTTTATCCGAAACGAAAACGCAGGCGGGCTTAACATAACGATGCCGTATAAAGTTGAAGCGATGAAATTCTGCGACGTCATATCCCCCGAAGCGGAAGAAATCGGCGCGGTAAACACGGTTGTGAGAAAAAACGGCAGGGTTTACGGCTTCAATACGGATAAATACGGATTTATATACATGCTTGAAAAAGGCGGAATTGACGTTTTCGAAAAAAAAGTAATAGTTCTGGGCAGCGGAGGAGCAAGTAAAACGGCATGTTACTGCGTTAAAATGCTCGGAGCGAAAGAGGTTACGGTTATTTCAAGAAGCGGAAGCGACAATTACGGCAATATAAGCAAACATTTTGACGCCGAAATAATCATAAACACCACGCCGGTGGGAATGTTTCCCGAAAACGGAATTTCGCCGATAGAGCTTGATTATTTTACATCGTGCGCGGGCGTTGCGGACGTGATTTACAATCCACTTCGCACAAAGCTTCTGCTTGACGCGGAAAGACTCGGAATAAAAAATTCGGGCGGTCTTTCGATGCTGACGGCGCAGGCAAAAAAAGCGGCAGAATATTTTTTTGATACGGAATATCCCGACAGCATTACGGAAGAAATAACAAACGGAATAATGCGGGAATGCGAAAATATCGTAATTATCGGCATGCCCGGAAGCGGAAAAAGCGTTATAGGGAAAGCTCTTGCGAAAATAACGGGAAGAGAACTTTTTGATACCGATACTGAGATCGAAAAAAATACGGGAAAGAGCATTCCAAGGATTTTTTCCGAAGACGGAGAAGAAAAATTCAGAGAAGCGGAAAGCGAAACAATAGCTTTTCTCGGAAAACAGAGCGGAAAAATAATAGTTACGGGCGGCGGCGCGGTAACGGTTGAAAAAAACTGCGAATCGCTTAAACAAAACGGAAGAATTTATGAGATAGTGAGAGATATTTCGCTTCTTGCAAGAGACGGACGCCCTCTTTCTCAGGGCGCGGATCTTGATGAAATGTACGCCGAAAGGCGGCCGAGATATGAAAAGCTCAGAGACGTAAGCATAATCAACGACAGAACGCCCGAAGATGCGGCGGAGGAGATTAGGAGGGATTTTTATGAAAATCCTCGTTATTAACGGTCCGAATATCAATATGCTCGGAATACGCGAACCTGAAATTTACGGAAAAGGAACATACGCCCAACTGACGGAAACGGTAAGAAACGATGCGGAGGCGCTCGGAATTACGGTTGAATTCTTTCAGTCCAACCATGAGGGCGCGATTGTAGACAAAATACAGGAAGCATACGGTAAATATGACGGAATAATAATCAATCCCGCAGCTTACACGCATACGAGCGTTGCGATACCCGATGCAATTAAGGCGGTGGGACTGCCGACGGTTGAAGTTCATATTTCCGACCCGGACAGCAGAGAGGACTTCAGAAAAATATCGTACGTAAGACCCGTATGCAAGGCAACGATAAAAGGCAAAGGATTTGCGGGATACACCGAAGCGCTGCATATTCTGAAAGAAAAGTAAAAAAAGCTTACCCTAAACGGGTAAGCTTTTTTTTGTTCGGTCAGTCTTCAAGAGCGGGGTCATACTGTTTGTCTGATTTGATATGTCTTCTGTAACTTATGAAAAATGCAATGAGCTGCACAATAAACGTGACGGTCCACGAAACGGCGTATGAAAGATAGAGGACCTCGGGCGTGTGGAACCGTTCAAGCTGAAAGACTGAGAAAATCCAGGCGATGCGCAGACCGCATATGCCGAGAATTGATATTATCATAGGAGTAACGGATGAACCCATGCCGCGAAGCGCGCCCGTAGTGACATCCATAAGTCCGCAGAGAAAATACGGAAGGGAGATAAAGGCAAGTCTGACAATTCCCGCGGAAATTGCCTCGGCAGAGTCTGTGATATAGATTGAGAGAAGCTGCTTTCCGAAAAAATTGACAAGAGAGCCGTTTACAATGCCAACAACGGTAACGCACGCGAGGCATATCCAGAGCGCCTTAACAGCGCGTTTATACTTTTTGGCGCCCGTGCACTGACCCGTAAAGTTAACTGCGGTTTGATGAAAAGCGTTGATGCTGACGTAAACGAATCCTTCGATATTGCCCGCAGCGGCGTTTCCCGACATAAACACATCCCCGAAAGAGTTTATGGATGACTGAATAATAACGTTGGAGATTGAAAAGAGGGAGCCCTGAATTCCGGCGGGAAGTCCTATACGGATGATTTTTAAAAGCTGCATTTTGTAAAACCGCATTTTTGAAAGAACAAGGCGGCAGGAATCGGTTCTGACCATCAGCGCTCTTACAACAAGCACTGCGGAAACGCCCTGAGAGATGATTGTTGCAAGCGCGACGCCCGCAACGTTTAAACCGAAAACGGTTACAAAAACGATATTAAGTATAACGTTTATTACTCCTGCAACCGAAAGGTATATCAGCGGTCCTCTTGTATCGCCTACCGCGCGGAGTATGGACGAGCAGAAATTATAGACCATTGAGAACGTCATTCCGCAGAAATAGATTCTCATATATACACTTGAAAGACTAAGAACGTTTTCGGGAGTGCTCATCAATTCAAGAAAAATCCTTGAAAAGACAACTCCGATAAGCGTTAATACAACTCCGCTGACAATCGCTGTCGGAAGCGCCGTATGAACCGTTTTATGCACTGCCTGCTCGTCGTTGCCTCCGTAAGCATGTGCAACGGTAACGCCCGCACCTACCGACAGTCCGACAAACAGATTAATTATAAGATTTGTAACCGAACCCGTGGCGCCGACTGAGGCAACGGATAAGCTACCGCAGAATCTTCCGACGACAACAAGATCGGCGGCATTGAAAAGAAGCTGTAAAACGCTTGTAAGAATAATCGGGACCGTATACTTTATGATATTCCAGAAAAGCGGACCACGGAGTATTGCGTTATTGTTGTTCATTTATTATACCTTTGCTGAAAAGATGTCAATTTGCACGGAGCAGTCGGGCATGTAAAATCAAAAGACTTTACAGTAATAGATTTCCCTTATTTTTTTCTTCCCGATGAGAGAAGTTCGCACGCAAACTCTTCGGGATGTTTGAGATAGTAATCCTGATGTTCTTCTCCCGCTTCGTAGAAAGCTTTAATGGGTTCTACGCTCACAAATACTTTTTTACCCGACTCTTTTTCAAGCCCGGCAATCTTTGATATTGCGACGGATTTTTCGTCTTCGTCCGAACAGTAAACTGCAAGCGTGTAAGAATGTCCGCGGTCGATAAACTGTCCTCCCGAATCGAACGGGTCTACTTTTGAAAGGAATATATCAAGGAGTTCTCCGAAAGAAACGACAGCTGGATTGTAATCGATTTTTACGGTTTCGCGATGTCCCGTTTTCTGATGCTTTACGTCTTCATACGTCGGGTTTGGTTCATCGCCGCCCGAAAAGCCCGCTGTGACGGCAATAACGCCGTTTTTTTCCTTAAAATCGGGTGTTATGCACCAAAAGCAACCTCCCGCGAAATATGCGGATTTAACGGAATTAATACCCGCGCCGCCGGTAAAGCGTTCAAATATCGCATGTTCGCCGAGGAGACGGACGGAGGAGAGCTCTTCTTCTCCGCGTACGGTCCAGACGAAATTCGGAGCGCGGAAAAACCGGGTGGTAAGCCGGACGGGAAAAGATTTTCTGCACTCTTTATTATAGGCGATAAAATCGGGGCGGGAGACGAAATTGAATGCCATAAGAGTAAGAGAAACCGTTATGGGGTTTATTTTTTTCTGATCTTTGCAGACGTTTGTATAGAGTTGACCGACTATAACGCCGCGGAGCAGTTTTTTTATTCTGCCGATCAGAAACGGATTGAAAGATTCTACGATATAGGGCCCCGAATACGATTCCAATACAGGCGCAACCCGATCGCAAAGCGAGGTGTCAAGGTTTTCACCTTTAAGCTCTACGAGAACGGGTACTTTTCCGTCTATAAGAGAGAGAACATCGGTAAATTTGGGAATACGCTGATCTGTGCCCGAAAGACGGAGATTTTCTATTTCAGAAGACGTCATTTTGTTTAGAGTTCCGTCGTGACCCGTCATTCTTTTTACGTTATTGTCGTGAAAAACGAATATTTCTCCGTCGGATGATAGCTGAACGTCGAGTTCAACGCCGACACCTTCTTTTACCGCAAGTTCAAACGCGGCAAGCGAGTTTTCGGGAATACCGTTGCCGTAAAGTCCCCTGTGCGCATATTCGCAGAGAAGTCCGTTAAAATCGTGAGTTCTGATTTTCGGGCGGGCAAGAACGAAGACATAAAGAATAAACAGCGCCGCAAGAACTGAGAGAATAATCATCGCGATCAGCACGGTCAGTCACCTACGTCAAAATGCTCGAGAGCGCTCTTTTTTTCGATTATTTTCGAGTCGCCGTGTTTAACGAAAAGCATTGTGACAAACGAGAAAATAACGAAGAGAACGCCGAACGGGAAGAAGACGTATCTCATGCCGATCATATCGTAAAGGAAGCCCGAAAGAATCGGCGCGACAATCTGAGCAGCCATAGAGGCGGTGTAGTAATAACCGGTGTATTTACCGGTATCTCCGAATTTTGCGAGTTCAACGACCATGGGAAACGAATTTACGTTTATTGTCGCCCAGCCGATGCCTGCAAGTGCAAATACGGGATACATAACAACCTGAGGTGTTTCGGGCGTGATGAATATACCGATGAAAAATGCGGTTGCAAGAATAAGCACGCCTGCGAGAATAGTCTTTTTTCTGCCGAATTTAGATGAGATAAGTCCGACGGGAATATATGATACTATTGCCGCAGCCTGAGCGACGATAAGGGTTAAATTAAAGTCAAAACCGAGAATGTTTGTTGCATAAACGGAATACTTGCTTGTGATGGAATTATAGCCGATAAACCACAGAGCAACGGATGCAAGAATAAGGATAAGAGAACGAAGTTCGGCGGGAGAGAGTTTATGTTTTTCTCCCGGATTTTCGGGTTCGTCGGAAATTCCGTATTCTTCGGACTGTTTTTCCATTTCCTCAGCCCACTTCTTTTCCCTGACGAAAACAAGGAAAATAACAAAGCCGATAAGCATTACTGCGCACACCGCGCCGATATAACCGATATATGGCATATACGCATTTTCTTTTTTTGACGTTGCGAATACAATGCCGAGAATAAGAACGGTTATTCCGCCGGCGGAACCCATAAGGTTGATTACGGCATTTGCCTTTGAACGCAGAGGTTTGGGGGTTACATCGGGCATAAGGGCAACTGCGGGTGAACGGAATGTTGCCATTGCAACAAGAACTATAAGCAGAGTTGCGAGAAAACCTATCAGAGGAAGCGGATTTGAAAGAGTGAGATCAAGAGTTGTCTGTAAAACGAATTCCTCCGCCGCCTCTTTTGACAATTCGGGGATATTTTCCGCCATTACAAGCGAGAGCTGATAATTATCGATAAAGGAAAGAGCGATAAAAGATACTGTCGCGATTATTGTACCGATAAAAATGAACGGGGTTCGTCTGCCGAACTTTGACTTTACCTTATCGGAAATTGCGCCGAAAACCGGGAGCATAAACACGGCAAGGATATTGTCAAGCGACATGATTACGCCCGAAAACGTCTGCGGAAGTCCGAAATGGTTTGTTAAGATAAGCGGGATTATCGCATCGTATGCCTGCCAGAATGCGCAGATAAGGAAAAACGCCATTCCTACAAGGATAACGCGCTTGTAATTAAGCTTCATAATATCTTCCTTTCTTAACTGTTTTTATGTTTGTTTATATTTCCGTTTCCATGCCGTCATAAGCTACGGTAACGCCGTGCCGATTCATTTTTTCGCAAAGCGTTGCGTGGTCAGTATGAAGAGTGCGCGCCATATGGCTTATACAAAAAGAACCGATGTATTTTTCAAGCGATTTTTTCATTTCGAGCACCATATAAAGATTGTTATGCTCAAAAATGCGGTAATCGCCCTCAATAAAGCCGACCGTCGCGTCAAGAACCGCGAAATCGGGGCAAAACTGCTTTATTGCCTGAACCTCAGGATATAAAAGCCATGCGCCGTCAAGTCCGTAAAAAAGCGTCTTTTCTCCGTTCGTAACAATAAAATGAACGGGCGATTGCGCGGTGGAATGATTTGCCGCGTAAGCTCTGACTGTGTATTTTCCAACCGCTTTTTCTTCGTTTGCGGAAAACGGGATAAAAACAGCGCCGTTTTTTTCAAATTTAGAGACGGTTTCTTCGCTGAAATGGTCGGAATGACTGTGGGTATTGATTATATATTTAATATTCAAAGGGTCGATATTGAATTCGTTTAACGCGTCAAATACGCACGTATTGGGATCTATAAGCAGTACGCCGTCGATAAGCGCGGATGAAAGTCTGCGAAACTCCTTTGCGCCTTCGGGCTTTTTTTCGGGCCAGTCTGCGGCTCCGGTGCCGAGACAAGTTATTTTCATAATTTACCTTCCTGTAAGTTTATGGACGAAGGGCCATGAATCGTCTGCATAAAAACGGTGGCCTTCACTGCCTATTATATGAACCGCTTTGTCGGGAATGCCGAGCGCTTCATAAGCTCTTTTGCCCTGAGCGAACATTTCTTTTGCGGGTTCAATCGGAAATATGGGGTCGCTTACTCCGTTCACCTGGATATACGCCACAGGCGCCGCCATACATATTAAATCTCCCATATCGAAATATTCCGCGATATGAGGAATATAGTTGCACGCGCAGTGATTCATTCCGCCTATTGATGCCTTATATGAGCTTATGGCGCATGACGGCATGGCTAAAAACAGGCGTTTTTCAAGCGCTGCGGTATAGACGGTTGCCGTTCCCCCGCCGGAATTACCCATAAGACAGATACATCCCGTATCCGTTAAATCCGAGAAATCGGATTCAAGAACGTCGATAAGCCGCATAATATCAAATACACGCTCCCCTACCGCAGTTCTTCCGAGAAGAAGAGCATTCATACTTTCCTCAAAACACTGCGGACCGTTTGCGCTGCCTCCGCACTCTCCGAAATCTCTCATTTCAAGCGTTACCGCCGCAAAGCCCTCCCGCAGAGCGCGAACGGCAAAATCGCGGTCCCCTTTGATAAGCTCCGTGTTATCCTCTCCGGGATACACTGTTCTGTTAAGCGATACGTGCATACCCTTGCTGTGGCCCTGAAGAGTAATGATGACAGGCGGTTTTTTTACGCCGTCGGGCAAAACGAGATGGCACGGAACGCGGTAGCCCTCCTCGCTCTGATACGTGAAGCGAATCTCCGTTGCATTTTCGATTTTTGCCGTATATTCTATATGCAAATCCAAATCGCACTTTTTTATTTTATCCATTCCCAAAAGTTCGGCAAGTTTTTTTCTTGCTTTTTCCTGCCAGATTAAAACGTCTCCGCCGTCGTATGACATTGACGGAACGGTTTTCTGAAACAACTCAACCGTTAATTCACGTGCGCTTTTCATTTTAATCCCCTGCCTTTTTTTCTGTCGGAATAATCCGTTTGACTGCGAAATATATAAGATAAATAAGCATTTCCACCGCAAAGAAGATTGCAATATTCAAAAACGGCATAATGAATACGGCAATGTTTTTATCAATAAGACCGAACGGGTCCTGCGTGACGAAAAACCAGTTGAAATCCGCGGAATATTTTCCTGCCGAACCGGTGTAAAGAAGATTTCCGAGCAAAGCCCACAAAGTCATGCCGACAAGAACGGCAAGTTCTCTGTGACATTTTTTGAATGACAGCCCTTCACGGTTAAAAACAATAGTCAGAAAGCCGTATGCGGTCATTATTCCGTGAAAAAGAAGCGTTTGAATAACCCGATAGGTAAACGGATGAACGGCATGCCACATTACGCCTGCGGGGTAAATAAGATAAACAAGATTTGAAATAAAGCCGAGAAGGGCAAAATTTATTCTGTATTTTCCGAACAAGCGGGTATGTCTGCTTAAAAAACACATAACGCACATTGCCGTGCAGATGTGAAACGGAAGTTTTTCGATATCAATCTCTTCATAAGCAAACGGCATAAGAAAGAAATCTGCGATATAAAGCCCGAAAGCAATAGAAATAAAGGCATTGCAGGTTTTTTCCTTAACGTTTGCGCTCTTATTTTTTATAAGAACGCATACAACGGCTGTGACTGCGAAAACAAACAGTATAAAACAGATATGAAACAGACCGAAACACGTGAAAATATCGCCGCCTTTACGGTCGCAAAGAATACCGTGAATGAAAGAATACAAATTATTTTCTCCTCCGACAACTCTTTTCTGTATTATAGCAAAAAAATGCCGAAAATGCAAGAGAAAAATCATTATTCCGATAATTTATGATTTGCGGACAAAAGAAAAACATCCTGCGCGAATAAGCAGGATGCGATATCGGATTTTTTTGATTGCACTGCCGCAAAAAGCCCGTCCTTAACGACGGATTTAACAGAAAAGCCCCGTCTTACGACGAGGCTTTTATGGAGCGGGTGACGGGAATCGAACCCGCACAACTAGCTTGGAAGGCTAGGGTTCTACCACTGAACTACACCCGCAATGCTTAAATATTATATTACAAACGGCGGGAAATGTCAAGGTGTATTTTGTAAAATTTTCGTGAACACGAAAAATCCCCGCCAAATGGCGCAAAATCAGTATTCAACTCCGTAGTCTGCGCGATACTGTTTCATTGCATCAAGGTATTCCTCACCCGGAACCGCTCCGCTTTCGATAGCGGAGATTATATCGTTTATGGTTACTATTGAATAAACGTCAACGCCGAAATCGCGCTTGGCGGACTGAACTGCGCTGAGGCTGCCTTCAAGCGCTTTTTCCATACGGTCAACCGTAATAACCATGCCGACTATGTTTATGTCTGCCGCCTGTCTTAATTTGGGAAGAACTTCCCTGAGGGCTTTGCCGGACGTCATAACGTCTTCGATAATTATAACGTTTTCTCCGTTTTTAAGCTTTGCGCCTACGAAATCTCCGCCCTCTCCGTGATCTTTAGCTTCTTTGCGGTCAAAGCAGTATCCGACTTCAACACCGTATTTGCCGTAAAGAGCCTGAGCTGCGCAGACTGCGAGAGGAATGCCTTTATATGCGGGTCCGAAGAAAACGTCCGCAGAGAGTCCGTTTTCGGTTATGCAGTCCGCATAAAAACCGCCGAGTTTTGCAAGCTGCGCGCCTGTGCGGTAATTGCCCGTATTTATAAAATAAGGCGCTTTGCGTCCGCTTTTCAGAGTGAAATCACCGAACGTTAAAACTCCGCATTCCGTCATGAATTTTACGAATTGTTCCCTGTTGGTCATACAAACAAATCTTTCTCTGTTAATTTATTATTCCGAGTATACCATAGAGCGGGGAATTTGTCAACCGTTTTTACGGAGATATTGCGTGTAAAAATGCAAGTTAATATTTTTTTAAATATTTCTTTATTTTTACGGAACTTATTTGATTTATAATCGTCTAAAGAGACATAAAACAAAAAATTGCAATAAAAGCATCCTATAAAGGGAGGAAAAATATGGAACTTTTTAAGAAAATGGCTGCTTTAATGCTTGTTGCGGCAATGATTTGCGCTCTTGCCACAGCGTGCATGACCGCTTCCGAGGAGCCGGAAGAATCCGTTACGGAGGAAATTGCGGAAGAACCCGTAGTAACAGAATCCGTTGCAGCGGGATCAGAATCCTCGGCTAACGTTGAAGAAGAACTCAGAGAGGAGTTTGCCGAAGATATGGATTACGCAATAGTTGAAGAACCCGATATAGGTATGGGATATTCCACGGTTACATATCCGGGCTACGTTGTTTCGACACCCTCTACGGAAATTACGGACCAGGCGGAGCTTGATGCAAAGCTTGCAGAAATTACGCTCGCGGTAAGAAACACCGTTGATATCGGCGACGAATATACGTCGTTTAACGGCAATTTTTCCGACAGCGTTACACACCGTATGTGGTATCTTTACTGGTCTAACGATGACAACAACATAAACGTTACGGCTGCGGAAGACGGAACGGTTATACATTACAATAAGTATTACAACAAAAACAACGTCTATAAATACGGATCTTACAACAGATTTTACAATCCGAGATTCCAGAAAAACACAAGAGAAGACGCGAAAGCATCGGTTAAAGCTTTCAGCCGCAGAGTTCTGAGCGAAACGGAAAGCTATATCATAAGAGATTACAATTACGAAACTCTCTCTCCGCTCGAAGTAAACTCCTATTCTTTCAATGCGGTTCTTACCGTAAACGGACTTGAAACTCCCATCGGTCTCAACTTTACGGTTGATGCGGAAACGCTTGAAGTAACGCAGTATTCGCGCAACGACTTCAATGATTCGTATTTCGGAACATACCCCTCCGCAAATCCGAATTATACGGGCGCAAACGCATTTGACGCTCTTTCGGGCAAATTTGACAACACGCTGAAATACTATATCGTTTACGACGAAAGCGATACCGAGCATCTTTATCCGAAGGCACAGCTTCAGTACAGATTCAGCCCGACAGGCGACTGGTATATGGATGCGCTTACGGGCGAGGTTGTAGACAGAAATACGCTTTACAACTCCGTTTACGGCAGAGGCGGAGAATATGGTATGGACACAGTAACGACGGAAGAGTCTGTTGCAATGGAGATGCCCACGGCAAACGGGGTTAAATCGTATTCTCTTACGCAGGTTGAGCTTGACAATATAGAGAAGATGAAAGACGTGCTTGAGCCCGACAAAATAGCGCTTACGATTACGGAAAAATATCCCGAATTCGGTCTTCAGTATTTTGAGATATCGTCTTCAAGCTATACAAGAAATCTTGAAACCGATGAAGTTACCGCAAATCTGTATTTCTCGAAACGCGTTACATCCGGCGCTGAGATCGGAATGTCCGAAAAAGCGTTTACGGAAAACACAACGGACGGCAAAAACGTATATTATATAAGAAAATACGTTACCGCAGACGGTAAAACGGGCGAACTTACAAGTTACAGCACAAATATGCCGTATGTAAGCAAAGAAGATTATGACGGCAAGGAAAGAAATACCGACACCGCAACAATCGGCGCGGATTTCCTCAAAAAGAACTTCCCCGAAGAATTCGGTTCGTCAGCATTGACTTATACATACACAGACACAAACAATACATACGCAAATTATCAGTATACTCAGACCGTAAACGGATATCCGCTCGACTGCAACTATCTTTACGTTACGGTTAACGCCATTGACGGAACGATTAACAGCTTCAACAGATGGTGGGTTGAAAACGTTGAATTTGAGAGCGCGGACGGAATTATTTCCGCAGATAAAGCTCTTGAAATTTACACATCCGAATATACTCCGGATCTCAGATACATAACCGTTCCCGTAGCGATAGACGACAAAGCTCCCGAGTTTGTACCCTATATCAATGCGGGCTGGGGCGGCGGATACGTTTATGCGTTCAAGACTGCGTATGTTCTTAAGAGCGAAGAACGCACCTATGCGGTAAAGGCAAAAGACGGCGAACTGCTCAAATACGATTATGTATCGGAAGAAGGATACAAGGAATATACCGATATTGACGAATGCGCAAATCCCGAAATGGTAAAGAAACTTGCGGAATACGGTATTACTTACGGCGGAACAGTGTTTGACCCGAAAAAGACATTAACACAGTACGAAATGCTCGTATTCCTTCTCAACTCCATGGGAGGCCGCTACTCTGTTGAAAATACGGAAGAAGGCGACATTGATTCTGTTTACAGCCAGGCGGCTTACTACGGATTTATCGACGAAAGCGAAAAAGCTCCCGAAAGGAATATGAAGAAGGAAGACGTTGCAAAAGCTGTAATAAGAGCAACCGAATACGGCGCAGCGGCTACCCTTACAGGTCTTTTCAAAGCGGAATACAAAGATGCCGCTAAAATTACCGACGGATTTGCCTCCTATCTGCTTATTGCGGATGAAACCGGCATTATGAGCGCAGACGGCGAAAACAACATCAATCCGCAGGAATATATGACAAGAGAAGATCTTGCAAAAGTTATATACGCATTTATGGACAGATAATTATCAATACAGTACCTCCAGATTATTTCGGATGTCCGGTAAAAACCGGACATCCGTTTTTTATAAATTTTTCGGCAAACGGTATTGAAATAATAAATATTTTATGATACAATAAGCGTAACAATAACCGAACGGAGTTTGAAATGATACCGACAGCTACTTTTATCGGAATACTGTTTTCAGTAATATGCTCGCTTGCCGTACCCATAGGCGTATGGATATACCTGATAAAAAAAGACAAAACCAAAAAGATAAACAGGTATATTCTGCTTGGTCTGTTCGGTTTTTTTGCGGCGGAGATTATTGTAAGAGGCCCTGCTTTGATGATTCTGGGCACTAATACGTGGTTTGCCGATTTTGCAAATTCCGGCACGGTATTATATACCCTTTTTCTTTCGTTTACCGTTGCCCTTGCGGAAACGGCGGCAAGATTTCTGATACTGAAATTTGCGGTAAAGGAAGACGTCGGTTTTGTTGCGGGGCTTGGCACGGGATTCGGACACGGAGCGTGCGAAACCATGGCGTATACGGGCATAATAAGCGTTGTAAATCTTATGGTTTGCATAATGATAAACACAAATTCACTTGCAAACAGCGAGGCGTACGAGGAAATAAAAAATACGCTTACATCGCAGCCCTCCTCGGTATACTTTGCCGCGGGAGCGGAAAGACTGCTGGCGATAATTATACATATAGGTCTTTCGGTAATACTCGCATATTTCTTAAAAAACAAAAAAGCGGCGGTTGGTTTTGCGGTATGTTTTACCGCGCATTGCGTTTACAGCTTTTGCGTTAATCTTATATCGCAATCAGGCGTTTCGGTATGGTTTACGATTGCCGCGATGACTGTTTTTGCCGCGATTTTTGCCGCGGTAACCGTTTTAATACGAAAAGAGGAAAAAGCGGGAACGCCTCAGCTTGTAAAATAGAGTAAAAAATCAGAACAGTCCTTCGAAATATCGGAGGACTGCTATTTTTATATTGTTTATTTCTTTTCTCGTGTTTTTTCGCGAACTATAATGTTTACGGGAGTGCCGGTAAGTCCGAAAGTTTCGCGCAGCTGGTTTTCAATGTAGCGCTGATATGAAAAATGGAAGAGCTCGGGATCGTTTACAAAAATAACGAACGTGGGCGGCTTTATCGCTACCTGAGTCATATAAAGCAGTTTCAGTCGTTTACCCTTATCGGTGGGCGGCTGAACTTTTGTTGTTGCTTCAACGAGAACGTCGTTTAAAACGCCGGTTGTGATACGTCTGCAATGCTGTTCTTTAACGAACGTAATCATTTTAAAGACGTTTTCAACGCGGAAACCCGTTTTTGCGGAAATGAAAACGATAGGCGCATAGGACATGAATTTAAGATCTTCTGCAATCTGCTTTTTTAATTTGTCCATGGTTTTATCGTCTTTTTCAACGGAATCCCATTTATTAACGACAACAACGGACGCTTTGCCCTTTTCGTGAGCGATGCCGGCTATTTTTGTGTCCTGCTCGGTGACTCCGTCGTTGGCGTCTATCATTATAAGCACAACATCGGCGCGGTCGACAGCCATATAGGAGCGAAGAACGCTGTATTTCTCTATTTCGTCGTCAACCTTGCTTTTTTTTCGGAGGCCTGCGGTATCTATAAATACAAATTTGCCGAATTCGTTTTCGACCTCTGCGTCTACCGCATCTCTCGTTGTGCCGGGAATATCGGAAACTATGGTGCGTTCGGAGCCGAAAACACGGTTAACAAAAGAGCTTTTGCCGACATTCGGTTTACCGATAACAGCAACGTACGTTGAATTTTCGTCTCTCGTTTCCGCTGGGCGGTCTTTCAGTCTGCTTACAACATCGTCAAGAAGATCGCCCGTGCCGAGTCCGTGAACTGCGGAAACGGGAAAAGGATCGCCCAGACCGAGATTGTAAAACTCGTAAAGCTCGGGCGGCGGGGTTCCGGGACGGTCAACCTTGTTTACGCAAAGAACAACTTCTTTTTTTGCTTTAAGCAACATATCGGCAACTTCGCTGTCTGCCGCGGTAACGCCCGTGGTGATATCGGTAACAAGTATTACAACGTCTGCGGTTTCTATCGCTATAAGCGCCTGAGTGCGCATCTGAGACAGAATAACGTCGTCGGTGTGAGGTTCAATTCCGCCCGTATCTATAAGCGTAAACGGAACTCCGCCCCACTCGGTATCGCGGTAAAGTCTGTCTCTCGTAACTCCGGGAGTGTCTTCAACGATAGCGGGTCTGCCTCCGACTATTTTATTGAAAAGTGTGCTTTTGCCGACGTTAGGTCTGCCTACGACGGCAACGTATGAATTTGCCATATTTTTCTCCTGTCCGCCTCAAGGCGGGATTTAGGGTCAGCTCAGGTCGGAAAGAACTTTTACCGTGTTTTCGAGAAGAGAAACGTAAGACTGACGTTTTGTTTTTTCCTCTTCAACAACCTTTGCGGGAGCTTTCGCCATAAAGCCGGGATTTGCGAGTTTTTTGTCTATGCGCTCAATCTCGCCTTCAAGACGGGCTTTTTCTTTTTCGAGACGCGCTTTTTCTTTTTCTATATCAACAAGCTCTCCCATGGGAATATATGCTTTTGCATCGGGGCTGAGCGCAGTGGCCGCATTTTCCGCAACCGTGCCTGCGTTAACCTTTATTTCGGATGCACCCGCAAGGCGTTTGAGAAATTCAACGCAACGCGTATATTCGTCGGGGTTTTCGGTTTCGATATAAAGACTTGTTTTCTTTGAAGCGGGAACGTTCATATCAAGACGGAGCTGTCTTATATTCTTTATGAGAACTTTAACGTTTTCCATTGCCGCAGCATCGGATGCAAACGACAGTTTTTCGTCGTATTCGGGATACGGAGCAATTACGAGCGCCTCGCCCTCGTGAGGCATTGTCTGCCAGATTTCCTCGGTAATGAACGGCATAAACGGATGAAGAAGAGCGAGCGTGCCGTTTATAACGTAGCAAAGAACGTTCTGCGCGGACTTCTTTGTTTCTTCGTTCGTATTAGTTTCGAAAAGACGGGGTTTAACAAGCTCTATATACCAGTCGCAAAGATCGTCCCAGACAAAATCATAGAGTTTCTGCGCGGCTACGCCGAGCTCGAATTTATCGAGATTTTCGCGGACTTCCTTAACGCAGGAATTAAACTCGGTTAAAATCCATTTGTCTTCGATTTCGAGTTTTTCGGGGATTTCGGCGCGGTCGATATCAAGATAAGTGAGCGCGAAACGAGCGGCATTCCAGATTTTGTTTGCGAAATTACGCGATGATTTAACAACTTCGTAGTAAAAACGCATATCGTTTCCGGGAGAGTTGCCGGTAACGAGCGTATATCTCAATGCGTCTGCGCCGTATTCGTTGATTACTTCTATCGGATCGATGCCGTTGCCGAGAGATTTAGACATTTTTCTTCCCTGGGAATCCCTGATAAGTCCGTGGAAAAGAACGTGTTCAAACGGCGGCTTGGCGGTATGTTCGAGTCCCGAAAAGATCATTCTGGAAACCCAGAAGAAAATAATATCGTAACCGGTAACGAGAACTGACGTGGGATAGAAATATTCGAGATCTTCCGTTTTTTCAGGCCATCCGAGCGTGGAAAACGGCCAGAGAGCGGAGGAGAACCACGTATCGAGGACATCTTCATCCTGTCTCATCTTTGCGCCGCACTTCGGGCAGACATCGACATCGGTTTTTGAGACTACCATTTCGCCGCATTTATCGCAGTAATATGCGGGAATGCGGTGTCCCCACCAGAGCTGACGGGAAATACACCAGTCGTGAACGTTATCCATCCAGTTCATATAGATTTTTTCAAGACGTTCGGGGTGGAATTTTATAGTCTTGTTTGCTACAACCTCTTTTGCGGGTTTTGCGAGAGGTTCCATTTTAACGAACCACTGGTCGGACGTAAGAGGTTCAACGGTAGTGCCGCAGCGGTAGCACTGACCTACGTTGTGAGAATGCTCCTCTACTTTTACGAGCAGTCCCGCTTTTTCGAGGTCTTCAACGATGCGTTTTCTCGCTTCGTAGCGGTCAAGTCCTTCATAAATGCCGCCGTTTGAATTGATGGTGGCGTCGTCGTTCATTACGCGGATCTGTTCAAGTCCGTGGCGCTGACCGACCATAAAGTCGTTCGGGTCGTGCGCGGGCGTAATTTTAACGCAGCCGGTACCGAATTCCTTATCGACGTATTCATCGGCAATAACGGGAATTTCTCTGCCTACAAGGGGAAGAACGAGCGTTTTTCCTACGAGGTGAGAGTATCTCTTATCTTCGGGATTAACCGCAACCGCGGTATCGCCGAGAAGAGTTTCGGGTCTTGTTGTGGCGATAACTACGTATTCGTCTTTTGCATCCTTTACGGGATAGCGGATATGCCAGAAATGACCTGCCTGCTCCTCGTATTCAACCTCCGCATCGGAAAGCGCGGTTTTGCAGTGGGGGCACCAGTTTATTATTCTGTGTCCGCGGTAAATAAGGCCTTTGTTGTAAAGATTTACAAATACTTCTTTGACGGCTTTCGAGCAGCCCTCGTCCATGGTAAATCTTTCTCTTGACCAGTCGCACGACGAGCCTAGCTTTTTAAGCTGATTTATTATACGGTTGCCGTACTGATCTTTCCATGCCCAGACTCTTTCGAGAAATTTTTCTCTGCCGAGATCGTATCGGGTTAACCCTTCGTTTTTGCGAAGGAATTCTTCAACTTTTATCTGTGTGGCGATTCCTGCGTGATCGGTGCCGGGAAGCCCGAGCGTTTCATAGCCGCACATGCGTTTATAACGGGTGAGAATATCCTGCAGCGTTTCGTCGAACGCATGACCCATATGCAGCTGTCCCGTGACGTTTGGCGGGGGAATAACTATTGTAAACGGGGTTTTGTTTTTGTTTACGTTTGCTTTGAAATAGCCGTTATCTACCCAAAAACCGTATATGCGGTCTTCAACGTCGCGCGGGTTATAATTTTTTTCAAGTTCTTTTTTCATTTCAAACTACCTTTTGTTAGGATTTTTATCCGTTATTTAACAATTATCTTAATAAACGATTTTTTGCCTTTTTTGACGATTGCGCCGTTTATTTCGTCTTTTGCAAACGTCATGGTGGCGCTTTCAACAAGCTTATCCGCAACAAAAATGCCCTTCTGGTCTACAAGACGTCTTGCTTCGCCTTTTGACGGCGCCTGCTTTGTTTTTACAAGCAAATCGGCTATGGCAATGCGGCCTTCGGCGTTGAAATCGGAATCGGTAAGCTCGACAGTCGGAGCATCGGCTCCGACGCCGCCGGAAAACAGCGATTTTGCGGTCTGCTGCGCATTCTGCGCTTCTTTTTCTCCGTGGACGAGACTTGTAAGCTCGTAAGCGAGTATTTCTTTTTTCGCGTTGATTTTATCGTCGGGCCATGTTTCCATTTCATCGATCTTCTCAATGGGGAGGAACGTAAGCATACGGATACATTTCATTACGTCCGCATCGTCAACGTTTCTCCAATACTGGTAGAAATCGTAGGGAGACGTCTTTTTCGGATCGAGCCATACTGCGTTTCCTGCGGTTTTGCCCATTTTTTT
Organism: uncultured Clostridia bacterium; assembly: GCA_947305805.1. Classification (GTDB taxonomy): domain Bacteria; phylum Bacillota; class Clostridia; order Oscillospirales; family UBA644; genus HGM12619. Next base: position 15,521 of record CAMZEM010000004.1, on the reverse strand, counting down.
GCCCTGAGAATCGGTAAGAAGGGTGATTGTCATTGCGTTTGCGTCCTTGCCGAGTTTGCGGCGGATAAGCTCTGTGCCGCCGAGCATGTTGGACCACTGATCGTCGCCGCCGAACTGAAGATTGCAGCCGTAATTTTTGTAAAGATAATAGAAATCGTATGACTGCATAATCATATAGTTGAATTCAAGGAATGAAAGGCCTTTTTCCATTCTCTGTTTGTAGCACTCTGCGCGGAGCATATTGTTTACGGAAAAACATGCTCCTACCTCACGCAGAAGCTCGATATAGTTGAGATTGAGAAGCCAGTCTGCGTTGTTTATCATCATCGCCTTGCCTTCTCCGAACTCGATGAACTTTTCCATCTGACGCCTGAAACATTCGGCGTTGTGATCTATATCCTCTTTTGTAAGCATTTTTCTCATGTCCGTACGGCCCGAAGGGTCGCCGATCATGGTGGTACCGCCGCCGATAAGAGCTATCGGAGTATTGCCCGCCATCTGAAGACGTTTCATAAGCGTAAGCGCCATAAAATGGCCTGCGGTAAGACTGTCTGCGGTACAGTCAAAGCCGATATAGAATCTGGCTTTTCCGTTATTTACGAGATTTTTTATCTCTTCTTCGTTAGTTACCTGAGCTATAAGCCCTCTTTTTTGGAGCTCTTCGTAAATATGCATGGTTTTTCTCCTTAAATTTGCTGAAAATATATAATGTGACTGTTTTTTTCTATGAGTCAAGCATTTCACGCGCGGTCTGCAAAAGCGCGGGAGTAATGCTGTCGCCGCCCATGATTCGTGCAAGCTCGTTAATTCTGTCTTCGCCCGTAACTGGGGTTACTCTCGTATACGTTCTTTCGTTGCGGCTTTCTTTTGATATTACGAAGTGAACGTCTCCCTTTGCGGCAATCTGGGCAAGGTGGGTTACAACCAAAACCTGTCCCGATGAAGACATCTGTTTAAGCTTAACGGCGATTTTCTGCGCCGCGCGTCCGCTGACACCGGTATCGATTTCGTCGAAAACGAGAGTGCCCGCTCCGTTTTTGGGAAGAACGTTTTTCACGGCAAGCATTATTCTTGAAAGCTCGCCGCCCGAAGCTATTGACGAGAGCGGCTTTAAATCTTCGCCTATATTGGCGGAAATAAGAAATTCAACGCTGTCCGCGCCGTCTTTTTCCTGCTGTTTTTCTTTTATGTCAACGGCGAAACGCACAGACGGCATATCGAGAAAAACGAGTTCGTCCGTAATGGATTCTTCAAGGCGTTCTGCGGCTTTTTTTCTGCTTTCGGTGAGAGCGGCGGATGCATTGTCGAGCTCTTTTTGCGCCACTGAAAGCTCCTTTTGAAGCGCTTTTATTTTTTCGTCGGAAAACTCTATATTTTCGAGTTCTTCTTTCGCTTTTTCGTGAAATTCAAGCATTTCCGAAACCGTATTTCCGTATTTTCTGCGAAAACTTCTTATAGTGTCAAGCCTTGCTTCAACCGAATCAAGCTCGGAAATATCGTTGTCTATACCGTCGGCAAAACGCGAAATTTCATCGGAAATATCGTCAAGCTCCGCAAAAACGTCGTTTAACCGCTCCGAAAGCGCTGCGGCATCTTCGTCGAAACGGGAAATATAATTAATTTCGCTTAAAGCGGCAGACGCAAGATCTCTCGCGTTTGTTTCGCCTCCGCAAAGCGCCTCTTTTGCGGCGTAAAAACCGTTTATTACCTTTTCCCTGTTTGCAAGAGACAGTCTGCGTTTTTCGAGGACTTCCTCCTCCCCCGCCGTGAGCCGCGCCGCTTCGAGTTCGTTTATCTGATAGCGGAGGATATCGGTTCGCATTGCTTTTTCGCGTTCGTTTACGGAAAGGGAATCGATCTGTTTTACGATATTTTTAACCCGAGTATATTTTTCTGAATACGTATTTCTCTCCGCATCGTTTTTCGCAAAGGAATCGAGATACGAAAGATGGGTGGACGGATCGGAAAGAGCTATGTTGTCGTGCTGTCCGTGAATATTGATAAGATTTTTACCGAGTTCGCGGAGCATGGAAACGGTTATCTGCCTTCCGTTTGCGCGCGCGGCGCTGCGTCCGTCCGAATTGATCTCGCGAGAAATAATCAGCTCGCCGTCCTCAATTTCTATGCCAATTTCCGAGGCAATACTGCGGAGCGAATCGTCTACGTTTTCAAAAGAAGCCGAAACATAAGCTTTTTTGCATCCGGTTCTTATTGCGTCTTTGCTTGTTCTGCCGCCCGTTATCATATTTATAGCGTCGATTATTATACTTTTTCCCGCGCCGGTTTCGCCGGTAAGGACGTTAAGACCCTGAGAAAAAGAGATATCGGCTGATTCAATTACCGCTATGTTTTCGATATGCAGCGATGTGAACATATTCAGTCCTTTCGTCTTACAAATCAGACTCCGAGGGTTTCTTTTATGTTATCTACAATCTTTTTTGCGGAGGAGCTGTCGCGGGTGGCAAGGAAAATAGTATCATCGCCCGCAATTGAACCGACCACGCCTTCACGTTCAAGCGAGTCGATGGCGGCGCACACGCCCTGCGCCATGCCCGAATAGCATTTTACGACAACGAGATTCTGCGCCTGTTCAACGGAAATAAGTCCTTCACGGATAATGCCGAGGAATTTGGACGGCAAAAGGGGCTGAGACGGGGTTGATTTGGAAGGAAGGGCGTATCTGTATCGGTTTTCGCTTGTAAGTATTTTAACAAGCTGCAACTCTTTGATATCACGGGATACCGTTGCCTGTGTTGCGGAAAAGCCCTCTCTGTTAAGCTTTGCGGTAAGTTCGTCCTGAGTTTCGATCTGCTCGTTGCGGACGATTTCGATGATTTTTGAGTGTCTTCTGTTTTTTTGTTTCATTTCAACTTATCCTTAATGTATTTTTTTCGAAAGAATATTGTAAAACGAGTTCGAAGTGAACCGTATAAGTTTAAGAGAAAACGGAGATCTTGAAATTGTGACGGATGTGTTGTTTGGGAGAGATACGCCCGCCCCTCCGTCTGCATAAAGACGAAGCGAATCGTTTTCCCGCGAGGTGCCTCTGACGGAAAGAACCGCCCCGTCGTTAAAAATTACCGGACGCGAACTCAGAGTGTGAGCGCATATCGGGGTAACGATAACGGCTCGGATAGCCGGATCGGTAACCGGTCCGCCTGCAGAAAGGGAATATGCCGTTGAGCCTGTCGGGGTGGCGAATATTATTCCGTCGGCGCGGTAGTGGGCAATATCGTATCCGTCGCAGGAAAGCTCAATATCTGTGAGTTTAAGAACGGAGTCGTGAGTGACGACGATATCGTTAAGCGCATAGTATTCGTTTTCGGCGTCGGGAGTTTTTACGCCTGCTTTTATCATCATTCTGTCTTCAAGGAAATAATCGCCCGTAACGAGCCGCGAAAGCTCGTCCGCGCCGTCCGGTTCGAGAGCTGCAAGATAACCGAGATTACCCTTGTTTACGCCGATTACGGGACAGCCCGCTCTGGCGGCAGTTTGCGCGATTGCGAGAATTGTTCCGTCGCCTCCGACGGTAACGGCGGCATCGCAGTTTGCAACAACGCTTGAAAAAGCGGAGGGAGAAGATACGACAGCGCATTCGGCTCCGAGAGACGAAAGACAGAAAACGATCTTTTCCGTAACGGAAAGATCGCTGTCGCGGTCTTTGTTTGTTAAAACTGCAAACCTCATTTGTTTTCTCCCTTATATAATTGTGTTATTTCGGGTTTTAAGTAAAGAAGAAACTCTCTGTTTCCGTCGCCGCCGAGTATAGGAGAGACGTCCGTTTTTACAACTTCAAAGCCCTCGCTTCGGGCAAACGCGATAAAATCATCAAGAAGCTGTTTATGAATGTTTTCATCTTTGATTACGCCGTTTTTAACCTTTTTACCGTATTCAAACTGCGGTTTGAAAAGGCAGACGACGTCGCAGTCGGGGCCTGTGAATTTTTTTATATGCGGCAGGACGAGTTTAAGAGAAATAAAAGAAACGTCGCAGGTTATGACCTCCGCCTTTCCGACGGTATCGGGAGAGAGCGAATTTATATGAGTGCCCTCGAGGTTTATAACCCTCGGATCGTTTTTAAGCTTTTCGGCAAGCTGTCCGTGACCGACGTCGCAGGCAAAAACCTTTGACGCTCCGTTTTGCAAAAGGCAATCCGTAAAACCTCCGGTGGAAGCGCCGATATCGAGAGCGACTCTTCCGTTTACGGGAATACCGAAAGAAGAGATTGCCTTTTCGAGCTTTAATCCTCCCCTGCTTACGTAGCGCAGCGAATCGTTTACGGAAATATCCTCGTTTCCGTTTACTTCGAAGCCTGCCTTCTTTACCGTAACGCCGTTTACGGAAACATCTCCGTTTTTTATAAGTGTTCTGGCATATTCTCTGCTTTTCAGAGAGAATTTATCAAAAATACAGATGTCAAGACGCATTATTTTTTCTTTTTCGAATCCTGAATGCGTTCCGGAACGAAAACGCATACGACACGCGAAATTGCATATATTATTTTGTCGCCGAATAAAACGGCGATATTTTTGCCGATTGCTTTAAGTCCGACTGTAAGCGACGCAGTGGTTGCGGTGAACAGAAAAACGGATAAGAAAGCGTTAAAAGAAAACATTTCCGCAAATTTAAGCGCAAGAACGGAACACGTTGTACCGCTTATAACGCCGCAGATATCGCCTATAACGTCGTTGCAGAAATTTGATACGGACGGCGCTTTTGCAATAAGCGAGAGCGCGGTTTTTGCACCCTTAACCTTCTTTGCCGTCATGGAGTTAAAGGTTTTTGTTTCGGCAGCCATTACGGCCGTACCGAGAATATCAAACGTTACGCCCAGAAGGATAAAGAAAACAAGAACAAAAAAAGCGACGACGATATTGACGTCCGCAAGTACGCTTTCGGAAAGATATGACATTCCGAACGAAATAATAAACGTAATCGCAAGGATTCTGATTGTCCAGCTCCAGTCGACGATATGCTTTTTTTTGTCTTTATCTTTGGATTTCTGTTTTTCTTTTTCGGCAGCAGGCTCTTTTTTCTCCTTTAAATCGGGAGAATTATCGTCAGTCTGCTGCGGTATTCGGGGTTTACCGTCCGATTCCATAAGTAACCTTTCCCGCATAAATGCTGATATAATATTTAATCTGTCGCAAATCCGATAAATCGGAGCCGCGGCAGATAATTTCAAAAAATGTGATGATAACATTCAAAGTAAATCTTACGTCTTAGGTCAAGTAGGTTTCCCCGGGAGCTTCCTTCCGTCGCCGTGAAGGAGGTTTCCCTTTAAAGCTCGAGGTACAGCGTTGCCGACTGTACGACTTGATTGCCACTCAGCACGTACTGCAATCCTTTGAATGCAGAAATAAATTTCTCAGCCTAGAAGTTTTCCTTGACCTGATCAACAAAGCTCTTAGTCTCTTTTGCAGCCCCGGTTTCAAACGCAAAAGACTCTAAACCACGGCCATGGTTTACAGTCCGGCCGAAATCCGCCGAGCCCACTCAAGACAGGCTACGACTGCATACAGCACGTTTTTCCGTTTTGCTGAAACGTACCGCCTTGCAGGTTTAATCCTGAGCCGTAGCTTTTACTGTATTATGAAGCCACGAGAACAGGTCTCCAAGGACGACGGGTTCGCTTGCGCATGCCGTTGCGGGCGCCCGGCTGTCCCAAGCCTCTGTACTTGAGGGTAGAGAGGCTTCCTTCCAGCACTCACCCCAGACTGGGCGTAAGAAGCAAGCACAAGAAGTTTCACAGATATGCCCTTCAGTGGATTTTTAGGCCCACCCTGGTAGCTTGATGATCGGACTAGGATACTGTATCATCTAAATTATATTATAACACATTTATTCACTTTTTTCAAGTAGTTTTGCATAAAAAAGTGTATAGTTCGTTTTTATTTAATACTTTACAGCATAAAAACAGCCCAGTAAATCAGCGCAACGGCAAGGCCGAGAAGACATCCGAAGAAAATTTCGGTTTTTGTATGTCCCATAAGCTCTTTAAACAGTTTTTCACGTTCAACGCGTTCGTCAATCATAATAATCTGATTGATTATCTTTGCCTGTTCTCCGACGGCATAACGGACGTTTGCCGCATCGTACGTAGTGATAAACCAGAAAACGGCGGCTATTGCAAATTCCGGCGACGATACTCCGCAGGTAAGATAGACCATCGTCAGCAGTGAGGTTACAAGAGAACTGTGGCTTGACGGCATACCGCCTGAGCCGAAAAACCTTTCAACAAGAATTTTACGGGCACGTACGGATTCGATTATTCCTTTTATGGACTGCGCCAGAAACCATGCTATAACTGCGGTATTCAGAATATGATTTGAAACAATAAACTTGAAAAAATCAGCCATATTTGTTTACCTTTTTATTACGATTTTCGTCCCGCAAGATAATCGGAAAGAGCACAGAGAAATTCACTGCCCCGTATCTCGGAAATCTCGTTTTTTGCGGCGGCGGAAAACGAGTTCACCTGCTTTTGAGAGTTTTCAACGCCGAGTATATCGACAAACGTTGTTTTCATTTCCGTTTTATCTTTGCCGACGGTTTTTCCGAGTTCTTCAACGCTTCCCTCAACATCGAGGATGTCGTCCTTTATCTGAAAAGCGAGACCTATGTTTTCGGCGTATTTTCTTGCTTTTTCCTTTTCTGCGTTTCCGCAGTCCGAAGCAATGCACCCGAGAAGGGCGGAGGCTTCTATCATGGCGCTCGTTTTCAGCTTATGTATGCGCATAACTTCGCTTTCGGAAAGTCCCGGACGGTTTTTCAAGTCAAGCATCTGACCTGTGATTATGCCGTTTATACCCGACGCGTCAAGCAAGACGGAAATACCCTCGAGCTTTTGCGAATCGGAAAGCGCTTTGCTGCCTGCAACAGTTTCAAATGCTCTTGCGTAGAGGCCCGCGCCCGCCATAAGAGCGGTGCTTTCGCCGAAAACAACGTGATTTGTGGGCTTTCCTCTGCGCAGCGTATCGTTATCCATACACGGAAGATCGTCGTAAATTAGAGAATACGTATGAATCATTTCTATGGCGCACGCAAACGGAATGGCTTTTTCTTTATTTCCCCCGAAAAGTTCGCAGAAAGCGAGCACGAGAGCCGCGCGTATGCGTTTTCCGCCCGCAAACACGCTGTAACGCATTGCATCAACCGCTTCTTCTCCGTTTGCGGGAATGGCTTTTTCGAGCGCGGTGTTTACATCGTCGCGGTATTGAGCGAGCTTTTCTTTAAAATCATTCATTTTCTTTTTTCCGAAGCAGTGTTATTTTTCTCTGGACATCTTTTAATTTTTCATCGCAAAAGGCGGCGAGTTTAACGCCTTCTTCGTAAAGCGCAACCGATTCGTCTATACCGAGGTTGCCGTCGGAAAGGCGCGCGGTTATCTCTTCTATTCTGTCCATAGCCTGCTCGAAAGTAATTTTTACTTCATTTTCATTCTGCGACACAGTTAATTTCACCGTCTTTCATTTTTATAACAAGTCTGTCGTTTTGCTTTGTCTCCTTTGCGGAAACGATTGCTTTTCCGTTTTTATACACGACTGCATAACCGCGTTTTATTACGGATAGCGGGTCGAGGGCGGAAAGAGAGGAAACGGCAAGGGCAAAACCGTTTTTCTTTTTTTCGATAAACGTATCGAACGAAGAGAAAAATGCGGTACGCGCTTTATCGAGAATAAGTTCTTTATTTTCGGTATAATGTCTTAAATCAAGTTTGTTTTTTAAACCGTCAAGCTCCGAGCTTTTAACGTTAACCGTTGATACAAGCTCTTTTTTGAGAGTATACCGGAAGTCGGAAACGTATTCGGATATTTCTCTGATATCAGGAACCGCAAGTTCTGCGGCGGCGGACGGAGTGGGGGCGCGCATATCGGCAACGAAATCAAGAATCGTAAAATCGGTTTCGTGCCCTACTGCGCTTATTACGGGGACGGGGCATTCGGCAACCGCTCTTGCAAGCGGTTCGCTGTTAAAAGAAGCGAGATCTTCGTACGACCCGCCTCCCCTGGCGATTAAGAGCACGTCCGCATCGTTTTTTTTCGAAAAATAATCAACCGCTTTTATAACGCTTTCCGCCGATTCAGCGCCCTGGACGACGCACGGGTATATTTCTATATCCGCAACCGGCCAACGTCTTGCTGTTACGGACAGAATATCCTGAAGCGCAGCTCCGGAAGGCGACGTTGCAACGGCGATTTTAAACGGATAGCGGCGGAGAGGACGTTTTCGGGATTCATCGAAAAGTCCTTCTTTTTCAAGTTTCTCTTTCAATTGCAAAAATGCTGCCGTAAGCGCTCCGATTCCGTCCGGAATTATATCCGTGACGTAAAGCTGATATACTCCGTCACGTTCAAAAACGGAAACGCGCGCGGCAAGAACAACGTTCATTCCGTCCTCTGGAACGAACGCGAGTTTCTGAGCTTCCGAACGGAACATAACCGCCTTTACGGACGACTGACCGTCTTTAAGTGTAAAATACATATGTCCGCTTTTTCTGTAAAGCGAAAAATCCGATATCTCGCCGCGGACAAGAACCGAACGGAGAATTTCATCGGAATCAATCAGGGAGCGGACGTAAAAATTCAGCTGAGATACGGTAATTGCGGATTTAAGCATATTATGCCTTTCTCAGCGCAAGATGAGCAACACCGGATGCATTGTCGGAAGAAAAGCGCGGTTCGGCAAAAAATCTGTTATTGCCGTCAAGCACGGTTTTTATTCTTTCGTTTGACATAACGCCGCCGACAAAAAGGACGGGAAGATTGTCGGGATTGTATGAATCGCACAGTTTTTTCAGTGTAAGCGCAACTGTTTCTATGATATAAAGAGCGATATTTTCGGGAGAAACTCCGTTTTCAAGCATAGTTTTCGCTTTGTTTTCAAATCCCGAAAGCGAACATTGCCCGTCTCTGACGGTAATTTTCGGTTTTTCGGGGAGACTGCCGTTTTTTGCGAGATTTTCAAGATACGGTCCCGACGGAAAAGGCAAACCGAGCATAACGCCCGCGCGGTCTATAAGCTGTCCGACGCTTATATCCGCCGTTGATGCGGCTATGGAAATGCGGTCAATGCCGTCAACGCGCAGCAGTTCGGTAGTGCCTCCCGAAGCGTGAAGACACATAAACGGTTTACAAAGAAGCTCTTCGCTGCCCGAAGAAAACGCCGCAGCGGCAATATGTCCCTGCTGATGAGAAAAACGGTATACGGGAATACCGAGCGCAGAGCCGAGCGACTCCGCAACGGAAAGTCCGTATACAAAGCATGGCATATAAGAGCCCTCAACGTTTCTGGGACGCGAGGAAACTCCTATTGCGCGGATATCGGTTTTTGAGATTTCAAGTCGGGAAAGCACTTCGGAAAACTGCTTTACGTGAGCAAAAACGGCATCGCTCTGCCTTAGTCCGACCGCGCCTTCGGGGACGGGAAGCAGTTTTTTTTCGCTTTTGCACGTTCCGTCCGTCATTACGACCGCGGCTGACGACGTATAATTGCTCGTATCTATTCCGAGCGCGCCGAAAATCTTATCCACGGCTTCTTACGTAAGAGCCGAGAACTCCGTTTATATACGATGCGGCGGCATTGTCCACGTCGTATTTTTTAACGAGTTCAACCGCCTCGTTGATAGCAACGGCAGACGGGACGTCTTCCGAATTGTTGATTTCGTAAACCGCAATGCGCATAGCGGTAAGTGCGGTTTTTGAAAGACGTTCGATTTTTCTTCCGACGAGAAACGGCTTTATTTCATTATCGATTTCTTCGATTTTCGAAAGAATATCCGAAAACGCCTTTTCGCTGTATTCGTCCGTTTCATGCCCCATATTTTCCGCGGAAAGCGTTATTATTTTCTGCGGATCGGGTTTTTCGGAAAATGATGCCTCAAAAAGAAGAAGAAAGAGGCTTTCGCGGGATTCGCTGCGTTTCATTTAGTCTTTTTTCGCTTTCTTTTCTACTACGCCCGCTACGATGACGTTTGTTTTGATAACGTTAATTCCCGTCATATTTGCAACGGTGTCTTTAACGTTTGACTGAACCGCAACGGATACGTCGGGGATTTTATATCCGTTCTTTACAACTATCTGTATCGTAAGCTCGAGGCCCTCTTCCGTTCTGAGCAGTCCCACGCCTTTGCGGATGTTTTTTATATTGCCGACAACGCTTTTTGTGGAGGGAAGCACTTTTTGCATAACGCTTGCCACACCGTCGATTTCAAGAGCGGCGTTTATTGCTATGGTAGCTATTACTTCCTCGGATATTTTAATACTGCCGTTGTTTTGTTCTTCCATGATGATATGTTCCTTTCGTGTATTGTTTTCTTCAAATGACAGTATGCATACTGCGACAATTATATTATAGCACATTTTTTTGATTTTGTCACTATTAAATTGAATATTTTTAAAAAAATATGTAAAAAGACGAAAGCTGCACTGTTTTTTGCAACAAAAACCGCCCGCGTCAATCCCCTGTTTTATGTAAAAGTATTGAATTTTCAGTTAAGATGTGTTATAATGTCAAAAAAATAACGGAGGATTAAAATGAGATTAAAGAGAATAATCGCACTTTTTCTGTCTGCCGTAATTGCGCTTTCCTTTCTGGCGTCCTGCGCGGAGATAGACGTTACGGGCATTCTGGAGGAAGTTGAAAAAATACTTGAAGAAGAAAATACCGTTGTTGCGGACGATCCGAACGAGTCTTCGCAGGAACAAAATCCGAAAGAAGAAAATAACGAAGCTCAGATAGACGAAAACGGATCGTATACGTCTAAGGACGACGTTGCGCTGTATATTCATACATACGGTAAACTGCCGTCAAACTTCATAACGAAAGAAGAAGCGAGGGACCTGGGCTGGGACGGCGGAGGCCTTGAACCGTATGCCCCCAGTATGTGCATAGGCGGAGATTATTTCGGCAATTACGAAGGATTGCTTCCCGAGAAAAAAGGAAGAAAGTATACCGAATGCGACATTGACACGATGGGAAAGTCGTCGCGCGGCGAAAAGAGGATTATTTTTTCAAACGACGGACTGATATACTATACGGACGACCATTATGAGTCGTTCACGCTGCTTTACGGCGAAGAATAACGGAGGGAAACGGAATGATAGAAATTATTATTGACGGCAAAGACCTTTACACGAAACAGCAGGCGCATGAATTTTTCTCCGCTCAGGAAGGTTTTCCGGAAAAATACGGAAAAAATCTTGACGCTCTTTTTGACGTTTTAACATCGCTTCCAGAAATTAAAGTTAAGGTTAAAAATCCCCGGAATATAGTTGACCATCTGGGCGAATACGGAAAAAAGCTTCTGCTTGTTATAAAGGACGCATGCGACAGAAACCCCGGAATAGTGCTCGAGGTTGAGGAAGAGGAAGAGACGTGCGGCTGTGACGAGTGCGATTGCGAAGATTGTGATTGCGAAGAATGCGAAGATTGCGACTGCGAAGAATGTGACTGTGAAGAGTGCGATTGCGACGAATGCGGTTGCGATGAGTGCGACGGGGAATAGCCGATAACCTGCTCTGTTTAGATTCAGTTTAGAATAACACTTTATTATAATAAAATGTTAAATAACGGAAGGCAAAGCGGATCCGAACGGAAAAGTCCGTTTAATGCTTTGCCGGAAAGGGCATTTTCTTGGATATTCGAACAATAGACGGGGAGCTTTATGCGAAAATGCTGCTCGGAGGAGCGGCGGTTCTTTCCGCGCATACGGATGAGCTTAACTCATTAAACGTATTTCCCGTTTCGGACGGAGATACGGGCTCTAATATGATGAAAACCGTGGAAGGCGGTCTTGCGGAGATAAGCCTCGGTGGCCACGAAACAGGTATTGACGGCATTTCGTCCCGTTTTGCAAACGGTGCTCTTCTCGGCGCGCGCGGAAATTCCGGCGTTATTCTTTCACAGATTTTCGCAGGTATCAGCAAGGGTCTTGCGGGACATGAAAAAGCAGATGCTCTGACGCTGGCAAAAGCTTATGAACTCGGGATTGAATCGTCGTATTCCGCAGTTCAGCACCCTGTTGAAGGAACGATACTTACGGTATTTCGCGAAAGCGCGGAATACGCCCTGCAAATGCTTGACGAGAGCTCTTCAGTTACGGATTTTTACTCTTTTCACGTTGAAAAAGCGAGACAGTCGCTTGCAAAAACGCCCGAACTTCTCGATGCGCTGAAAGAAGCTAACGTTGTTGACTCGGGCGCGGCGGGATATCTGTATATTGCGGAAGGAATGAGCGACATTCTTGAAGGCAAGGAGCATTCGGCGGTTTTAAGCAGCGGTCCGAAGGAAAATGCGGTTGATATTTCCCGTTTCAGGAGAGACAGCGTGCTTGAATTCGGATACTGTACGGAATTTCTGCTGAGACTTACCGATGCGAAAGTAAACCCCGACAGCTTCGATATAAAAACGGTTCTTTCGGATCTTGAAGCTCTCGGCGGAGAAAGCGTTGTGGCTTATAAGCAGGATGACACGGTAAAAGTTCACGTCCATACGTTTTATCCGGGCAGAATACTTGCAAAGATGCAGGATTACGGCGAGTTTTTAACCGTAAAGGTTGAAAACATGATGCTCGGACACGAAGAAACGGTTGTAAAAAGCAAAAAAGAAAACAAGCCGTATGCGGTTGTTGCGGCGGCATCGGGAGAAGGCATCGCAAAGATTTTTGAAGAACTCGGCGCAGATGCCGTTATTATGCGGGAGAGTCCTTCCGCGGAAGATTTTCTTACAGCATACCGCAAATGTGAAAACGGCAGGATAATAGTTTTGCCAAATCACAAAAACTCGTTTCTTGTTGCAAAACAGGCAGCGGCGATGATGCCGGAGTGCGATATACGGGTTATAGAAACGAAAAGCTGCATGCAGGGATACAGCGCGATTTCGGTGCTTACGCCGGGAATAACCGATGCGGACGCACTTGAAGAAAGCGCGAAAAGAGCCGCGGAAAGCGTTATTGACGGAGACGTCGCACAGGCGGTAAAGGATGCCGAAATAGGCGGTTTTTCCGTTAAAAAGGGCGATTTTATAGCAAGAACGTGCGGGAATATGGTTGCGGTTGAAAAGACGGCGGAAAACGCTCTGCTAAAACTGCTCGATAATACGGATACGGATCTTTGCGAACTGATAACAGTTTTCACAGGCAAAAACATTACTGCGGAAGATATTGATTATATAACGGAAAAGATAAACGGTATTTATCCCGACTGCGAACTTACGGTAAAAAACGGCGGTCAGGAAATATACGATTATCTGATTGCTCTGGAATGAGATAAAAGGGGGAAACCGACAATGAAAAAGACACTGGCAATTATAATTATAGCTGCAATTATGTTAACCGTTTGCGCATGCGGCTATTCGGGACCGAAAGGCAGATATGAAGATCCCGACACGGGAACATCAATTACTTTTGACGGCAAAGAAGCGGTCTTTACGGATAATGAAGGCACGAAAACATACCCGTACAAAATGGACGGAGAAACGATAGTGCTGACACTTACGAACGGCAGACTGGTAAAATTCTGTTCATACAGCGAAGAGGAAGATACTGTGTATCTGAACGTTGAAGACGGATCGAAAATATCATTTTTTAAAGTTGAAGAATAAACGGGCAGGAAAATAAAAATGGCAAAAATCAAAATCATGTGCACCTCAACCGGATGCATAGAATATGCTCCGGAGCGTTACAGAAATCTCGGGATAGAAATAATAAGAATACATATTCTTTTTAACGGCAAAGAGTATAAGGAAGGTCTCGATCTTGACCCCGTGGATTTTTACAATCAGCTTGAAACGATAGAGGATCCGAAAAACCACCTTCCCTCCACCGCTCTGCCCGATACGGAAGATATACGCGCGGCATTTGAAAAAGCGATTGCGGAAGGATATGACGAAACGATAGTTTTTACCCTGTCGTCGGCGCTCGGAGGCACATACAACAAAATCTGCCTGATTGCCCGCGAATACGAAGACAGAATTAAAATACACATTGTCGATACGAAAATAACGTGTTTCGGAGAAGGACTGCTTGCGATAAAAGCGGTTGAATATGCGGCAAAGGGAATGACTTCCGAACAGATACTCAAAGAAATTGCGTGGATGATGAAACGTCAGGTATTTATAGGCATTGACGGAAAGCTTGACTATCTTATATACAACGGCAGACTGAAAGGCGGCAAGGCATTTATGGGTCAGATGCTGAATATCTGCCCCGTAGTGCATTTTTCCGACGAGGGAGAAATAGTTGCGCTGGAAAGCGTGCGCACGCCGAAAAAAGCTCTTATGCGCACGTGTGAGATAATGAAAGAAACAATCGGCGACCGCGATAAAAAGGACTATCTTCTCTGGCACGTTTACACAGGTCCTTCAATGATTAAAGTGCTCAGGGAAATAGAAGGAAAATACGGAATAGAGACGAACCACGAAGAGGTTATAATGTCGCCCGTAAGCGGATGTCACAACGGTCCCTGGCTTGCCGGCTACGGCCTTGCATTCCTGAGACGCGACGACGAACCTCTGGAGAGCTGATATGATTGAAGTTAGTGTTGTTAAGTCCCCCCGCGATATAAAGGAATTTATAGAATTTCCGCTCAGACTTTACAAAGACTGTCCCTGTTTCGTACCCCCTCTTTACGGAGATGAGAAAAAGCTTCTTAAAAGCGGCGGAATAAACGAAAACGCCGATTCAGTTTTTCTGCTTGCCAGACGCGACGGAAAAACAGTCGGACGGTTACAGGGTATTATTCAGAAACAGCACAACGAAAAACACGGATGCGCTCAGATGCGCTTTACGCGTTTTGACAGCATTGACGATGAAGAAGTTGCAAAAGCTCTGTTTGATTCCGCTGAGGCGTGGGGAAAAGAACGCGGGATGACCGAGGTTTGCGGTCCTTTGGGTTATACGGACCTTGACCGCGAAGGGTTGCTCGTTGAAGGATTTGAAGAGAATTCAACTTTTGAAGAACAGTATAATTTCCCCTATTACGGCGCTCTTCTTGAAAAACTCGGATTTGTAAAAGACGTTGACTGGGTTGAATATGAGCTGAGAAAACCAGAAAAGAGAAACGAAACTCTTGCGCGTGTTGCCGAGAGGGCTTTGCGAATGAACGGACTTCACGTTGCGGATACTTCGCTGCCGAAAAAAGCGTATATAGAAAAATACCGTGACGGATTTTTTGACTGTCTCGAAGAATGCTACCGCGATTTATACGGCACGGTGCCTATCGAAAAAGCCGCGCAGGACGAGCTTATAAGTCAGTTTCTGCTGATAGTAAACAAGGAGTTTCTTGTTTTTATCTGCGATGAAAAAGACAACGTTGTCGGGTTCGGGCTATGTTTTCCGGGCATTGGCGACGCGGTAAAAAAGAGCGGCGGAAGGCTGACTCCCGCAACGCTTGCAAAAATACTTAAAACCGTAAACAATCCGAAAACGATAGACCTGGGTCTTGTTGCGATACGCCCCGAATATCAGAAAAAGGGCGTGAACGCGGTTATTCTTAACGGACTTATGGAAATGCTCTGTTCGG
>CAMZEM010000003.1 GCA_947305805.1 uncultured Clostridia bacterium | reverse complement strand
TCTATCTTCTTCGTGACGGTGTTCCTCGTCGCCGGCGGCTCTGTTTTGACAACGCGCGTAGGAGAGGCGTTCAAGCCTATTTTATCCGCCTCCGCGCCTATATCGTCCGGTTTCCATATAGGGATTTCCGTATTTCTCGCTTTGCGTGCGTTTTTCAAGGTGGGTATGCGCGGCTCGTTTATGTCTTTTATGACCGTGATGAGCGCGGGAAGTCTGAGCTTTAAAAGATCAAAGCCGGTCTCGTTCATTCTGCTTACCGTTATGACGTCATCCGAGACTTCTTCGACCTTTGATACGTTTGCCGCCTGTATTATATCGAGCTTTGCGGCGATGCCCGGACCGACCTGCGCCGTATCTCCGTCAACGGCCTGTTTGCCGCAGATCACAAGATCGACGCCGCCGATTTTTTCAATAGCTTTTGCAAGCGCGTAGCTCGTCGCCCACGTGTCGGATCCGGCAAACGCTCTGTCGCACAGCAACACGGCTTTATCCGCGCCCATGGAAAGCGCTTCTATCAAAGACATTTTTGCGCTCTCCGGCCCCATTGAAAGCGCCGTGACTTCCCCGCCGAGCAGTTCTTTTATGCGCACCGCTTCCTCAACGGCATAAAGATCAAAAGGATTCATAACCGCTTTCGTTCCCTCTCTTATTATCCTTTTGGTCTCCGGGTCGATTTTTGCATCCGTGGTAGAGGGTACTTGTTTTATGCATACGACTATTTTCATTTTTCGTCCCCTTTCGCCAATTGTTCTATTGTTTCATACTGCGTTTTGAACCCGAGGAGCGAAAGATACAAGCCGCAGCAGGGATAAAGCTCTTTCAGCTTTTTCAGGGTTTCTATCGGATCGAACTCCGCGTCTTCCGGTATCGGATAACCTACGACGTCCGATAACAGATACAGCTTTTTTGACATCCACGCTTCAACGATTACGGGCAGGCCGGGATATTCGCTTAAAAGTCTGTCCGTTACTTTGTTTTGCTGTATTATCGGCTGCGTTATGACGAAAGAAGCGCCGGCGTCAAGCTTTCTTTTCAGTTTTTCAAACTCGTGCTCCTCCGGCTCGTACGGGTTGAACGCCACACCGACGGTAAACTCCGGATAATGTTTACGTATGAACCGCGTAAGCTCTACCGACGTGACTGACGCGGTTCCCTCCGCCTCAACGTCTTTCGGCTTCAGCTTCGGCAGACGCGGAGATCCGTCTCCGCTTATCGCTAAGACCGACTTTATGCCGAGCCTCTCGCATGAATCGAGTATCCCGCACAGCGCCTGTTTAGTATGGAACGTATTTAAATGTATCAAAACCTGTCCGGGGCGCGGGATGAGCCCCAGTTCTTCGATACACTCGTGCCCCTGAAATGCCAGAAGTCCCATGGCGTTGTCCGTTATGGATGCGGTAAACCCGCTTGCCATGATCCTTTCAAACTTTGAGGCAAACAAAGCAAGATCTTCTTCTAGCTTAACAGAGTCCTGTTTAGGCGGAATGATCTCAACGTGAAAGCCCTGTTTGATTTTGTGTCTTTCCATTTTTACCTCTCTTATTACCTATTTGACCTATCGGATTTATAGGTATAATATCACAAAACGGCTTACAAGTCAAGTCCGAAGTTTAATTTTTTTTGCCGGACAAACGAATTTATATAATCTAAGTGACGATACCCATCACTTAACTGGGCGGGGTCTTACCCTCGACCCGCGCCGGAAGTTTCACCCCGGCACCCGGACAATGGCCTGCATCCCTTGACCCTGCATACGTGACAACTGAATTAGCTGACAAGCAAACTACTTTTTTCAGTTTTCACGTTACATAAAGATTTGCGGGACTGTTCACTGGACAGTCCCGCAAATATATTATCGCCAACATCAAGATGTGCGCATTAATCGCAATCTATGAGCACTATAATGTACTCATCGTTGCTCTTATAATGTCTGATGTACCTTGTTCCTTTATTTTTCCCTTTTCAGCATAACCTATTATTTTGTTGTCAAGTTTTTAATTAATGAAATATGGAAAAATCCGAACAGACGTATTTTACTACCTAAAGCACGGTCTTTTTTTCTGTAAATATTCGCGTCGCGTACGGAATTATAATCTTGGCGGATTCAGATGTTTTTTCTTCTATCAGCCGTTTTTATTCGCGTTTCATTCTGTTTCCCTCTGTCCGAGTTTCGCTTTCGCGGCGGGCATATCGCCGATATAGGGAACGTATCTGCCGTTTACAAGCTGTGTGGTCTCTCCGCCTTTTCCGGCAAGAATAACGAGATCGCCGTTTTTGGCGGTTTCGATGGCAAAATCAACGGCTTTCTGCCTGTCCTCAATAAACGTGTAAGGCGTTTTATGCTTTTTAAATTCGGGCTCTATCTCCTTAAAAATCTTTTCGGGCGTTTCGGTCCCGGGGTCGTCGGTTGTGTAAACGATAAAATCGGCGTTTTTTGCCGCAACTTCGGGAATTTCCGCGCGGCGGTCAAGCGCTCTGTCTCCTATGCAGCCGAAAAGGAAGATTATTTTCGAGTTTGGATAGAACGTTTTTGCGTATTCAAAAAGCGCTTCAAAAGACGATTTGTTGTGAGCGTAGTCAACAAGCACCGTAATTCCGTTTTTTTCGTATATTTCAAGGCGTCCGCCCGCCGAGGCCTTTTCAAGACCCGCACGGATATCTTCGGGCGAAATCCCGACGGCAAATGCGCACGCCGCGGCGCAAAGAGCGTTTGAAACGTTAAATCTGCCGGGCATATTTATACGGACATTTTCAGCGGTTATCTTTCCGCCTATCGAAAACGACGAGCCGTATCTGTCCTGCGATATTCCGTAAGCGTAAATATCTCCCGCGGGCGTAAGAGAAAACGTAACCGTTTCGGCGGACTTTGCGGAAGCGAGAAATTCTATTGAATACTCGCCGTCAAGATTAAAAACCGCTTTTTTGCAGAGCGAAAAAAGCTTCTTTTTCGCCTCTTTGTAGTCTTCGAAAGAGGAATGCTCCGTCGGGCTTATATGGTCTGGCGAAAGATTTAAAAATGCGCCGACGGAAAACGTAAGTCCGCTTACACGGTCGTATTTCAGCGCCTGCGACGACACTTCCATAACCGCCGCCCCCGCGTTTTCCCGTCTGAAACCGTCGAGAATGGAAAAAAGCTCGAGCGCTTCGGGCGTTGTGCCCGTCTTTTGCCACGTTTTTTCTCCGCATCTCGCTTCGTTTGTGGAAATTATGCCTGTTTTGCCGTATTTTTCTCTCAGAATGCTTTCAAGCATATAAAGAGTTGAAGTTTTGCCCTTCGTCCCCGTTATTCCGATAAGCGGAAAGCTCTCTGAAAAATCACCGTAAACTGCACGCGCGACGGCGGACATGGCTTTGCGTACGTCGGAAACGAGTAAAAGCGGAATATCAGCTTCAAGGTCCTTTTCCGAAACGTATGCCCCAGCCCCTTTTTCGATTGCGGAAAGCAGAAATTCGCGTTTGAAATTAACGCCTTTAACAAAAAAGAGGGAGTTTTTTTCTACGTTTCGCGAGTCGCATGAAATTTTCCCCGTAAGTGATAAATCACGGCTTTGTTCTGGCGTGGAATTTTGTAATAATTTATTTTCCGACAAAATTTCGGCGATTTTTGACAGTGTCATTTTATACGCTCCAAAAATTTTATGTTAAAAAAACCGATATTTATATAAAAGCAACAAATGCGTTTTTTTGCCCTCAAAAATTATAAACAGGGGGAAAAACGGCGAAATTATCGGAGTTTTCAACGTTTTCAACAGGGTTTTCCACAGTTTCTGTGGAAAAGTACGGTTAAAAAGTGAAAAAAATCAGTTTATCACTTTTGGTATTTTTTATCGAGAGTGCGGAAATAAGAGGCCTCCATAATGTGCTGCGGAAGGATTACGTCGCTTGCCGCAAGGTCCGCAATCGTCTGCGCAATTTTGATTATTTTATCGTATGAACGCATCGAAACGGACGTTTTTTCCATTATTTTATTCAGCGCGGCGGTGGCTTCGGGCGAAAGGACGCAAAGCTCTCTTATAGCTTTAGGCGATAGCTTGGCGTTGCAGGTAAAACCGTAGGCGCCGATTCTTTCCGTCTGCCTTTTTCTTGCGGCGTCAACGCGTTTTTTTATTTCTGCGGATGATTCTGCGAGTTTTCTGTTTTCCGAAATATCCGTTACGGTAACGGGCGGAAGCGCAACCTGAAGATCTATTCTGTCAAGAAGCGGTCCCGAAATTTTGCTTAAATATTTTTCGATCTGCGCATCCTTGCACCTGCACGGCACGGTCGGATGTCCGTAATAGCCGCACGGACACGGATTCATTGCGCAAACAAGCATGAAAGACGCCGGAAAAACGAGGCTTTTTTTAACTCTGTTTACGGTTATTATGTTGTCTTCGAGCGGCTGGCGCAGCGATTCGAGCGTCCGTTGCGAAAACTCGGCCACCTCGTCAAGAAAAAGCACGCCGTTGTTTGCCAGGGTTATTAGTCCCGGGGCGGGAGTTGTGCCGCCGCCCATAAGGCCGGGGATCGAAACGTTTTGCGTTGAGCGGACAAACGGCCTTTTTACGCAAAGCGGCTCTTTTTCGGTGAGTTTGCCTGCTATCGAATATATTTTTGAGGTTTCTATTATCTCGTCAAACGTCATATCGGGAAGAATTGACGGCAAAGATTTTGCCATCATGCTTTTGCCCGAGCCGGGAGGGCCGATAAAAAGAATATTGTGCCCGCCCGCCGCGGCAATTTCGCTTGCGCGTTTCGCCGTCTGCTGACCTACGATATACGCAAAGTCGTTTGTGTCTGCGCCATCCTTTTTTATCAGTTCGTTAAGCGATTTTTTAACGGGGCGAAGCGGAAATTTGCCTTCTATATGTGAAATTACGGAAATTACGTCTCTTGCGGCGTAAACGTCTATTCCTTCAACAACCGCGCCTTCCGCCGCGTTTTTTTCGGGGACGAATATCGCTTTGAAACCGAGTTCTTTTGCCGCTATTACCGCAGCCAAAACGCCTCTTCCGCGGCGTATCTCGCCCGAAAGTGAAAGTTCGCCGAAAAACGCCGTGTTTTCGTCGGGAACCGCTATCTGTCCCGTTGAGGAAAGAATGCCCAGAAGCATAGGCAGATCAAACATCGTTCCCTCTTTTTTAACGTCCGCGGGGGCAAGGTTCATTATAATATTTGCCGAGGGAATTCTGTATCCGCTGTTTGCTACGGCGGAAACTATTCTGTCTTTCGCTTCTTTTATGGCAGTGTCAGGCAGACCGACGATATCTATTTCGGGGTCCTGCGCGGGACGGGAGTCTGTTTCTATTTCAACCTTGTATCCGTCAATGCCCCAGAGCCCGACACTGCTGATTTTTGTTACCATTGTTTATCCCCCGTTTGAATTCTTTTTCTTATTTTACAACAAAATCACAAAGAATTCAAGAGTTATTGAAGATAAATATAGCTTTTTTAAAAAAAATGTGCTATAATAATATATAATGGTACAATATGGTTTATTATTACTTACGTATATACGGAGGAGACAGATGGGTCTTTTTGATATTTTCGGTTCGTACAGTCAGAAAGAGCTGAAAAAAATAAACGCAAAAATAGCTAAAATAAACGAGCTCGAGCCATATATGAAATCGCTGAGCGACAGCGAGCTGAGAGCAAAGACTGACGAATTCAAAAAACGTCTCGAAAACGGTGAAACGCTTGACGGCATACACTGCGAAGCGTTTGCTGCGGTAAGGGAAGCGGCTGTAAGGGTTATAGGTCAGCGCGCTTTTGACACGCAGCTTATCGGCGGCACGGTTCTTCATCAGGGAAGAATCGCGGAAATGAAAACCGGCGAAGGAAAAACGCTTGCCGCAGTATTTCCGTCTTATTTAAACGCGCTTACCGGAAAAGGCGTTCACGTTGTTACGGTAAACGACTATCTTGCTCGCCGAGACAGCGAATGGATGGGTAAAATACACCGCTTTATGGGCCTTTCGGTAGGACTTATCGCTCACGAGGTTGAACCGAAAGACAGAAAAGAAGCGTATCTTTGCGATATCACGTACGGCACGAACAACGAGTTCGGCTTTGACTATCTGCGCGACAACATGGTTCTTTACAAAGAGGAAATGGTGCAGCGCGGCCATAACTTTGCAATCGTAGACGAGGTGGACTCCATACTTATCGACGAGGCGAGAACGCCGCTCATTATTTCCGGCCACGGCGAGGAAAGCGGCGAGATGTACGAAAAGGCGTCCGCTTTCGTTTCAAGACTGCGTCCTTTCAAGGTAAAGGAAATGGAATCGAAAGAAAGCTACGACGATGTTGACGCAGACTACATCGTTGAAGAAAAGCATAAAAACGCCGTTTTAACAAACAGCGGTATGGAAAAGGCGCAAAGAGCGTTTGGCGTTGAAAACTGGGCGGACCCCGAAAACGTTGAACTTCAGCATTTTGTAAACCAGGCGCTCAAGGCGTGGGGCACTATGCAGCGAGACGTTGACTACGTTGTAAAAGACGGCGAGGTAATCATAGTTGACGAGTTTACCGGAAGACTTATGTACGGCCGCCGCTATTCAAACGGTCTTCATCAGTCCATCGAGGCAAAAGAGGGCGTAAAGGTAGAAAACGAGTCGAAAACGCTTGCCACAATTACTTTCCAGAATTATTTCAGAATATACTCCAAGCTTTCGGGTATGACGGGTACCGCGATTACCGAAGAGCAGGAATTCAACGATATTTATCATCTTGACGTAATAGAAATACCCACAAACCTTCCTATGATAAGAAAGGACCACAACGATTCGATCTATAAAACCGAGGCGGGCAAATTCGCGGCCGTTATCCGTCAGATAAAGGAATGCCACGAAAAAGGACAGCCCGTGCTTGTAGGTACGATAACGATTGAAAAATCGGAGCTTTTAAGCAAGCTTTTAAAACGCGAGGGAATAACGCACAACGTGCTGAACGCGAAATTCCACGATAAAGAGGCAATGATAGTAGCTCAGGCGGGCAAAAAGGGCGCCGTAACAATTTCAACGAACATGGCTGGCCGCGGTACCGATATTATTCTGGGCGGCAACGCTGAGTATATGGCGAAGGCGCAGATGGCAAAAGAGGGAATAGACCGCGAATATATCGCCGCGTCAACGGGATTTTCCGAAACGGACGACGAAAACGTTATCGCCGCAAAAAAGAGATACGCCGAGCTTTACAGTCAGTATAAGCCCGAAACGGACAGAGAGGCCGAAGAGGTTAAAGCGGCGGGCGGACTTTTCATTCTCGGCACCGAACGTCACGAATCAAGACGAATAGACAATCAGCTTCGCGGACGTGCGGGACGTCAGGGCGACGTCGGCGAAAGCCGTTTTTATCTGTCGCTCGAAGACGACCTTATGCGTCTTTTCGGCGGCGAAAGAATTGCTTCGATTGCCGAAATGCTCAATATTCCCGAGGATCAGCCGATAGACGCGAAAATTCTTTCAAATACGATAGAAAACGCGCAGAAAAAGGTTGAAAGCGTAAACTTCCAGCGCCGCAAACGCACCCTTGAATACGACGACGTAATAAATCAGCAGAGAACGATTATTTACGATCAGAGAAGAAAAGTGCTTGACGGTGAAGATCTGCGCTCGTATATCCTCAAAATGGGCGACGATATTATTCAGAATGCCGCGGAGCAGTGCCTTGCTGCGGAAGTTGCCGATAACTGGGATTACGAAGGGCTTCACGAACGTTTTGACGGAATGCTTCTTTCAAAAGACGATCTTGCGTATACTCCCGCGGACTTTGACAGACTGAAAAAGCAGGATATCATCTCGCTTCTTACCGAAAGACTCAACGAGCGCTATGCAAGAAGCGAAGCGGAAAACACGCCCGAAAAAATGCGCGAAATCGAGCGGTTTATCCTTCTTCGCACGGTTGACAGATACTGGATGGACCATCTTGACGCCATGGACGATCTCAGGCAGGGCGTTTCTCTGCGCTCTTACGGCAACAGAAATCCGCTTACGGAGTATAAATTCGAAAGCTTTGATATGTTTGACGAAATGGTCAATCTTATTAAATACGATACCGTTCGCGACTGTCTGCGCGTCCGCCTTGTAAACAGAGAAATCAAACGCGAGCGCGTTGCAACGATAGACGAGGCTAAAAACGTGAACGCAGGCGGCGAAAAACCGAAACCGATAGTTAAAAAAGCTTCCGAAAAAGTGGGAAGAAACGATCCGTGCCCCTGCGGAAGCGGCAAAAAATATAAAAACTGCCACGGAAAGAACGCATAAAATGATAAAAAATCTTATTTTTGATATGGGCAACGTGGTTTTAGACTACACCCCGAGAAGAATTGCCTCGTTTTTCACGCAGGACCCCGAAGAGCTGGATTTTCTTTGCAGCGAAGTTTTTTCAAACAAAGAATGGCTTTTGCTTGACCGCGGAGTTATTACCGAAGAAGAGGCAATCGAAAGCATTCTTTCGCGGACGCCTGTAAAATATCATGAACTTTGCAAACGCGTTATGGGCGGCTGGGAGGATTATTTCCTGCCCGTTGACGGCACGTATGAGCAGCTTATTTCGCTTAAAGAGCGCGGATTTAAGCTGTATATGCTCACAAACGCATCGCTGAAAATTCATAAATACAGGCAAAACAGTCCCGCATTCGACCTTATGGACGGCATTGTAGTTTCGTCCGAAGAGCATCTGCTGAAACCCGAACCAGGAATATATCTTCGTCTGCTTGAAAAATTCGGACTTAACGCGGACGAGTGCCTGTTTTTCGACGACGTTGAAATAAACGTCGAAACCGCCGAAAAACTCGGCATTCACGGCCATGTATTTAAAAAAGAACCCGACGAAATAGTAAAAACCGTTGAAGAATACATAAAACCCGACAGCCATGAATAAAGAAACGATAACAGAAAAATTTTTTGCGGCAGGCATTGAAATAAACGGAAAACAGGCGGAAATGTTTTCCGTTTATCTTGATATGCTTAAAACATGGTCCGAAAAAATAAATCTTACCGCCGTAAAAACGGAAGAGGAAACGGTATCAAGGCATTTTATAGAAAGTCTTCTTCCGCAAAAAAGCGGCATTCTGTTTTCGGGCGCGGACTGCGCGGACGTCGGCTCGGGCGCCGGTTTTCCCGGTATTCCGCTTGCGATCATGCGGCCGGATATTGAAATGACGCTTATAGAATCGCTCGGAAAACGCGTTGATTTTCTCGATGCCGTAATCGCGCAAACGGGGCTTAAAAACTGCCGCACGGCAAAAATGCGGTCCGAAGATGCGGCGAGAGGCGAATACCGCGAACGGTTTGATATAGTTTTTGCCCGCGCCGTTGCAAGAATGGCAACGCTTGCCGAGCTTTGCCTGCCTCTCGTGAAAACAGGAGGAAAAACGGCGGCTTTCAAATCCTTGATGGCAAAAGAAGAGCTTGAAGAGGCAAAAAACGCAATTATTCTGCTCGGCGGCGGAGATGCGGAAATTTACGGCACGGCAGAGCGGAATCTTATAATAATAAAAAAGCTTTCCCCGACGCCCGCAAAATATCCGAGACGGGCGGGAAAAGCGGCTTCATCCCCGATAAAATAATGCGCAAGGCGGAATCGGTTGCCGATTCCGCATTTTTTTTTGCGGTTCACCCATTGAATTTTGCAGCTTACCGCATATTTATTGCATCATACAATTTCCGTTTTCCGTTCCTCTTGACACCCCCCCCCCGTTTTTATGATATAATTATATTGTAAATAAAACACTCTTTCCCGAATCCACAAAAACCGTTTACACGAAAGGAGAGCTTATGAAAAAGAAATTGATACGGTGTTATACATGTCATACTGATAATAGGTTAAACTATCCGTTAAACATTGCTACAATAAACGTTTATATTTTGAAACCGTAGAAAGGAGGGCTCACCCATGAAATACTTGCGGATTCCGATTTTAGTTGTTTTAATTGCCTTAACAATGCTTTTCGCCTCATGTGATATGCGGAATAACAACAATGGAAAGAAAACGGAAGAAAACGCACTGATTTTCGAAGAAAGAACGTATATTAAAACAGAAGTAGAATATCCTGACGAACTTACGTCGTCCGTTTCAAAAAACATGTGGATAGCGGATACAATTTCTGCAGCAGCCGAAAAAGAGATTCTTTTCGTTAAAAACGGAAACGTTTACAGCTTTGAAAAATCTCAGCTTTATACAGGCGGAAAGAAGGTTTTTGACGTTGTAAACGAAAATACGAAAGAAACGGAAAATCTTTATTCTTTTCTTTCGGATGATCCCGACGGATTTATAAAAGAGGTTTTCGTTGAAGAGGGATCTGCTCTTTCATATCCGGTGTTTGACGATTTTTATTCAATTCTCGCAAAAATGGACGCCGCCGTTGAATGGAAAACAGTAAACGAAAATGGTATTTATGTTGAACGAATCAAAAACAGACCGAGAGTCCACGGAGCCGTTCCCTTGCTCAAAAACCGTTCGGAAGACGCTGCGCTTGCCAACGCATCTGTTGATCTGAGCAATATGGCTGACTGTGAAGTTGACGTGAATATCGCTGAAGGAAAAATCCTGTCGGTCTTCCTGAAATCTTCCGGACATGAATTTCTTTACGGCTGGGGTTCTTACCTTTACGATACGGAAAATGATACCGTTATAAATAAAGGGGAGTACCTTGCGGCTCACGGAGTAAACCTTGCAGGACTGAAAGAAAAAGCGGAGAAAAAGAAAGCCGCCCTCGCATACGAAGATGACGGGAGCGTAATAAGCGTAAAAACAAGTTTTGACGATGATGTTTACGACTTTTTTATAAACGATATATCATCTGCCGAGCTACACTACGCAATTGTGGTTGAGTATTCAAACTATGAAAGCGAGCTTAATCCCGCGTATTTGAAGCAGACATACCGCATTTCTTTAAAAAACAATTCTGAAGGGTCGAATGCTGACGATGTAGTTGATGAAGTAAACACCGCAGACCCGAAAGAATTTGTTGGCTTGTATATAAAAGCTCTTTGTGAAGGCGATGCCGAGGCATTAAATCTTTTATACGGAAAAGAACTTTTCAGCGAAACGCAGGCAGATCCTGTCCTTGAAACCGACCCGTATTCCGAAATTGACGGAATAACAAGGGTAATTGAAACGGAAGACGGTTTTATTGTTTCGCAGGCGGTAAAAGACAGCGACGTATATTTTGTACGCGAGGGAAATTGCATCGGATATACCTGCTATATCCGCGACACGGGGGACCGTTTCGTTATGGTTGCAACGGCAAAATACGCATTTGAGTTTGCGGAATGCACGGCGGAAGATTACAGTCTTTTCCCGTATACGGAAGATTTCCGTATAGTCCCCGATGAAAAAACGCTGAACGGAAGCTTTTCGGAGGAACTTCTCACCGATCTTATAACCTCTGCGCTTAAAAAAGGTGATTTTTTTACGCTTGATACACTTTGCAAAGATATGTCTGTTTGTGAAACAAGACCTGCGGAGGGTGAACCAACGCCGGTAAACCGCGCTCCGTTCGGCTATGCGGGACCCGCAGCGGACGTTGTTTGCAAAAAGGAAAGCGAAACAACCGTTAAATTCGAAGTAAAAACCCCTGACGGCAATACCGTAAATCTTACCGCAACGCTTAAAAAAGACGGCGACGGATATCTGCTTTCGACGCTCACCGAGGATTAACGCACCTGCAAATAAATTTTATATAAAAATACAAGCTGAGAATATAATATTTCCAGCTTGTTTTTTATGAATATTTCGCCGTTAATTAAATATGAGTCAGTCAATCATCTTTGTATCAACGTGCTCTTTGATAAGCGCGATGAAGTCCGCAAGCGGCATTGAGCCCCTGTCGCCCTCTTTGCGCGCGCGAACGGAAACGGTGCCTTCCTCTTTTTCCTTGTCGCCCGCTACGAGCATAAAGGGAACTTTTTCCATCTGAGCTTCGCGGATCTTGTAGCCTACTTTTTCGCTTCTGTCGTCTACTTCTACGCGCAGACCGTGTTTTTCGAGCTCTTTCTTAACTTCAAAGGCGTAATCGTGATGTCTGTCCGCAATCGGAAGAATTTTAACCTGAACGGGAGCGAGCCACGTGGGGAATGCGCCTGCGTATTTTTCTATAAGCAGAGCAAGCGTTCTTTCGTAGCAGCCGATAGACGTTCTGTGAATGATATACGGGTTTTTCTTCGTTCCGTCTCTGTCAACGTATTCCATGCCGAAGTTTTTCGCGAGCATCTGGTCTATCTGAATAGTAATGAGCGTATCTTCCTTGCCGAATACGTTTCTTATCTGAATATCGAGTTTCGGACCGTAGAACGCCGCTTCGCCAATGCCGATCTTATAGGGAATTTCAAGGTGATCGAGTATCTTTTTCATCGTGCCCTGAGCTTCGTCCCACTGTTCTTCGGTGCCGATATATTTATCTCTGTCGTTGGGATCCCACTGCGAGAATCTGTATGAAACGTCCTCGTAAAGGCCGAGCGTTTTGAGCATGTAGATTGCAAGTTCAAGACAGCCCCTGAATTCGTCTTCGAGCTGTTCGGGCAGACACATGAGGTGACCTTCGGAAATAGTAAACTGACGGACGCGGATAAGTCCGTGCATTTCGCCCGAAGCTTCGTTTCTGAAAAGCGTTGAAGTTTCGTTGTAGCGAAGCGGAAGATCTCTGTATGAACGCGCTCTGTTAAGATATGCCTGATACTGGAACGGACACGTCATCGGACGGAGAGCGAAAACCTCGTCGTCCTTTTCGGGGTCGCCCAGAACGAACATGCCGTCTCTGTAATGATCCCAGTGACCGGAAATTTTGTAAAGATCGCTTTTTGCCATATACGGCGTTTTCGTGAGCTGCCAGCCCCTCTTCTGCTCCTCGTCCTCAACAAAACGCTGAAGCAGCTGAATTATTCTTGCGCCTTTCGGCAGAAGAATTGGCAGTCCCTGACCGATAACGTCTGCGGTGGTGAAAAGCTCAAGCTCTCTGCCCAGCTTGTTGTGGTCGCGTTTTTTCGCCTCTTCAACGTCTGCAAGATACTGTTCAAGCAGCGTTGCGTTCGGAAACGAGATACCGTAGATACGCTGAAGCATTTTCTTTGTTGAGTCGCCTCTCCAGTATGCGCCGGTAGCGCTTGTGAGCTTAAACGCCTTAACTTTTGAAACGTAGTTGAGATGCGGACCTGCGCAAAGGTCAACAAATTCGCCCTGTTTGTAAAAACTAATCTCTTCGCCTTCGGGGAGTTCGTTTATAAGCTCGATTTTATACGGTTCGTCCTTCATAAGCTCGAGAGCTTCGTTTCTCGGAAGAACGAAACGTTCGATTTTAAGGTTTTCCTTTACGATTTTCTTCATTTCCGCCTCGATTTTTTCGAGAATTTCGGGCGTAAAAGTTACGTCGCTGTCAAAATCGTAGTAAAAGCCGTTTTCTATTGCGGGGCCTATCGTAAGCTTTACGGACGGGTAAAGTCTTTTTACCGCCTGCGCAAGAATATGGGACGTGGTATGCCAGAATACCTTCATCTCTTCAAGATTTTCTATTTTCACAATACCTTCTCCTTTTTGGGGTTTATATCAGTAATTTCTGATCTCTTCGCCGTTTAAAAGCTTGCCGAGATCGGATTTGATTTTATTTACTTTTGTTACGTATACAAAAAACCGTCCTTCGCCGTCAAGCTTGAATACGTATTTTCTCGACTCTATGGGAATGAATTCTATAACCATGTCGTCGCCGTCAATTGCGTGATACGTGATTTTAAGCTCCGTTTCGGCGTTTTCGTCAGGCTCGTATGCCATGCCGTCGTTTGTAACGCTTATTATCGTTACGTAAAAGCTTCTGAAAAGCGTGGGGTCTATCTGCGTTTCGCCGTTAAGCGTTACAACCATTTCCTCTCCCTTGTCGGGATCGGCAATCGCAAAATCGTATATATCGCCGTTGGATTCAACCGTAAGGCCGTTAAGGTCGTTTATATACCGCAGATTTATCGTGCGCTGACAGTAAACGTCTATCGAGAAATCGGTAAACGCAAACTGGTCCATATCAACGCCGTAAATTACGGGTTCGCCGTCGTACATAACGTAAAGCGTGCGTCCGTCTATGTTGCCCAGCAGATATTCGCTTCTGACAAGCAGATCCGAGCCGTCTTCGGTTGCGCCGTAATACGGGTTTTCAAGGCCGGTAACCTCGCTTACGTAGTTTTGAGTATCAACCCAGGCCTCTATAACCACTTTTGTGGGGTTTCCGAATCCGTACTGCTGCTGCAGCGACTCATCGAGCGTATCGGTTATGATGTCGTCGGCTTCGAGCGAGGCGAGAATTTCAACTATGCCCTGTATGGGGGTTGAATCTCCGCCCCATAAAAACGGCTCTTCAAGCACCATGCCGCCGGCAAATCTTATATCTTTCGCCTCTTCGTCGGTAGTCTGCCGAACGTAAATATCCTCTTTTTCGGAATCTTCCGGGTAGTCTATAAGAAGCGACTGAAATCCCGTATAAAGGAACTGTTTGCTTATGGTTTTCTGGTAATACTGAACGTGATTTCTCAGAAATCTTTCCGAAAAATACGTCTGCGCGAGAAATACGTCCGTATTCGAGGCGTTTCTTATGTAATATCCGCCGCCCTGAGGCGCCGCGTCACCTATCTGAAGCTCCGTTACGCTTCCGTCCTTTTTCTCGATGTATACGTGAACCTGCGGGTCGTCAAGTCCGTAATATTCAAGATGCTCGGTATCGGTTTCTATAAGCGCGTCGCAGGTTACTTTTGCCACGCTCGTATAAAGACCTTCCGAAGAATACGGCAAAAGCGGAGCTCCCTCTCTGCCGAGGAAATTGAGGTTGCCGTCTTCGTCGCGGCTTATGGTAAACTCGCCCGTCGGGTTTGTGACGTGAATATCTTTAAGATCGTCAAGCACGCACGAATAAATAACGAGACTTTCTCTTGCGTATTTGATATTCAGGTCCGTTGACGGCTCTTTTTCTTCGGGAAGAAGATCGAAGTTCATTATAAACAGCGCCGCGCCGATAACCGCCGCAACAACGAGCACGGCAACGATAATGCCGATAATTCTTTTTTTCGTCATAAGAACTTACGCTTCCTCCAAACGATTATTCCGATAACCGAGAATATCAGCGGAAGAACGAGGACTATGCCGAGAACCGTTACAACAACCTGCGTTGTGGTTTCAAATGCGAGCGTGTCGAATATGAGCTGCGCGGGAAGAATATCGGTATCGTACGATTTTTTGGACGCTACGAGGAATTTGCAGAGCTTTATCATAAATTCCGCGGTCTGCTGGTTGTTGCCGTCTATGTTGCTTACGAAATAGTCGTCTACAAACGACGTTGAACCGCAAAGATAAACGCTCGATGAAAATTCCGTCATTCCCTCGTATCTCGTCTGACGTGAAATTGCGCTGAGATAAAACGGACCTACGGTGTCGTTTTCTTCGTCATAGGTGAAATTTTTCCAGTCCGTCGGGGCAAGCGTGGTTGATGCGGTAAAGCGTGAAAACGCAGTTGAAAAAGTGTCTATTACGCCGTATGTTTTTCTCGTATCCTTGCTGTCGAAAAGACGGTATACCGCGCGGGCGGCGCCGAGCTGAACAAACTGGTAATACCCTTCTCTCGAAAGGTCTTCCGCAAGTGTTTTTGCGTCGTCGGCATATTTAACTTTCAAAAGCGGGTATGAGGCGTTTGTAAACGCATAACTGTTTGAATAGTCAAAAATGTTTTCGGTACCCAGCGCGAGACCCCACTCAACGAGATAATCTTCAAGCTTCGGGTTTTTAGGCATATTGAGGTCTGTGAATATCATAAGATGATGGCCCAGATCCTCGTTGTTTGAAAGCCAGGCGTCAATCTTGTTTATATCGTCGTCGCTGTAATTTCTTGTGGGATTGTTTATAACGAGCACCGACACAAAATCGGGTATTTCGTCAAAATCCTGTATGGTTATGTATTTAACGTCAAAGCCGTTGTCTTTCAGCGTTTCCTGAAAATACGGCAGAGAGCCCTCGCCGTGACCTTTTATTATGGCAACGGTCTGTATATCTTCAACAGTGGTATAAAGCATCCCCGCGGTAAGACGTCTTTCAAGACCGACGTACATAAGGTTTTCGAATATCGTATCTTTTATAAAACGGTAACGCTGAGTTTCGGGAGAATAAA
This sequence comes from uncultured Clostridia bacterium, assembly GCA_947305805.1. Classification (GTDB taxonomy): domain Bacteria; phylum Bacillota; class Clostridia; order Oscillospirales; family UBA644; genus HGM12619. Next base: position 37,602 of record CAMZEM010000003.1, on the reverse strand, counting down.
CAACGAGGAAAATGTTATCCGCGGTATCCGTGCCGTCGTCAAGAGTGATGTTCCTTGATTTAAAGAAATTCGGGTTGTATCTCGGGTCTACGAAATGAACGGTAACGTATTCGCTTTCGCGGACGTAGTTGTCCACGGTTTCAACAACGTATCTCGTAGGCGCGATTGCTCCGGAAGTGGAGGTTGCAGAGCGGTACGTTGTTTCGTCGCCGAGAATTATTACCTCAACGGGAGATTTCAGCTCAGCAAGAAAATCCTTTGTTTCCTGATCGAGTGTAAACACCTTCTCGCTTGTAAGGTCGACTTTCAGGTTAAACCTCTGCGCCGCAAGAGTTACAACTACGTTTATCGCAATTACTATCGCAATGAAAAGAATTGTGAAAAGCAGCGACAGCGAGCCGAATTTCACTCTGTTTTTGTTTATGCGGGGAACTTTTGCCGACGATACGTGTCCGCCCAGCGCCGCATATCCGGACTGTCCGGCAGCGGCTTCGTTTTCCGCAACCTCTTCAACGGTCTGTCCTTCTTCGTCAAAAACGGCTTCTTCGGCAGAGACTTCTTCCGCCTCTGCGGTTTCGGTTTTTTCCTCAGCCGCTTCTTCCGTTACGGTTTTTTCGGCTTCATTTTCGTTCGTTTCGGACTGATTGTTTATAAAATCTTTTTCTTCGGTCATTTTTCACACCTCCTCAGCTCCAGCGGCGTCTTTCTATCATTCTTACCGCAAGGAAAAGGAATATAACGGTAACGGAAAGATAGTAGACAACCGGGGGAAGATTGAGTATGCCGTTTGTAAAATCGTCAAACTGCGCATAGATGTTGCCGTGCATTAAAATATCGGCAAGCCACGTAGGGAAGAACATTGCAAAAAAGTCGATAACAAACATAAAAAACAGTATCGCTATCGTTGCGGCGGCCGCCGCTATCGTGGACTCTGTCAGCGCGGAAACAAAAAGGCCGATAGCTATCATCGAGGAGAGCACAAGCACCGTTCCGATAAGATTTGTTAAAAGACAGCCGTAGTCAACCGTGCCGAAAATGTCTATTATCAGAACGTATACGAAGTTTACGCACGTGCAGGTGAGAAAAATTATAAGCGCGCCGAAAAACTTGCCCAAAACAAGTTGATAAAGAGAAATCGGGGACGTTAAAAGGAGCTGATCGGTTTTGTTTTTCTTTTCTTCGGAGAAAAATCTCATCGAGAGAATTCCCACTACTATCATATCAACGAAAAACAGCCAGAAACCGAAATAATCGCCGAGATAGCTCGTATTCTGCCATATTACGAAAAGGGTGAAGAGTATGGCTGAAAGGAACGTGTAAATCGCTATTACAAACCAGCCGATCGGGTTTTTGAAAAAGGAGACGAGTTCTCTTTTAATTATTGCCGTCACTGTTATCACCGTCCTTTTCTTCGCCCTGCCTATCCGCGTCTTTTTCTTCAGACTTTTCGGGGTGCTGCTTTTCTTTTTTGCCTTTCTCTCTGTTTTTTGCTTCCAGCGCGCGCTGTTCGTCGTTTTGCGCAACAAGCTGGATAAATATGTCTTCAAGCGACATACCGAGAGGAGTTATCATTAAAATATACCAGTTTCTCTTTGCGCATTCGTCAAAAAGGAGTCTGCGTATATCGGTTTTCTTTTCCGCTTCGATAATAAAGTCTATCGTGCCTTTTTCAAACGAACCTACGTATTCTATCTTCGCAACGCCGGGCAGCGCGCCGAGAACGCCTATAACGTCCGCGTCGTCGAGAGCGGCAAGACGGACGCCGTAACGGGTGTTTGCGCCCATACGCATGGTAAGGTCGTCCGCAAGAGCGTCCATAACGATAAATCCTTCGTTCATTATTATAATACGCTCGCAGATCGCCTGCACTTCGGAAAGAATATGCGACGAGAGAAGTATCGTTCTTCTCGTGCCGAGACGTTTGATAAGATTTCGTATCTCAACTATCTCTTTCGGGTCAAGACCGGCGGTAGGTTCGTCAAGAATAAGTATCGGAGGGTCGCCCAGCAGCGCCTGCGCAAGTCCGACACGCTGTTTGTAACCCTTTGAAAGGTTTTTGATAAGACGGTTGTATACGCCCGTTATCCTGACTACTTCGCAAACTTCGGCAATGTGCTCTTTCTTTTTCTTGATGTTTTCCTTTTTCGCGCATCCCTTGAGGTTGTAAACAAAACTAAGGTATTCCTTAACCGTCATGTCGTGGTAAAGAGGCGGAATTTCGGGAAGATATCCTATGCTCGCCTTCGCTTTTGACGGCTCTTCGAGAAGATCGTGTCCGTCTATAATGATTTTACCCGCATGTGACGATATATAGCCGGTAATCATATTCATCGTTGTGGTTTTTCCCGCTCCGTTGGGGCCGAGAATACCGACTATGTCGCCCTGGTTTATCGTGAAGCTTATGTTGTTTACGGCAACCTTGTCTCCGTAACGCTTCGTTAAACCCGAAACCGTTATCATGGTAAACTCCCTTTATTATTTATTAAATATCATTCAACAATTTTAAGATGCAGCTCGTCAAGCTGTTTTGTATCCGCTGCAGACGGGCAGTCCGTCATAAGCTCAGAAGCGTTCTGTACTTTCGGGAACGCTATAACGTCTCTCAGACTGTCCGCTCCGAGAAGCTGCATTACAAGTCTGTCAAGACCGAGGCCCATGCCGCCGTGCGGAGGCGCGCCGTATTTGAAAGCGTCGGTAAGATAACCGAATTTTCTGTATGCCTCTTCATCCGAAAGACCGAGAAGCGCAAAAATTCTCTTCTGCAATACGGGGTCGGTTATTCTTATAGAACCGCTTGAAAGCTCTATGCCGTTTAATACAAGGTCATACGCCTTTGCTCTTACCTTTGCCTTATCCGTTTCGAGATATTCGAGACATTCGTCGAGCGGAGCTGTGAACGGATGGTGCATTGCCACGAAAGTGCCGAGTTCTTCGTCGTATTCGAAAAACGGCATTTCGGTAATCCACATAAGATCCCAGCCTTCGGGCTTAATGCCGAGGCGCTTTGCGGTTTCCGTTCTGAGCATACCGAGCTGTGAAAGCACGTGGGACGTATTGGTGTCTGCGATAATAAGTATTACGTCGCCCGTTTTTGCGTTCATTTCGGCAAGAATCGCGTTCATTTCGTCTTCGGTCATAAATTTCGCAAACGAACATGCCGTTCCCTCTTCGGTAAGACGTATCCACGCAAGTCCTTTTGCGCCGCAGCCCTTTGCGTATTCGGTAAGCTTGTCTATTTCTTTTCTCGTGAGCTTATGCGCGGAGTTTTCGGCGTTTATGGCTCTTACGCTGCCGCCGCCGGCAACCGCGCCGGAAAATACGGAAAAACCGCATTTTTCAACAACGGACGAAAGATCGTGTATTTCCATGCCGAAACGGGTGTCGGGCTTATCAGAGCCGTATCTTGACATAGCTTCCGCATACGTGAGTCTCTTTAAGGGCAGAGGAATATCAACGCCGAGCGTTTCTTTGAAAATTCTCTGCATAAATCCTTCGCCGACTTTCAGCACGTCTTCAACGTCAACGAAAGACATTTCCATATCTATCTGCGTAAATTCCGGCTGTCTGTCCGCTCTGAGGTCCTCGTCCCTGAAGCAGCGGGCAATCTGAATATAGCGGTCAAATCCCGCAACCATGGAAAGCTGCTTGTAAAGCTGCGGCGACTGTGGAAGCGCGTAGAAATTGCCGGGATGAACTCTTGACGGAACAAGATAGTCTCTTGCGCCTTCGGGAGTTGATTTTATTAGCATCGGAGTTTCTATTTCGATAAATCCGTTTTCGTAAAAATAGTCTCTCGTTATTTTCGCAACCTTGTTTCTGAAAAGCAGATTGCTCATCAGGTCGGGACGGCGAAGATCGAGATATCTGTATTTTAGGCGCAGTTCTTCGTTAACGTTTGAATTTCTTACTATTTCAAACGGCGGAGTTTCGCTTTTGCCGAGTATTTTAAGCTCGCTTACGGCAACTTCTATTTCGCCCGTTGCAAGATTTTTGTTTACGGCGTTTTCGCCTCTCGGGCAAACGGTGCCCGTAGCGCAGATAACGTCTTCGGAGCGCAGGGTGTAGGCAACGTCAAAAAGCTCTTTTGATTTCTGTTCGTCAAAAGTCAGCTGCAAAAAGCCCGTTCTGTCTCTCAGGTCTATAAAAATAAGTCCTCCGAGAACGCGGCGTCTCTGAACCCAGCCGGCAACGGTTATTGTTTTTCCGGCATCCTTTATGCCGAAATTTCCGCAATAGTCTGTTCTGTTGATATACATAGCTTTTACCTTCTGTATCGTTCTTTATATATTTTAAAATGTTTATTAGTCACAAATGTGAATTTCGTTTTTCAATATAGCGGTCAATTCGGAAATATTGCGGAAATCCGATTTTACGATTTCGCCGTTTTCCATATTTCGGATATCCGACTCGCCCTTTTCAAGCTCTTCGTCGCCTAATACAGCGGTAAATCTCGCTCCCGTTTTGTCTGCGTATTTCATCTGCGCCTTTAACGAGCGCGACATAAGATCCGTTTCCGCTTTTATTCCGTTTTTTCTCAGAGCGAAAGCCGTTTCAAACGCCGCTTTCGCCGCTTCGGGACCCATTGACGCTATGTAGATATCCGGCGCGCTGTCTTTGCCGAAATCGGGGATAAGCGGAAAAAGTCTTTCAACTCCACACGCAAATCCGATACCGGGAGTCGGTTTTCCTCCGAGCTCCTCTATAAGTCCGTCATATCGTCCGCCCGCCGCAACGGCAAGGGATGAATTTGTATCGATAAACTCAAAAACGGTTTTTGTGTAATAGTCAAGCCCTCTTACAAGCCCGCTGTCCTCTTCGTATGCGATTCCCACGGAGTCAAGCGCGGCTTTTACGGCGGAATAATGCTCTCTGCACTCTTCGCAAAGATAATCCGTTATTTTAGGCGCGTTTTTTGCCAGAGCAATATCCTGCGGACTCTTGCAGTCGAGTATTCTCATCGGATTTCTCTGAAGTCTGCCCTTGCAGGTATCGCAAAGCTCGTCAAAATGAGCGGTAAAATATTCTCTGAGCGCATTCTGATAATCCGCGCGGCATTCCGGACAGCCGATGGAGTTTATTTTAAGCACGGTGCCTTCGATACCGAGATTTTCAAGAAAAAGCTTTGCGAGAGATATAAGCTCCGCATCGGCATAAGGCGACGTTGCGCCGTAAAGCTCCATGCCGATCTGATTGAATTCCCTGTAACGGCCCGCCTGCGGCTTGTCGTAACGGAAAACGTTGATTTTATAGTAAAGTTTGAGGGGCAGCGCTCCGCCCAGAAGTCCGTTTTCAAGAGAAAGACGGACTGCCGAAGCGGTGCCTTCGGGGCGAAGAGTCATAGACCTGCCGCCCTTGTCCTCAAAAGTATACATTTCTTTCTGAACTATATCGGTAGTGTCGCCTACGCCGCGGGTGAAAAGCTCCGTTTCCTCAAAAGTGGGGAAGCGTATTTCTTTATATCCCGCGGTTTCCGCGGTTTTATCCGCTACCGCCTCGATATAGCGCCATTTAAAGGAATCCTGCGGTAAAACGTCGTTTGTTCCTCTCGGCGCTTTAATAATTGCCATTTCTGTTTCTCCTGTAAAAAATTAATAAATAACGCTGTTTTTTCTGCGTCTTGCCGAAGCAACGTTCGGATCTTTCCATTCAAAATCGCCTCTTTCGAGCGTTTTTATAATGATTTCCGCAGTTTTTATGTTTGTTGCAACGGGGATGTTGTATAAATCGCAAAGCCGCAGCAGGGCGGCTTCATCCGTCCTTTCGCTTTCGTTGTATATAGGATAACGGAAGAAGAAAAGAAGATCTATTTCCCTGTTTGATATACGCGCGGCAATCTGCTGATCTCCGCCGTGGCCTCCGCTCATAAGCCGCTGTATTTCAAGCCCCGTCGCATCCGCTATGAGCTTGCCCGTTGCGGCGGTGGCGCAAAGCTTGTGTTCCGCCAGAATGCCGCAGTTTTCAACGCAGAACTGTACGAGCAGCTCCTTGCGTTTGTCGTGCGCCATAAATGCTATATTCATAATAAAATTCCTTTCTCCCCGTAATTACCAGAACCTGTAAAGTTCCGTAAACTCGCCGTCAACTCTTGCGGCGATATTCGCATAGGATTTTTTCGAACGCGAACGTTTTATGTCGGTAATAAGCTTTCCCGCATTGAGCGCCTCGGAGGTTTTGCCGTCTTCGGGAATAAGCCCGAGAAGCTTTATTCCCACGCTGTCTATTATCTCGTCCATATCGGGAGACGTGCCGTCTTCAACCGATTTTGCCCTGATTCTGTTTACAACGAGCGACACGTCCGCTCCCGCCGCATACGCCGCAGCTGCGGTAACCTGCGCATCGTGAATCGAAGTAAGATCTGGCGTTGCAACCACAATAACGTGCGAACCCCTTATAAAATACTCTTCGATTCCGTGTCCCGCGCCTGACGGACAGTCGAGGATTATATGGTCGTATTCGCCGTTTGCAAGAAACTCTTTTGCCGTTTTGAGTATAAAATCCGTAAGTCCCTGCGGGTTTTCCGTTGCGCGAAGCGGTCCCGCAACAAGAAAGAGATTATCGCTGTCGCCTGCTTTTATCACGGCGTCTTCGAGTTTGCATCTGCCCTCGAAAACGTCGCCTATATCCCAGATATGACTGTTCTGAACCCCGAATACGATATCGAGGTTTTTTAAATAAATGTCGCAGTCAAAGGCAATTACCTTTTTACCTCTTTTGGCAAGGCATGCCGCAAGATTTGCCGCCAGCGTCGTTTTCCCGACGCCGCCCTTGCCCGACGCAACAACTGTCAGTCTGCTCATAAATGTGTCTCCTTCAGCTTATAAGCTCCCCTTCGCTGTTTGCGGCTATAAACCGCTCTTCGTGTGAAAAATAATACGTTAAAACGTCTTTTACGAGTTCCGCATTTATCGGCGAGGCGCTGAGTCCGCCGTTTTCAATTACTACCGCAAAGGCAATCTGCGGGTCTTCGGCAGGCGCCACGCCTATCATCAGCGACGTGGGGATGCCCGTCGTTTCGGCTGTTCCCGTTTTTACCGCAAGCGTTGTTACGCTGAAATTTTCAAAGCCCGCATACGCCGAACCGCCCTGTTCCATAGCCGCCATGCGCATACCTTCGAGTATCGCCTTAACGGTTGACGGATTGAGTTCAAACCTCTGAAGTATCGTTTTTTGCGTTTCGCTTATTACTTCGCCCGTCGTTTTGTTTCTTACAGCTTTGATTATGTGCGGCTGATACCGTGTGCCGCCGTTTGCGAGAGTTGCAACGTAATTTACAAGCTGCAGCGGCGTTGCCGTGGTGTATGACTGTCCGATAGCGGTAAGTATCGTATCCGCAGCCTGCCACGTTTCGCCCATAGACTGAAGATATTCCTTGTTTGCAAGAGTACCGCGGCTTTCTCCGGGAAGATCTATTCCCGTTTTCTGACCGAATCCGAAAAGCGCGCCGTATTTGCTCAGTCTGTCTATCGTTAAAATCCTTCCGACGTCAAAGAAAAATCCGTTGCAGGAGCGTTTTAACGCGGTATATATATTTACGTTGCCGTGCGCCGTATTTGCAAAGCACGAGGGCTGATACGTTTCGTAATAAGTGTAAAAGCCCGTGCAGCGGTACGTTGTTTTTGTTGTGATAACCCCTTCTTCGAGCCCCGCAACGCCCGTTACCATTTTATAAGTCGATCCGGGCGGGAAAAGACCAGAAATCGCCCTGTTTACGTAAGGCTTCGAAGGGTCGTTTACGAGGGTTGGAAAATCGCGGTTGTAAGTTGCGAGGTTGTATGTGGGGTAAGACGCCATCGAGAGTATTTCTCCCGAATGAATGTCCATAAAAATCGCCGCGCCGGAATTTGCCGCCTCTTCGCCGTTTTGCGCTTTAAGTTCGCGGATAACTTTTTCGAGAGAGGCCTCCGTTATCTTCTGCATATCCGTGTCGAGCGTTATTATTACGTCGTAGCCCGACTGCGGCTCTATATCTTTTATTATGTCTACAACGTTTCCCGATTTATCGGTCTGCGCGTATTTGTAACCGTCCGTGCCGCGAAGCCATTCCTCGGCTATTCTTTCTATGCCTTCCTTGCCGAGTGTGTCGTTTATGTAATATCCGCTGTCTTTTCTCGCCTCGTATTCCTCTGCGGAAATCCTGCCCGTATAACCGATAATATGCGAGGCGAAACGCTCGTAAACAAACGAACGTTCGCTGTCCATTTCAACCGTTACGCCGGGAAGCTCCGAGCTTCTTTCCTTTACCATCGTAACCGCTTCGAGACTTACGTTATCCGCAAAAGTGAAAAAGTAGCCCGAACCGTTTTTTTCCGCCTCGTAGCGGACCGCGATAATGTTTCTTGCTCTTTCGAGCGGATAGTCCGCGAGTTTATAATACTTTACAAGCGCCGCAAGAGTATCTTCCGCAGTCATATTCTGAGCTATTCTCTTGTTTTTCAGCCACGAGGAAAACGCGGAAACACTTGACTGCGAGGCAAGATAGTCTTCATAATAGATATACGGCTCGGTTTTGGAAATCGGGAACGAATCGTTGTAGCTGTCGCCGCACTTTTCGAAAATTTCGATTACGGCGTCAACCGTTTTGTTCATGTCCTTTATAAGACTTCTGTTAAACTCAACGTCCATAACCGAACTGTTCTGAACTATCGGACGGCAGAATCTGTCGAGAATTTCGCCTCTCGACGCGCGGACTCTCGTTTTTGTGATAACGCTGTTTTTAGACGCTTCAAGGTAATCACTGCCGTCAATAAGCTGCAGTTTTATAAGCTGAAGCGTAAAAAACCCGATTATTATAAGGAAAAACGCGAATATTTTTACGATACGCGGAGTTTTTTCTACCATACGTTCCGCCTTTCTTCACGGCGCGCAAACAGTTTGCTGAGCAGCTTAGTGAGCGGATATGTGACAATAACGGCAGGCACGGTAAGCGCAAATCTCGGGAGCGTTGCATACAAAAGCACGTCCGCAAGCGCCTGCGACTCGAAAAACGAATAAAGAAGCGATACCGATACCGTGTAAACGGCTGCGGAAACCGCGGTTAAAAGCACTGCGCCGAAAAACGATACGGAAAGTCTGCTCTGCGCAAATACGCCGGCAACAAAACCGATAATCATAAACGCAAGAGCATTGACGCCGAAAACCGCGGACGTTGCAAAATCGAGAAAAAGACCGAAAACAAGCCCGTAAATCGCACCGAAACGCTCTTTTTCGAAAATACCGAGACAGACCGTTGCGGAAAGCAGAATGCACGGTCCTACGCCGAATATTCTTACGGGAACGAAAACCGCATCAAAAAACAGAAAAACGATAAAAACGAGCGAATAACCTATTATTCTGCTTCTCATTCGCCGTTCCACGCTCCGTCCGTTATGTAAATGCGGCGAAGAGAGGTAAGATCCGCCCCCACTTCAATTGTGGCGTTCTGCGCAAGCCCGTTTTCTTCCGATTCAACCTGAGATACCGTGCCGATAAATATGCCCGCGGGAAAAACGCCGCCGAGCCCCGACGTGAATACAAGGTCTCCCCTTACTACCGAAGCATCGGGAGTAAGATACGAAAGACGGCAGCATCCGTTTGCGCGAAGAGCGGTTTCGCCCTCGGTAACACCCGTAGCTTCGCTTCTTTTTACGGTAGCTCCCACAGACATGGAAGGATCGGTTATTGCCGTAACGGTAGCCCAGTTAAGACCTACCGCGGTAACTTTTCCCACAAGACCGCCCGCCGCTACAGCTACGGAATTAAGCGTTATGCCGTCAAGAGTGCCTTTGTTTACCGAAAAAGTGGAGCCGTAGCCGTCCGCAGCCGTCAAAACGACGTCCGCTGCGATAAAATGAAGCTCGGGCGCGGTTTCGGTAACGGAGGCAAGGCCGCGAAGACGTTCCGCTTCAACTTTTTCGTTGTACGTGTCAGCAAGCGACGTTTCAAGCTCCGTTATTCTTTTTATAAGCTGTTCGTTTTCTTTTTTGAGAGAGGAATACTCGGAAAAAGTCTCAAAAAAATCCGTAACGCCGTTTTTTACCCAGGTGCCGAAAGATGCGAACGGAGACGATATAATGCCTATAAGGTCTCTTGGCGCCGTAATTCCGCCGTCAAGAATCATGTTGAGCATAAATCCGAGCAAAAACGCGGCAATAAAAACGAGCGTTATAAAAAATTTTCCGCGGAAAAAGTCGCGCATAAAGGCACCTCCGTTCAGTTATAATGAAAAAATTGCAATCAGTCTATTGTTGCGGAAATTTTAAGCTTGTCAAGCATTCCCGCCGCTCTGCCCGCGCCGATCGCAACGCAGTCGAGAGCGTTTACGGCAACATCGGAGGAAACTCCCGTTTCCGTATATACAAATTCGCTCCAGCCCGGCAGCTGCGAACCGCCGCCTATAAGCGTAATTCCGTTCTGGATGATATCCGCCGCAAGTTCGGGGTCTACGCGTTCAAGAGTTGTTTTTATCGCGTCGATTATGCCGTCAAGCGAATCTTTTATGGCAATGTAAACCTCGTCCGACGAAATTGTGAGATTGAGCGGAAGACCGTCTATCAGGTCGCGTCCGCTTACCGTCATAAAATCAACGGTTTCTCTTTCAACTGCGGAGCCGAGCTTAATTTTTATCTCCTCGGCTATTTGGTCGCCTATGAGAATATTGTATGTTTTTCTTACATACGATACTATGTCCTTGTCCATCTGCGTGCCGCTGAACTGGCACGTTGTAGATGCAACTATGCCACCGAGCGATACTACGGATATTTCCGTTGTGCCGCCGCCTATATCAACTATCATATGTCCGCTCGGTTCGAAAAGCGGGAGGTTAAGCCCTATTGCCGCGGCGAGCGGATCGTCTATAAGATGAACTTTTTTTACTTTTGCGGACGATACAGCGTCTTCAACGGCGCGTCTTTCAACCGCGGTTGTGCGGTACGGCACGGTTACAACGGCGCGTATCGGGGTAAACGGCCGCTTTATTCTGCTTATGAAGGCGTTCAGCATTATGGACGTTCTTTCAAAATTGGCTATTACGCCTTCCGCAAGCGGGCGGATGGCGGTTACGGTATCGGGAGTGCGGCCGAGCATCTGCCTTGCCTCTTCGCCTACCGCCATAAGCTTGTTTGAAAAGCTTTCCATGGCGATAACGGAAGGCTCTTTAAGCAGAAAACCTTTTGATTTGCTGTAAAAACGGGTATTGCTCGTGCCGAGGTCTATACCTATGTCGTATGCGCCCAAAACGTTACCCCCTTCCTTTTAAGTATGTCGTAAAGCGGTGAGAGGGGAAGTCCCACCACGTTGAAATAGTCGCCCTCTATTCTGTCGATAAAAACGCACGCCCTGCCCTGAATTGCGTAGGCGCCCGCTTTGTCTGAGCATTCTTCGCTTTCAACGTATTCGCGTATCTCTTCTTCCGTAAGCGACTTGAAATAAACGAGAGTTTTAACGGAAAAAGTCTCCGTTCCGCCGCTGTCCGCAACGGTTACCCCCGTGTATACCTCGTTTACGTTGGCCGAAAGCGCGGAAACCATGCGGTATGCGTCCGCTTTGTCTTTCGGCTTGCCCATAATGCCTTCGCCTTCAAGCCAGACTACCGTATCGGCGGCAATCACAACCGCGTCGGGGCGAAGTTTTCTTACGCTTTCCGCTTTCTTTAACGAAAGAAAACGCACAAGCTCGTCGGGCGAGGAGATATCGCTCGTTTCGTCGGCGTCCGATACTACGATTTCAAAATCGACCCCGAGCTTTTCAAGAAGCTCTTTTCTTCTCGGTGACGCCGAAGCGAGTACTGTTTTTACGGGATTTTCTGTTTTCATTTTATAATTTGTATTCGGATACAATCACTGTTCGTCCCAGTTATGCCAAACGTTCTGAACGTCGTCGTTATCTTCGAGATGTTCGAGAAGCTTCTGCATATTCTTTATCTGTTCCTCGTCCGTAAGCGTGATATACGTGGACGGAACCTGTTCAACTTCCGCAGAAAGGAAGGAGTATCCCTTCTTTTCAAGCGCTTCGCATACGGGGCTGAGCATATCGGGCGCGGTATATATTTCGTATACCTCTTCCTCAACGGCGTAGTCTTCAACGTCAAGGTCGAGAACGTCTTCCATGAGCTTGTCTTCGGAATACTCTTCCTTGTCTATAACTATAACGCCCTTTTTCGTAAACTGCCAGTTTACAGAGCCGGTCTGACCGAGATTTCCGCCGTATTTATCGAAATAGTGGCGGACGTCGGCTGCGGTTCTGTTTCTGTTTTCAGTTACCGCTTCAACGATTACGGCGATTCCCGCGGGACCGTAGCCCTCGTAAGTTATCTCTTCGTAGTTTACGTTTTCTTCGTCGCCTGCGGCTTTCTTTATGCTTCTTTCGATATTGTCGTTGGGAACGTTGTTTGCCTTCGCCTTTAAAATAACGTCTTTGAGCCTTCCGTTCGATTCGGGATCGGGGCCTCCGGCTTTAACGGCAAGAACTATCTCTCTGCCTATTTTTGTGAAGATTCCGGCTCTCTGTTTATCCGTCTTCTCCTTTTTATGCATAATGTTTTTCCATTTGGAATGACCTGACATAAATAACCTCCGAATATAGAATAATCTGATTGACTGAATTGATGTTATGCAATGCCTGCGGCATTGCATTTTTATTTTTTAACAAAAGTTATAAACAGCACCGGCAAAGTCCAGATAAGATTGAAAAGGAATACCCAGAGCGCGCCGGGGAGCGACGGATTTATGAAAAACGCCGCGGCGGTGAGAACAAGGCCGAGAATTATCGACGCCGTTTTTAAAAGAACGCTTATATTTACGGCTGCCGCAAGCTTTTTCGCTTTTCTTACCGAAGAAAGAATTCCGATTGCGTTTTTCGTTGTTATCATATCCGGCAGCTCTGCGGCCTCGTCTGCGGACTTTGTGGCTTCCGCGATTCTGTCCTTCTCGTTTTCGTCGGGAATTAGTATTTTTGTGTTGTGAAGTCCGTAAAGCTTCTGAACTGCGGTTTCGGTGATGTTGCAGTCGTTTGTGAGCGCAATTATCGAAAAATCCTCGCCTACGGTTTCGGCGGCGCGCTTCATTTCGGGATCGCACATATAGCTGAAAACGGTATACGAAACGAGCACTCCGTTTATTGCGGTATAAAGAATACTTCTGTTTGTTGAAGTGAGCGACGCCTCGGTTTCCTGCGGAAGAGGAAGAATTTCGTATGAAAGAAGCATGTTTCTGTTGCCCACAAGCACTTCGTCGCCGTAAATATGGCCCTGAATGCCGTAATTTTTCATATAATGCCAGTCGTCAACTTCGGGCAGACGTGAAATGTCGCACCCGGTTGATGCGGCATACGTTTTTGCAAACGGGGTTTCGGCGGCAAGAAGAAGAGCCGCGGTAAACTCAACGGCGTCCGCCATAAGCTCCTTGTTGCGAAAACGGAAACGCTCCATTTTCGTGTATTTGCCGGGGAAAAGATCTTTGTCCGAAACAACGAGGGTTGAAACGTCGCGCATAACGTCTATCGAATGGTATCCTAAAAGTACGCTTCCGAGCTTTCTCAGCCGTCTCTGCTCTGCAACGTAAGGCAGCACAAACGCCATTTCCGCGGTAAAGGAAGCGGCTGTCGCAAAAAGCGCGGCAAGCGATGCGGCAAATGCGGTAAAGCCGGAAAAGATGCCGATTATTACCGATACAAAAAGTATCGCGCCGCACGCCACGGGAACGAAAACGCGTATTTTTTCCTCGGAAGGGTCTCCCGAATACGTCGTTTCCACAACGTTGGGGAAGCGTATAACGGGATTTACAACGCAAATGCGGTCTATAAGCCTCTTCTGAAGGTCAACCTCGCCTGTGTTTACAACGTACGTTTTATTGTCCCTTATAAGATCCAGATTTTTTATGATTTCGCAGATGAAAAGGTATTTCATAAACATTGACACGGCAACCGAGGCAAATATCACGGGCGTGAAAATCCTCAGCGTTCCCTCCGGTCTTGCGATAATAAGCGTAAGCGAATGAACTGCCGCCGCTATCAGCGCCACCGACGAGAACGAATCGTTTGACGGATGCATTCTGAAAACGGAAACAAGTCCGTCCGCCATTTCCTGCACACAGAAGACGAAAACGGTTACCGACAAAACGATTCCGACTATTCCGTTTACAAGCGGAGAAAGACCGACGGCTGCAAGCACGGCGGTAAGCAACGCGGAAAAAGCCGCAACGAGCGTTTTAACGAGAAACGCGTCTTTGGACGACTGAGCTATATTGTTCTGCTCGATATAATAACTGTCTTTCAAAATAAACAACTCCGGCTGATCAGATTATTTTGTGATGTTTCTGTCTTTTACTTGCGGTCCTGTCGGACTTTTTCATACATTGCAACTGCTGCCGCAACCGAAATATTGAGCGACGTTATATTCCCCGCCATCGGAATTTTAATAAGACGGTCGCATCTTTCCTTTACAAGTCTCGAAAGCCCCGTGCCCTCGTCGCCCATAACAATCGCCGCCGCTCCGGTAAGATCGGTTGAGTAGATATCTTCGGGAGCGTCTCCGTCCGTGCCGTAGATCCAGATGTTTTTTTCTTTAAGAAACTCGATTGCAGAGGGAATATTCACAACCCGCGCAATTTTCATATACTCGCATGCGCCCGCGGAGGTTTTGTATACGGTTGCCGTCAGTCCGCATGCGCCTCTTTTAGGAAGAATTATGCCGTGAACTCCCGCCGCATCGGCCGTTCTTATTATCGCTCCGAGGTTTCGCGGATCGTTAATGCCGTCTATAACAAGCAAAAACGGCTTTTCGCCCTTTTCTTCGGCGTATGCGATAATGTCCTCCGGCTCGCAGTAGGAAAATTCGGTTGTTATTGCAACAACGCCCTGGTGCGACGACGATCTCGTCATGCTGTCAAGCTTCGCCTTTTCCGCTTCAACAACCGTTATACCCTTTTCCCTTGCCATCGCTATTACGCGGACTATAGAGCCTTCCCTTTCGCCCTTTGCAACGAAAAGCTTGTCTACCGTTCTGCCCGAACGAATCGTTTCCATAACGGAATTTCTTCCGTAAACCATGTTTTCGCTGTCTTCGTTTTTCGGCTCTTCCCGCCTTCTTTCGGGACGCGGAGCGTCAAATTTCTTTCTTGCGGGATTTCTTCCCGTTGTTTTACCTTTCGGTGCGTTGTTTTTCATATTCCGTCTCTCTTAAAAACGATTGTTTAATATAATAATTCAAGTATACATTACAGTATACCACATTTTTATCCGTTTGAAAAGGGGTTTGAAGATTTTTTAGATATTTTACATAAAAAACGAACGGAATTTTGTGCATTTTAAACAAAAATTCGCCGTTTAAGACATAATTCAGACGGCTGAAACAGACCTGTTACATTCTTTCGGCAAAAATCGCATTTGCAATAAGAATATCCGACGGTGAAGTGATTTTTATATTCGTATCGTCACAGATTACGGCTTTCACTTTTATTCCGAGCTTTTCCGCCATTGAAGAATCGTCCGTAAAAGCGGAAAAACCGCCGTAAAACTCTCTCATCATTCTTTCGTAAATCTCTCTCGAAAAAATCTGCGGAGTTGCCGCGGAAACGGTCCGGTCGCGCGAAACGGTCGTTTTTACAAATCCGTCCTCAACGAGTTTTACGGTGTTAACCTGGCGAAGAGCGGCTATTGCCGCGCCGTATTTATATGCTTCGAGAGCAACTCTGTCTATGTCTTCGGGCTTTATCAGCGGCCTTGCGGCGTCGTGGACCGCAATGTATTTAACGGAAGGGCCGGCGGCGGCAAAACCTTTCGCCGCAGATTCCTGTCTGCTGCTTCCGCCTTCAACAACCGCGGCAAGTTTTTTGAATCCGTACTGTTCTTTCAGCGAGAGTATTGAGCCGATTTTCTCTTTTTTCGTCACAACAACCGTCTGAACGGTCTGTTCGGATTTTTCGAAGGCAAAAAGAGTGTGAACTATGCACTGCATTCCGCAGATAAGCGCCTCCGTCTTGTCTTTGCCGAAACGCTCCGACGAGCCGGCTGCAACAATTACCGCGGCAATTCCTCCGTTTTCGGGCAAACAAACCATCCTCTCATATAGATAATTAAAATATAATAATATTATACGGAATTTTTTTTATTTGTCAATAGTTAGTCCTTGATTTTTCGTTAAAAGTAGTGTATAATATATAAAAGACGGAATAAACGGCTAAAATTCACATTATTTACGGAGAAATCCGTTTCGGGAATCATATGAAAGTACTGTTTATCGGAGATATCGTCGGCAGAGCCGGCGCGGACCGGCTTAAAGCGAATATGAAAAAGCTCGTTTCGGAGTATCCGAGCGATATCGTTGTTGCAAACGCCGAAAACGTCAACCCTAAAAACGGAATAACGCCTGCGGAGGCGGAATCGCTTCATTTTGCGGGAGTTGACGTAATAACTCTCGGAAATCACGCGTTCCGCCAGCAAAGCATATACGGATTTCTCGACGACTGTCCGTATATAGTCCGGCCGGCAAACTATCCGTCCCGCAGTCCCGGAAAAGGCGCCGTGACGGTCAGAACCCCGAAAGGCGACGTTACGGTGGTGTCGCTTGCGGGGCAGGTGAATCTCGATCCTGCCGACAATGCGTTTTATGCCGCGGACAAAATAGTAAACGAATACAAAGACACTTTTATCATAATAGATTTCCATGCCGAGGCAACGAGCGAGAAAAAAGCTCTGGGGTATTATCTTGACGGCAGAGTCGGCTGCGTTTTCGGAACTCATACCCATGTTCAGACCGCCGACGAGCGGTTTTTGCCCGAAGGAACGGCGTATATAACCGACGTTGGAATGACGGGCTCTTCCGAATCGGTTCTCGGCGCAAAGAAAAATCAGGCAATCGCAAGGTTTATGACGCGCGAGTTCGTTCCGCTCGAGCAGGAGGACGTTTCGCCCGAAATAAACGCCGTGTATGCTGATACAGAAAACAAACAAATCGTAAGGATAAAGCTGTGATGTTTAACAAAGACGATCTGAAAAGGCAACTTGCCGAAATGAATTTTTTCCCGTGGGATACGGTTTTTGTCGCTGCCGACGGAATAAACGGTGATATCGAAGGCGGTATAAGCGCCGCTCTTGACGCCGTATGCGAATATTTTTCCGACGGACTTCTCGTTTTTCCGACGCACACGTGGAAAACGGTAAACGGCGACCATTTCCTTTTCGATCCCGAAACCGAAGATACGTGCAGCGGACTTTTTTCTCAGCTCTTTTTAAGGCGGGAAGGCGTTCTGCGCTCGCTTCATCCGACATTTTCGGTTGCCGCGCTCGGCAAAAAAGCGGCTGAATACGTAAGATGCGACGACGGAGCGGAAACTCCGTGTCCGAGAAACGGATGTATAGGCAGGCTTGTCGATTATCATGCAAAACTGCTCTTTATCGGCTGCGGACTCAAAGGGTCGTCTTTCATCCGCGGTACGGAGGAATGGGCGGGGGTTCCCGACAGACTTTCTCCCGACGTACTTCCCGTTAAAATAATTATGCCCGACGGCCGCTGCGAAGACAGAAACATAAAACGCCATTACAGCTCCCGCGGCGACGTTTCGGAAAACTACGGCAAACTCGAAGAACCGCTTCTTTCAAAGGGAATTGCGCACAAAGGCGTTTTTGCCGAAAGCGAATGTCTTATAGTTGACGCGGAACGCTGCGCCGCTTTTACGGCAAAGCTTTTGCAGGCGGAGCCGTCTCTTTTCTCATCTCAGGGCAGCGTTCCCGATGAGTTTTATGCGGTAAAAAAGAATATTAAAATATCCGTTTCGCTTCTTTCCTGCAACGCGGCGCGCCTTGAAGACGAGGTAACCTCCGTTTCGCATTCGGATTACATACATATCGACGTTATGGACGGGCACTTCGTGCCGAATATTACTTTCGGCGTTCCGGTGGCGGCGGCGGTGCACAGAATAACCGAAGTTCCTCTCGACGTTCATCTCATGGTGTCAAACCCGTCGCGTTTTATAGAACCGTTTGCAAAGGCGGGCGCGGAACTTATCAGCGTTCATTACGAGGTAGACGAGGATATTTCAAAGCTCATAACGCTTATGGAATCTTTCCACGTAAAACCTGCAATTGCAATAAAACCCAAAACTCCCGCAGAAGTCGTTTATCCCTATCTCGACAGACTTTCCGCGGTGCTGGTAATGACGGTGGAACCCGGTTTCGGCGGTCAGCCGCTGATAGAAAGCTGTCTTGAAAAGGCAAGAAAACTTCGCGGTGAGCTGAGAAGACGCGCTCTTCGCGTTGACATAGAGGCAGACGGAGGCATCACCGCTTCCAATATCGGGCTTGTTTCGTCTTCCGGCGTAACGCTTGCCGTTTTGGGCACGAGTGTCTTCCGTGAAAAGGACAGAAATGCGTTTATAGACAGGTGCAAGGGCTGATATGGGAATTTTTACCGGCAATTTTGAAAGGATCGTTTCAGAAAGAACGCTGAATATCAGAAAGCTTCTTCTCGATCCCGACCGCACGGCAATTATAAACATAAACACTTCCGAGGGCTTTTTCCGCAAGGGCGGGCTCTGGTCGCCGCAGTTTGCCTCGGCAATACCGCAGCTTGTGAGGGTAAACGAATATCTTCTTCACGCCAGACGCATTTTTGCGGTTGATTATCACACAAAAAAAAGCGCGGAGCTGCGCATTTTTCCCGAACACTGCGTTGAATACGACGAATGTCAGATTCTTGCCGAGCTCGACAGATTTGCCTCAAACGCCGAAATAGTCGTTAAAAACTGCGCGAACGCAATGTTTTCAACCGATTTTTTAAGATGGTTTGCCGCAAATACCGATACGCTTGACAATTATATCATCGCAGGCGCGCTTACCGATATAGACGTTATGCAGCTTGCGCTGTCGCTTCGTTCGTATTTCAACGAGAGAGACTTAAAGCCGAGAATAATAGTTGTTATAAACGCATGCCGCACTTTTTCCGCGGAATCGCACAACGCCGAGGATTTTCAGACGTTTTCGGCATACAACATGCTGCTTAACGGAATAACGTGCGTGAATATCTGAAAAATATCACGATTTTTGATAAAACCTATTGACATTTCACGGAAAATGAAATATAATTACAGCGGAGATTAAAATAATCCGAAAAAAAACAGATGTATATACAGTGGAGGAATTTATGGACGACAGCAAAAAAAAGGCTCTTGATACGGCGCTTGCGCAGATAGAAAAACAGTACGGCAAGGGCTCGGTCATGCTTCTCGGGCAAAACGCCGCAATGAACGTTGATTCAATATCGACGGGTTCTTTTTCTCTTGATATGGCGCTCGGCATAGGCGGCGTACCGAAGGGCAGAATAGTTGAGATATTCGGCCCCGAAAGCTCGGGCAAAACAACGGTTGCCCTTCATATGGTAGCCGAAAGCCAGAAAGCGGGCGGCACGGCGGCGTTTATAGACGCAGAGCATGCGCTTGACCCGGAATACGCAAAAAATCTCGGCGTCGATATCGATTCGCTTCTTGTTTCTCAGCCCGACAACGGCGAGCAGGCGCTTGAAATAACCGAAACGCTCGTCCGTTCCGGCGCGATTGATATAATTATAATCGACTCCGTTGCCGCGCTCGTCCCCCGTCAGGAAATCGAAGGCGACATGGGCGACAGCCACGTGGGACTTCAGGCGAGACTTATGTCTCAGGCGCTCAGAAAACTCGCAGGCGCAATATCAAAATCAATGTGCGTGGTTGTGTTTATAAACCAGCTTCGCGAAAAAGTAGGCATCGTATACGGAAACCCCGAAACCACAACGGGCGGCAGAGCGCTTAAATTCTATTCGTCGGTCCGTCTTGACGTAAGAAGAATAGAAAATCTCAAATCGGGCGGCGACGTAATCGGTTCGAGAACCCGCGTAAAAGTAGTTAAAAACAAAGTAGCGCCTCCGTTTAAGGAAGCGGAGTTCGATATTCTTTACGGCAAGGGCATTTCACGCGACGGCGAAATACTCGATATAGCCGTAAAACTCGATATCATACAGAAATCCGGCGCATGGTTCTCTTATGAGGGAACACGTCTCGGTCAGGGCAGAGACAACTGCCGCGAACTTATAAAAAACAACGCGGAGCTTCGCGCCGAGCTTGAAAACAAAATAACGGCAACGCTCAAAAACAACGGCGAAGATCTTTCGGATATAGTAAAAACGAAGCCCGTCACCCCCGCTGCAAAACCCTCGATAGACGTTTCTGCGGACGATTTTGAATAAGATAATCCCAAAAAATGTTTGAAATAACGGAAATTTCCCCTCAGAAAAAAGGCAGTCTTCTTTCCGTTTTCGTAAACGGAGAATACGCTTTTTCCGCAGACGCTTCGTTTATTGCCGATAACGACGTTTTCGTCGGCAGAAAGCTCGGTGATGCGGAACTTGAAAATCTGAAAAAAGCGGCGGACGTCCGTAAAGCCGTCCGTCACTCTCTGTTTCTTCTCGAGCACCGCGATTTTTCGAAAAAAGAGCTTGCAAAACGCCTTGAAACGAAGGGGTACGACCCGTCGGACGCAATGTCCGCCGCGGAATACATCGAAAGCCGCGGATATATCAACGACGGGCGTTACGCAGAACTGATGATTGAAAAAAAGAAGGGCAGAGCCGGCAGAAAACAGCTTCTTTTCGAGCTTAAACGCGCCGGAATATCGGAGGAGGACGCTGAAAACGCGCTTTCGGAAACATATTCCGAAGAAGACGGAATCAGCGCCGTTTTAAGGGAAATGAAAAGAATACTCAAAGGCGAAATTCCCGAAGACAGACTTGCCCAGAAAAAGCTTTTCAACCGTTTTATCGCCAAAGGCTTCGACTACGAAACCGTTCGTGCGGCATTTGAAAAATACTGTGAAAACGAGGAATAACTCAGTGACGGAAAACCTTAAAGTCGGGCTTATCGCGCTCGGCTGCGAAAAAAACAGAATAGACGCCGAAATAATGCTCGCGTCGCTTGAAAACAGCGGGTTTGAAATCTGCGCGGAAGAAAGCGAATGCGACGTTATAATAGTTCATACCTGCGCGTTTATAGACAGCGCGAAAGAAGAGAGCATTGAGAATATTCTCGCCGCAGCAGAGCAGAAAAAAACGGGTAAATGCAAAAAGCTTATCGTTACGGGCTGTCTTGCCGAAAGATACAGAAACGAGATAACGCAGTCCATACCCGAGGTAGACGCCGTATTGGGTACGAAAAGCTACGATAAAATAACAGAAGCGATAAATAAGAGCGACGGAAAAAAATACGAGCATTACCGTTCGCTCGACAAAGCGTCGCCTGCGGGACAGAGAGTGCTGTCGTCGCCGAACTATTCAGTATATCTCAAAATCGCAGAGGGATGCTCAAACCACTGCTCGTATTGCGTAATTCCGTCTCTTCGCGGAGAATTTATGCCCAGAAAATTCGCGGAAGTGGTTGCCGAGGCGGAAGCTCTTGCGGCAAACGGAGCGGTTGAAATAAATCTCATCGCGCAGGACACTACCGCATATCCCGATCTTTGCAGACTTGTAAGACGCATAGCGAAAATAGAAACGGTAAAGTGGATACGTATTCTCTACTGCCGTCCCGAAGAGCTTACGGACGAAATCATAAATCTTTTCGCAACCGAGGAAAAGCTTGTAAAATATATGGATATTCCGCTTCAGCACGCTTCGGAGCACGTTCTTAAACTTATGAACAGGCCTATGAGCGACGGCGAGCTTAAAGCTCTGATTTTAAAGCTTCGCTCACGCATTGCGGGCGTATCGCTGCGAACCACGTTTATCGCCGGCTTTCCGCACGAAACGGAGGAGGATTTCGAGATTCTCTGCAATTTCGTGAAAGACGCGCGGTTTAACAATCTCGGCGTTTTCACGTATTCGCGCGAAGACGGCACCAAAGCGGGCAGAATGCGCGGTCAGACTGACGAAGAAACAAAGCGCCGCAGGGCGGATATAATAATGGGTATACAAAATACGCTTCTTGAAAGCGTAAACAAAGATTTTATCGGCAAAACGCTCGACGTCCTCTGCGAAGGATACGACGAAGAAAAAGAGCTTTTCTGCGGACGCGCGTATTTTCAGGCGCCCGACGTTGACGGAAAAATCTACTTTTCTTCGGAAGATCCCGCCGAGGAGGGCGCATTTTACAGAGTGCGGCTCGATGTTTACGATTCATACGATTTTTACGGAAAGGCGGTAATGTGAAATGGTAAAAAAACTGCCGAATATCATCTGCTGGATAAGAATGCTTCTCGTTCCGTTTATACTTCTTTTTCTGCTTGAAAACCCCGTTTCTGCGGGACTTTCTGTAAAAACGAGGTTCCTTATAAGCGGAATAGCTTTCGGCGTTGCCATTTTTTCGGACCTTATAGACGGCAAAATTGCGAGAAAATACGATGCCGTAACAAATTTCGGCAAATTTCTCGACCCAATAGCGGATAAATTCCTCGTTTTAAGCGTGCTTATCGCGTTTGTCGAGCTCGGCGCTCTTTCGTCCGTTCCCGTTTTAATCATCCTTTGCAGAGAGCTTGTGGTTACCGGTCTGCGTCTGGGCGCCGCGGGCAAAGGCGTTGTTGTGGCGGCAAACTACTGGGGCAAGATTAAAACCACAATGCAGGGCATAACAATAGGCATTATGTTCGTTTTCGTTGCGCTTTTACCCGAAAACCTGTTTTCCGTACCGTCCGAAATATGCGGTCAGCAGGTCTGTCTGCTTCTTATACCGCAGATACTGCTCTGGATAACGGCAATATATACCGCCATCTCGGCAATCCCTTACTACAACGCAATGAAACAGTATATAAAAGACTGATAAATGGAGAAAAATATGCAGCTTTTCAACTCAATGACGGGCAGAAAAGAGCCCGTACCTTCAACCGACGGCGTTGTTCGCATTTACGCATGCGGACCTACGGTTTACAATTATTTTCATATCGGCAACGGAAGGGCGTTTACCGTTTACGACGTTCTTCGCCGCTATCTCACCTATAAGGGCTACGACGTAAGATTCGTCCAGAATTTCACCGATATAGACGATAAAATCATAAACAGAGCGAATGCGGAAGGCGTTGCCTTTACGGATATTTCCGAAAAATACATAAAAGAGTATTTCACCGATGCGGACGGGCTGAATATAATGCGCGCAACCGTTCATCCGCATGCAACGGAAAACATCGGTCAGATAATAGACCTAGTAAAAACGCTTGTTGAAAAGGACCACGCCTACGTTCTTGACGGTGACGTCTATTTCCGCGTGCGCAGTTTTCCCGAATACGGCAAGCTTCTCGGACAGTCGATAGACGATCTCTCGTCCGGCGCAAGAATAAGCGTTGACGAACGCAAGGAGGACGCGCTTGACTTTGCGCTCTGGAAGTCCGCAAAAGAGGGCGAACCGTCCTGGCCTTCGCCTTGGGGAAACGGCAGACCAGGCTGGCATATAGAATGCAGCGCAATGGCAAAGAGATATCTGGGCGATACGATAGATATTCACTGCGGCGGCAGCGACCTCAGATTTCCGCATCACGAAAACGAGATTGCTCAGTCTGAATGCGCAAACGGATGCACTTTCTCTAAAATGTGGTTCCACGTCGGTTTCGTAAACGTAAACAACGAAAAAATGAGCAAGTCCAAAAACAATTTCTTTACCGTTCGCGATCTTGCCGCGGCGTACGGCTACGAACCGCTTCGGTATTTCGTTATTTCGGCGCATTACAGAACGCCCATAAACTACGAGCCGGAGCTTATAGAACAGGCGAAAGCATCGCTTGAAAGACTTTACAACTGCGCGGAAAATCTTGATTTTCTCGCATCTTCCGCTCCCGAAACGCCTATTTCCGAAAGCGAAAACGAACTTCTTGCAAAATTCGACGTTTTCAGAGTCCGCTTTGAGGAGTTTATGGATGACGACCTTAATACTGCAAACGCGCTTTCCGTACTTTTCGAGTTTGCAAAAGAGATAAACATTACGGTTTCGGGCGAAAAATACTCAAAGGCATTTTATCTCGAACTTAAAAATCGCTTTACCGTTCTCGCATCCGCGCTCGGTCTTTTATACGAGAAAAAGAGCGGTGGACTTGAAGAGGAGATAGAGAATCTTATCAAAGAGCGTCAGCAGGCGCGGAAAGAACGCAATTTTGCGCGGGCAGACGAAATCCGTGACAGTCTTAAAGCGCGCGGAATCATTCTGGAAGACACAAAAGACGGAGTAAAATGGAAAAAAATCTGAACAGCGATATAACATATTTAAAGGGTGTCGGTCCCAAAAGGGCCGAGACCCTTAAAAAGCTCGGAATAAATACCGTCGGCGATATTCTCTCTTACTATCCGAGGGCATACGCCGATTTAAGCAATACGGTCGCTATAAGCGATATCGAGGACGGAGCGCAGGTTTGCGTTCGCGCCGAGGTAACAACGGATATCAGTTCAAAACGCACGGGCAGCGGCGGAAAGCTTACCGTTTACTCTTTTCTTGCGTCCGACGGAAAAGACACGATGAAAATAACGCTTTTCAACCGCAAATACGCCGCTGAAAAGCTTGAAAAAGGGCGGGAATACGTTTTTTACGGCAAAGGCGAGGCGATAGGTTTTTTCAAAACGGTTAAAAATCCCGTTATAGAGCCGGTTCAGAACGCAGCGGTCTTTCCCGTTTATCCTTTAAGCGCAAGCGTAACGCAGAAAATGCTGCGCGCGTGCGTCCGCTCGGCGCTTGACGGATTTTCTTCCGAAATAAAAGAGACTCTTCCCGAAAAAATACTTGAAAAATACGGTCTTTACACTCTTAAAGAAGCATACGAAAAAATACATTTTCCGGCCAATGCCGAAGAGGCGAAAAACGCGCGCAGAAGATTTGTTGTTGAAGAGCTTCTCGAATTTATTCTCGGTTTGAGCGTGCTTAAAAGAAAAAACAGAAAACGCGTGTCCGCACCGCTTGACGGAAATGTTGATATGTCCGTTTTTTACCGCGCTCTGCCCTACGAGCTTACCGGCGCGCAGAAAAGGGTAATAAACGAATGTATTTCCGATATGAAACGTCCCGCCGCAATGGCAAGACTTGTTCAGGGCGACGTAGGCAGCGGAAAAACCGCCGTTGCCGCGGCGGCGATTTATTATGCGGCAAAGTGCGGCAGACAGTCCGCAATGATGGCGCCTACGGAAGTGCTTGCAATGCAGCATTATCAGTCTCTTTCCCCTCTTTTTGAAAAGCTCGGCGTCAAGGTCGCCCTGCTTACGGGTTCCTGCGGAGCCGCGGAAAGACGGAGAATAAAAGAAGAGACCGAAAACGGCGAAACGGACGTGCTTATAGGCACGCACGCTATAATTCAGAAGGACGTTTCTTTTAAAAACCTTTCTCTCGTTATCGTTGACGAACAGCACCGTTTCGGGGTAAATCAGCGTTCGTCGCTCGGAGAAAAAGGCGAAAATCCTCATACGATGATCATGTCCGCAACGCCGATACCGCGCACGATGGCGCTGATACTTTACGGCGACCTTGACGTTTCGCTTATCGACGAACTTCCCGCGGGACGGCAGAAAATATCATCTTTTGTCGTAAATTCGGCGGCGCACGAAAGAATGTACGCTTTTCTGCGCGAAGAGGTGCTGAAAGGGCGGCAGGCATACGTGGTATGTCCGCTCATTGAAGAAAACGACGAGAGCGAAATGCTCTCGGTTGTGGAATTTTCCGAAGAGCTTGCCGAAAAATATCTCCGGTATATAAATATTGCGTATCTTCACGGCAAAATGCCGTCAAAGGAAAAAGACGACGTCCTTTCCCGCTTTGCCTCGGGCGAAATAAGCGTGCTTGTGTCAACCACGGTTATAGAAGTGGGCATAAACGTGCCCAACGCTACTGTGATGATAGTTGAAAACGCAGAGAAATTCGGTCTTTCACAGCTTCATCAGCTGCGCGGACGCGTCGGCAGGGGCAAACATAAAAGCTGGTGTTTTCTCGTTACGGATATGCAGGGCGCAACGCTTTCACGGCTTGAAAACTTCTGCAAAACTACCGACGGTTTCGAAATAAGCAGACAGGACCTCGAACTGCGCGGCCCCGGCGACCTTTTCGGAGCGCGTCAGCACGGACTAACGGGGCTTAAACTCGCTTCTCTCGCCGATATGCCGTCGGTAACCGACGCGCAGAACATTGCCGCGGAAATAACGTCTCAGAAAGACTGGTATTCTCTGCCCGAATACGCTCCCGTTGCCCGCGCGGTTGTTCGGCTGTTCGGAAAAACGACGGTAACGTGAAACGGATTTGAACTTTTATTGAACAATTCACTTTTTTTGTTGACATTATAAGTGTTTTGTGGTATATTGAATAGCCGCATAAAAAAGGCCCCCTAAAACGGTTCGACCGTTGCCTTGATAGCGAGACTTATAAAAGAGGTATAAAAATGTACGCAGTATTCACAACCGGCGGCAAGCAGTATAAGGCGTCCGAAGGCGACGTTCTTTTTATCGAAAAGCTTGACGTTGAGGCAGGTTCTGCCGTTACTTTCGATGAAGTTCTTCTCATCGGTGACGACGGAAATGTTACCGTTGGCGATCCTTTCGTTAAAGGCGCAAAAGTAGAAGCTAAAGCAGAAAAGAACGGAAAAGGAACGAAGATAAGGATCTTCAAGTACAAATCCAAGAAGGGTTACCGCAGAAGAGGCGGCCACAGACAGCCCTACACAAAGATCACGGTAACAGCCGTTGTTAAATAATTCAGGAAGAGGTGTAATATATGGCTCATAAAAAAGGCGTTGGCTCAACCAAAAACGGCCGCGATTCGAAATCAAAGCGTCTCGGCGTTAAAAAGGGTGACGGTCAGTACGTTCTCGCGGGAAATATTCTCGTAAGACAGAGAGGCACCAAGATCCATCCGGGAACAAACGTAGGTATCGGTTCCGATGATACCCTGTTCGCTCTCATCGACGGTAAAGTCAGCTTTACTCGCTACGGAACCAACAAAGAGAAAAGAAGAGTTTCGGTTCAGTCAATCGAAGAATAATCAGTAAACAGACTGCGGAGATGATTTTACAAGCGAAAATCATCTCCCGTTTTTTTGAGCATATTAAAAAGGAAAAAGCCATGTTTATAGACAGCGCAAAAATATATGTCCGCGCGGGAGACGGCGGAAACGGCGCGGTATCGTTTCGCAGAGAAAAATACGTTGCTGCGGGCGGACCGGACGGCGGTGACGGCGGCAAAGGCGGCGACATCGTATTAAAAACGGATAACAATCTCAATACTTTATCAGATCTTCGTTTCCGCAGAAAATTTACCGCTCAGAACGGAGAAAACGGCAAAGCGTCGAAAATGTACGGAAAAAGCGCTCCGGATTTAATAATCAAAGTTCCGCGCGGCACTCTTGTAAAAGACCCCGAAAGCGGACTTGTAATTAAAGATATGTCCGATGACGAGCCGTATATTCTCTGCAAAGGCGGCAAAGGCGGCTGGGGCAACAGGCATTTTGCAACCCCCACAAGGCAGTGCCCGCGTTTTGCGAGAGCGGGAATACCGGGCGAGGAAAAAGAAGTGCTTTTAGAGCTTAAACTGATTGCCGACGTAGGGCTTATAGGATTTCCAAACGTTGGCAAGTCAACGCTTCTCTCCGTAGTTTCGGCGGCGCGTCCGAAAATTGCGGACTACCATTTTACAACACTCGTTCCCAATCTCGGCGTTGTGGGTCACGACGGCGAGGACAGCTTTGTTATGGCGGATATCCCCGGTCTTATCGAAGGCGCGGCAAAAGGCGCGGGACTCGGTCACGAATTTCTGCGTCATATAGAAAGATGCCGCCTTCTTGTGCATATAGTTGATATTTCGGGCTGCGAGGGAAGAGATCCGATAGAGGATTTTGAGAAAATAAACGCCGAACTTGCGGAATTTTCCGAAACGCTCGCGTCACGCCCGATGATAGTTGCCGCAAACAAGCTTGACTCGGTTTCAGATGAAGAATCCGCCGAAAAATTCAGAAAATACATTGCCGGAAAGGGGCTTGATCTTTACGAAATGTCTGCGGCAATCGGAGAGGGCACGGATGCGCTTGTAAACGCTCTTTGCGCAAAGCTCAAAACGCTTCCTCCCGTAACGGTTTATGAACCGGAATACGTTCCCGAGGTAAAAGTACCCGAAACGGCGGACGACATAAAAATCGAGCGTCAGGGCGACGTCTGGTTTGTTGAAGGCGACTGGCTGCTTCGCATAATGCGCGGCGTAAACTTCTCGGACGAAGAGTCTTTGCAGTATTTTCAGCGTGTTCTGCGTATTTCGGGCGTTATAGACAAACTTCTGAAAGCAGGCGTAAAGGACGGAGACACCGTCTGCATTTACGATTTTGAATTTGATTTTCTGTTATAATTAAACGTTATGAAAAAGTTCGTTTTAGTTGCACTTGCGTTTCTTTTACTTCTTTCGGCGTGCGCACCGTACCGCCGGAACGACAATAAACCGCAAACCCCGGAAAGGCCCGCAGAAGAGCCGAAGACGTTTGTAAACGGCGAATGGTCTGCGGTAAAAAGCCTATACAGAGAGTCCGAATACAATGCGGTAAACTACTTTGTTTCTCTTTCCGGAGCCGCTGCCGACGGCGTATACGACGACTCTTTTGCCATTCAGGCGGCTCTTGACAAGGCCGCTGCGGCAGGCGGAGGCAAAGTATATATTGCCAAAGGCAAATACAGAGTCTCGCGTCCGCTGAATATACCGGACAACGTATCGCTTATAGGCGATTTCGTTTCTCCCACGTCCAAAAAGGGCGTTTCGGAGGGGACGGTAATAGTTGTTGAAGGCTCTGATATGCTTCGCGACGCCTCGCTTTTTATTCTTCACGACAATTCTTCCGTTTCGGATCTTACCGTGTGGTACGAAGAGCAGTCTTTTGAGGATCTGAGCAAATACGCATATACTATCCGCCACGCTTCGGGCAAAAGCGCAGCAGTTACCAACATTGCGATTTTAAACGCATACAACGGAATTACCGCGGATTCGTCCGACTGTGAAACTTTTCTGGTTGAAAACGTATACATTACCTCTTTCAACAATGCGCTGAGAGTGCTGAACTGTTCTCAAAAGCTTACGGTAAGCGGTCTTTCGGTATCACCTGTTTACTGGATAAACGACGAAATGACCGTAAAGCCCGAAAATTTCGATATTTCCGCGCTTAATAACGCAATATACGAAAAGCTTACCGCAATAATGCTGCAATGTCCGTGCGATATGTCGCTTACGGATATCAGCATCGATACGGCTCACGTCGGACTTCATATTGATATTACGGGCGAAAGCGACAAATCGCCTCTGATATCGCTGCTTAACGTTTCAAATACTTTTACGCCCGTATCTATAGCCAATATTCCGGGCTGCGGAGCGGCTTTTGCTCTCTGTACGTTTGGCACGTCCAATCTTCTCAATTCTTCTGCCGTAAAAATCAGCAGCGCTTTCGACTCGGCTATAACGTTTAACACCTGCACGTTCCCCGGACAGCCGTCTTATTCGGTAAAAAGTGAAGGACGCGGAAGACTTTCGTTTGTTAACTGCAAGTTTGTAGGATGGCGCAACGCCGCGCTCAGCGTTTCGGATATAATATTCACCGCTGCGAACACTTCGTTCAATGCGGGTAAAGAACCCGTTTCGCTTTCCGAAAAATCGGTCGGCATGCTCGCCTCGTGTTCTCTTGCTTCGGGTGAATCGGAAGAGGAAAGCGCGCTTTTCGTTATTTCCACCGAAAACGAATACGATTTTGACGTTATCGAGAAAAAATATGTCGGCTCTTTTGCGGTTGCCCCCGAAATAAAGGACAGGATTTTTTACGCAAAAGATTACGGACTTTCGGAATCGAATGCGGATAACTACAACGCCGTACAGTCCGCAATAAACTACGCGTATATGAACGGCGGAGGCACGGTTTTCATCCCTGCGGGTCAGTACAGACTCAGCAACGAGGTTACCGTTAAGGAAGGCGTTCGCGTAATGGGCGCCGGCGCGGGCACAGACCCGATAATCTCAACCGTATTTATCACAGAGAAAAACGCCGGAGATGCGTCGGCATATTTTACGCTTGAAGATTCAACGGAAATCTGCGGCGTAACGTTTTATTATTACCGCATGCCTGATTTGTCCGCCGAGGAAGCGCCTGCGGGCGTTGCGGTATATGCGGCAAACAGAAAAAACGTAATGATCCGCGACGTCTGCATCGTAAGACCCGCTTACGGAATTTCTTTAACGGAATGCACTTCCGTGATACTGGAAAAAATCAGAGGCACAACGATGGTAAACGGCGTGAAACTTGACTCCTGCGCCGACGTATACGCCGAAAACATCTCTTTTTCGGATGAATTTGCAACCTCGGACGAACTGATAACGTATTTGCAGTCGCACTATTCGGGCATACATATTATCGGAGGAGAAAGCACCGTTTTCCGCAACGTTTCGGCAAAAACCGCGGACTATGTGCTTAATATCGAAGCTCCCGAAGTTCCAATAGTCCCTCTCGACCCCGTTTTTTGCGCTCTTAACGTATTTTCAAGAGATGTTTACGCAACCGCAGCGATAAGCAAATATCCGTATGCATCGCTTATAAACGTTGTGTCGCGCCCGAAGATTTTTTCTACAAACGCATACCATATCACCACGTTTTACGGCAACAGAGGCAAGGTAAACGTTTACAATCTTCTGGGTTCGGGCGAGGTTACGGACGGTATTTTTGTAAGAAGCGGCACGGTATCCGTGCAGTCCTCGGTTTTCAACAGTCTCGGAAGAAGCGCAATACTTACAGACGGAGCGTATATTTCCGTAATCGGATCAATGCTTCTTGACAATAACTGCACGTATCACGTTGAGGCCTCCTCGGGCGGAGCGTTCCTGCTCGGCAATATTACAAACAATCTTACAACCGCTTTCGACGGAATGAATATAAAATATATCAGACGCTACGTTGACGGAGAAGCAAGTTATGCCGACGACGGAAATATGCGGGGAATTTTGCCCGAATAATGCATAAGTTCAAAAAAAATTAACGAAAATCGGATTTTTTTGTATTTTTAGTATTGCTTTTTAATTCAATTTGGTATATAATTATAAAGTAGCATTCTGCCGCAATAAATGAAAATTATAAGCTCGGGAAAACTCGGGCGAAAGGAGATATAGATAAAATGCAATATACCGCATCTCAGATCAGAAATATTTGTCTTATGGGTCACGGCGGAGACGGAAAGACTTCGCTTGCCGAAGCCCTGCTTTTCTTCACGAAAGGTACCGACCGTCTCGGAAAGACTGCCGACGGAAACACCGTCTGCGACTTCGACCCGGAAGAAATCAAGAGAAAGATATCTATTTCTACCGCAGTTGCGCCCGTTGAATGGAAAAACACAAAAATCAATATTCTCGACACCCCGGGCTATTTCGATTTTGAAGGCGAAGTACGTCAGGCACTCAGCGCGGTTGAAACAGCTCTTATCGTTGTTTCCGCAAAAGACGGCGTTAATGTAGGAACAGAGAAAGCTTTTAAGCTTGCAAAGGCAAAAGGCGTTCCCGTAATGTTCTTTATAACAAAGGCTGACGAAGAAAACGCAAACTTCGACAGAGTTTTCGAAGAGCTTCAGGAAAAATTCGGCACAGGTCTTTGCGCCGTTAATATTCCTCTTGTCAGCAACGGCAAGGCGGCAGGTTATTACAACCTTATCGACGAAGTATGCCGCAAGTCCGAAGGCGGCAAGCTCGTTGACGCTCCCGTTCCCGGCGATGCTCAGGCGGAAATATCCAAACTTAAAGACGTTCTTAACGAAGCAATCGCCGCTACCGACGACGAACTGATGGAGAAATTCTTCGAAGGCGAAGAATTCACCAAGGACGAAATCAGAAAAGGTGTTGAACTCGGACTTAAAGGCGAAACACTCGTTCCCGTTCTCTGCGGTTCTTCCGTAACGTTCGAAGGCATCCCCTCGCTTCTCGACTTTATCGCTCATTACGTTCCCGCTCCCAAGGATGATTCCTCCGCCGATCCCGCGCTTTTCGTATTTAAGACAATTGCCGACCCGTTCGTCGGAAAAATGTCTTTCTTCAAAGTTCTCTCGGGCAACATCAGCGCAGGTATCACTCTTTCCAATCCGCGCTCGGGCTCAAACGAAAAACTCGGCCGTATCTTTACAATCAAAGGCAAAACTCAGACCGAAGTTGACGGTCTTTGCTGCGGCGATATAGGCGTTGTAAACAAACTCGTTTCAACCGGTACGGGAGACGTTCTTTGCACCGCAGGCGCAAACGTGGAAGTTAAACCCATAGAATATCCGAAGCCCTGCTTCTCAAGAGCAATTCTTCCCAAGGCAAAGGGCGACGAAGAAAAAATCTCCCTCGGTCTTCAGAGACTCGCAGAGGAAGATCCCACGTTCTCATACGTTAACAATGCCGAAACCCACGAACAGGTTATAAGCGGTATGGGCGATACTCACCTCGATGTTATCGTAAGCAAACTTAAATCCAAATTCAACGTAGGCGTTGATCTTAAAGAACCCAGAGTTCCCTACAGAGAGGCAATCCGCAAGAAAGTAAGAGTTCAGGGTAAACATAAGAAACAGTCCGGCGGACACGGACAGTACGGCGACGTCTGGATAGAATTTGAACCGTATGACGGCGACGAACTTCTTTTCGAAGAAAACGTATTCGGCGGCGCTGTTCCGAGAAACTTCTTCCCGGCAGTTGAAAAAGGTCTCCGTGAATGCGCAAACAAGGGCGTTCTTGCGGGATATCCCGTTGTAGGACTTAAAGCAACCCTCGTTGACGGTTCCTACCACCCCGTTGACTCTTCGGAAATGTCCTTTAAAATGGCCGCTTCCATCGCATACAAGGAAGGTCTTAAACAGGCTCAGCCGACTATCCTTGAACCGATCGGAAAGCTCAAAGTATTAATTCCCGACAGCCTCATGGGCGATATCATGGGTGATATAAGCAAACGCAGAGGCGCAATCATCGGTATGACACCGTCAGAGGAAAGAGGAATGCAGGAAGTTCAGGCTACCGTTCCGATGTCCGAAATGGCGTCTTACGCTACGGACCTTCGTTCGATGACAAGAGGCCGCGGCTCGTTTGATCTTGAATTTGATTCCTATCAGATCGCACCCGATAACGTTGCTCAGCAGATTATAGAAGACGCAAAGAAAGACGCAGAAGAAGAATAATAAAAATCAGACAGACCGGCTTTATGTCGGTCTGTTTTCAGAAAGGTGACAATGTGGCTATGGATTTATATCAGGCGGCTCAGGAGAGAATAATAATCACCGCACACCGCGGAGTAAGCGGCGGTAATATTCCCTGCAACACGATTGCGGCATACGATGCCGCCGTTGCTCACGGCGCGGATATGATAGAAATTGACGCGAGCATGAGCGCGGACGGCACGCTTTTCAGCTTCCACCCCTGCATGGAAGGTGCGCATCTCGGCAAAAACTGCCGTATCCCCGAAATGCACGACGACGAAATAAGGCAGCTGCGCTACGTAAACTACGACCGCGCGCATACGGAGTGGGGACTTTGCACTCTCGACGAGATTTTTGAACGCTATAAAAACAAATGCTTTATAAACGTTGATAAATTCTGGGACCATCCTCAGAAAATCTCCGAACTTATAAGAAAACACGATATGAAGGATCAGATAGTAGTAAAAACAGGTCCTTCAAAAGAAATGCTCGATATCATAGAGCAGTATGCTCCGGATATCGCGTATCTTGCGCTTATTTCGAAAAATGACGGCACCCACGAAGAGCTGAAAAAACGCAAAATCAACTATATCGGCGCGGAGGTGCTTTTTTCGGACGAACAAAGCGAGCTTTGCAGTGAGGAATTCATCGAAAAAATGCATGCCGACGGAAAACTCGTATGGGTAAACTCGATTATTTACGACTGGCACGCTCAGCTTTCCGCGCGCCATTCCGATGATACCGCAATCGCATACGACCCCGAAAAGGGCTGGGGCTGGCTTGCGGACAGAAATTTTGATATTATTCAGACCGACTGGACCCTCGCTCTCCGCCTCTTCCTCGAAAAAACAGGAAGAAGATACAGAAAGTAACCCGGAATTAATTGCGCGTACCGCGCATAGTTTGAAATTAAAAATATCTCCCCTGCGGTTTTTCGCAAGGGAGATTTTTTTCGGTTTATTATTTTTATCCCAGCGGTTTCATATCCGCGGGCATATACGGAAGAGTAAATCCGATAAGGTTTGCGCCTTCGCATGCGGAAGAGCGTTTGAACTGGTTTTTGTAATATCTTGAATAGAAAGTGTCGAGCGCGGCGTTTATGGTATCGTCGTCGTATTCGTCAAAAGTTGCAAACATATATTTCTGTATTTCCGGGCGGGGGAATTTATGTTTTGCAAAGTAGTAGATAATAAAATCGTGCAGTATGTACGGACCGAGGATGTCTTCGGTTTTCTGTCCGTCTTTAAGTTCGGGAGAAACGGGCGTGTCAACAATGTCGAGAAGCGTTTTTTCAAGCTCGCCGCCGCGTTTTTTCGCAATCTGAGTTACAAGGTCGCGCATAACGGTTTTGGGAACGGTTGCGTTTACGTTGTAGTGGCAGAGAGTATCTCCGGCGTAAGTTGCAAAACCGAGAGCCGCCTCCGAAAGATCCCCCGTGCCGAGCGCAAGCGCGTTTTGCTGATTTGCAACGTCAAAAAGTATCTGCGCGCGTTCTCTTGCCTGTGAATTTTCATACGTAACGTCGTCGGTTACGCCGTCGTGACCTATTTCTTTCAGGTGCAGAAGAACAGATTCTTTAATGTTTATCTCTCTCGCGGTAACACCGAGAAGCTCCATAAGTTTTTTTGCGTTTGTATTCGTTCTTGACGACGTGGAAAAGCACGGAAGTGTAAGCGCGGTAATGTCCGAAACGGGATATCCGAGCATTTTAAACGTATTTTCGGCAACAAGCAGAGCCATTGTGGAGTCAAGTCCTCCCGAAACGTTTATAACGGTTTTTTTTATGCCCGTATTTACAAGCCGCATGTAAAGCGCCTGCGTCTGCAATGAAAAGAGCTCTTCGAGATAGCGTTTTTTATCGTTTTTGCCGTAATACGGTATTTTGTAATCGGCAACTTTCTGTCTTGTATAGATAAGTCCCGTGTCTTTTGTGTGGTCGGCTGATGAAACTACCGTTTCGGGCGCATCCTGCGAGGTAAAAGATACCGTTATGCCTTTATTGAAAACACCGCAAAAGCCCTTGTATACGTTATCCGCGGAGCTCTCGCCGAAACCGCCGTTTGCAACGGCAACAACGCAGTTTTTTACTGCGGAAGCGCGCATACAGTATTCGATAATGTCGTTTTGAATGCAGGGATAGCCCGGCATGATCGTAGGCAGAAGAAGGACGTCAAAATTTTCGTTTCCGTTTTCGGAAACCGCAACAGTCTTGCCTTCAAGTTCAAAATGACTCTTTCCCGCAAGAATTCCGTCTTTTATAATCACGTTTTCGTGATACGGAACGGAAGTAACGATTATTTTGCCCGTTTTTTCGGAAAATTCGCAAAGACTGTCGAGCGCCGCTTCGGTCTGTTCTTTAAATTCCGGAAATTCATAGAGTTCTCCTGCCGAAGAGCCCGTTAATGAGTATGCGGGGAAAAGATAAATATCCCCTTCGTTCTGTTCCATTATTTCCGTCATCTTTTTTGCGTTTTCTTTCGGATAGCCGAGGGATACCACAAACACGGACGTTACGATTTTCATATATGATTCCTTTCGTTGAGGACAAATAAAAATATATATTATTATATACCGATTGCCGCTTTTTGTCAAGTAGCAAAAAAAGCAGGAGTAAGTCTCCTGCTTTTTTGTTTGAAAGAATTTCCGATTATTCGGCGATGCTTGCAACGATACCGGAACCAACGGTTTTGCCGCCTTCGCGAATAGCGAAACGGAGTCCGGGTTCGATAGCGATGGGAGTGATGAGGGCAACGTTGATGGTAACGTTTTCGCCCGGCATGCACATGTCAACGCCTTCTTTAAGGGTGATAACACCGGTAACGTCGGTAGTTCTGAAATAGAACTGAGGTCTGTAGTTGGAAACGAACGGTTTATGACGTCCGCCTTCTTTAGCGGTAAGAACGTAAACCTCGCCGGTGAATTTGGTATGAGGATGAATGGAACCGGGTTTAGCAAGAACCTGTCCTCTCTGAACGTCAGTTCTCTGAACACCGCGGAGGAGACAACCGATATTGTCGCCTGCTTCTGCGAAGTCGAGGAGCTTTCTGAACATTTCGATACCGGTAACAACGGATTTACGGATTTCTTCTTTGATACCAACGATTTCAACTTCCTCGGACATCTTAAGAACGCCTCTTTCAACACGGCCGGTAACAACGGTTCCGCGGCCGGTGATTGTCATAACGTCTTCGATAGGCATAAGGAACGGGAGATTGTCGTTTCTTTCGGGTGTGGGGATATGAGTGTCAACGGCATCCATCAGTTCCTGAATGCACTTGTATTCGGGAGCGTTGATATCTGTGGATGTGCTTTCGAGAGCTGCAAGAGCGGAACCCTGAATAATGGGAGTGTCGTCGCCGGGGAATTCGTATTTGTTGAGAAGATCACGAATATCCATATCAACGATTTCGAGAAGTTCGGGGTCGTCAACCTGGTCAACCTTGTTCATGAAAACAACGATTGCGGGAACGCCAACCTGACGGGCGAGAAGGATGTGCTCACTTGTCTGAGCCATAACGCCGTCGGATGCAGCAACAACGAGGATAGCGCCGTCCATCTGAGCAGCGCCGGTAATCATGTTTTTGATGTAGTCGGCGTGGCCCGGGCAGTCAACGTGAGCATAGTGACGAGCGTCTGTCTGATACTCAACGTGAGCTGTGTTGATGGTGATTCCTCTTTCTCTTTCTTCGGGCGCCTTATCGATCATATCGTATGCTTCGAATTTAGCGTATCCTTTAAGAGCGAGGTACTTTGTGATAGCAGCGGTAAGAGTGGTTTTACCATGGTCAACGTGTCCGATGGTACCAATGTTAACATGGGGTTTTGTTCTTTCAAATTTAGCCTTTGCCATTAGATTGATTCCTCCTGTTTGATAAGATTATTTTAATTTATTTTTTCATTATTGCTTCCTGAACGCTCTTTGGAACTTCCGCATAATGGCTCGGTTCCATAGTGTAGGAGCCGCGTCCCTGTGTTTTGGAACGCATATCGGTGGCATAACCGAACATTTCGCCGAGAGGTACGTTTGCCGTAACCTGCTGTCCGCCCGTTATAACGTCCAGACTCTGAATCTGTCCTCTGCGGGCGTTAAGATCTCCGATAACGTCGCCGAGATATTCGTCGGGAGTTGTTACAACAACTTTCATTATCGGTTCCATAATAACGGGATTTGCCTTTTTCATAGCATCTTTAAACGCCATGGAGCCGGCAATCTTAAACGCCATTTCGGAAGAGTCGACTTCGTGATACGAGCCGCCTTCCAAAGTAACTTTTACGTCCACCACGTTGTAACCCGCCACCACGCCCGAAAGCATGGCGCCCTTGACGCCTTCTTCCACGGCAGGGATGAATTCGTTGGGTATATCGCCGTTCTTTACGTTGTCTATAAACTCAAAACCGGCGCCCTTTTCGTTGGGTTCGATGGTGATGATACAGTCGCCGTACTGACCTTTGCCGCCGGACTGACGGACGAATCTGCCTTCGGCGGTCGCT
>CAMZEM010000002.1 GCA_947305805.1 uncultured Clostridia bacterium | reverse complement strand
ATACGAGCCCGTATGGGCAATAGGAACGGGCAAAACCGCAACGTCCGAACAGGCGGAAGAAGTTTGCAAAATATTAAGAGACGTGCTTTGCGGTCTTTACGACGAAGAGACTGCGGAGGGCACAACTATTCAGTACGGCGGTTCGATGAATGCGAAAAACGCAAAAGAGCTTCTTGAAAAATACGACGTTGACGGCGGACTTATCGGCGGCGCAAGCCTTAAATCCGACGACTTTGCCGCAATTGTAAGAGCGGCGGAATAAACCGTATTCCGTTACGGAGATAATTATGGACTACAAAGAGTACTTTTCCTCTCTGAAAGGCAAAAGCGTTACGGTCGTCGGCTTCGGCGTAAGCAACCGTCCTTTTGTGAAAATGCTTTCGGAATACGGAGCGTACGTAACCGTAAGAGACAGAAAAGAGCCGGAAAAAGAAGCTTTTGCGGAATTTGACGGCGTAAATTTCGTTACGGGCGAAAAATATCTTGAAAATCTCACCGATACTCTTATTTTCAAAACGCCCGGCATGAGAAGAGATATCCCCGAATTTGCCGCGGCGGAGAAAAACGGCACGAAAATAACGAGCGAAATGCAGCTTTTTTTCGAGCTTTGCCCGTGCAGAATAATCGCCGTTACGGGAAGCGAAGGAAAAACTACAACCACCACGCTTATTTACACAATTCTTAAAGAGCAGGGATATAACGTTTTTCTCGGCGGCAATATAGGCACTCCTCTTCTTCCCCGCATAGCGCAGATAAAAAAAGACGATATCGTCGTTGCGGAGCTTTCGTCGTTTCAGCTGTCCGATATGACTGTCAGCGCGGATACCGCGGTAATAACGAATATCGTTGAAGAGCATCTGAACTGGCATAAATCCATGGAAGAGTATACCGAAGCGAAAAAGAACGTTTTCAGATATCAGAATAAAAACGGAAAGCTCATTCTTAACGCCGATTACGCCACAACGCTTGCCCTTGCGGCAGACGCAAACGGAAAAACGGAGTTTTTCTCTATGAAAACGCCGCAGGACAGAGGAGCGTTTTTAAACGAAAACGGGTTTATCGTTCATAAAGACGAAACGGGCTCCGTACTTCTTTTCCACAGAGATACGATAAAACTCCCCGGAGACCACAACGTTGAAAATTTCATGGCTGCCGTATGCGCAACGTGGGGGTTTGCGGATATTTCAACTTTAAGAAAAGTGGCAAAAGAGTTTTCGGGCGTTGAACACAGAATGGAGTTTGTAAGGGAAAAGGACGGCGTAAAGTATTACAACGATTCCATAGCCACCTCCCCCACCGCCGTTATAGCATGTCTTAAAAGCCAGAAACAGCGCATAATAACCATAAGCGGAGGTTCGGATAAAAACCTCAATTATGCGGACGTTGCTCCGTATATCGTAAAATACGTAAAACATATGATTCTTACGGGGCAGACGGCTCAGAAGATATACAAAGCCGTAACCGAGTGCGAAGGATACGATCCCGCCGCAACCGTTATCGAATTTGCCGACGGCATGGCAGATGCGGTAAAAAAGGCTCACAACTGCGCAAAAAGCGGCGACATAGTTTATCTTTCCCCCATTTCCGCGTCGTTTGACTGCTACAAAAACTTTGAGGAACGCGGAAAACATTACAAACAGCTTGTAAACGGGCTGTAAACAGCATAACTGCAAAATAAAGGAAAAAAGGTGATAAAGTGACGGCAAAATTCAAGGATCTCGAGCAGCTGCTTCTCGTTGAGTCGGAATGCGGCAACGAACGCGAATTTGCGGAATACTGCGCAAAACTGCTCGAAAAATACACCGGTCCCGAAAACATAAGCATTGACAGAATGCACAACGTGATCGCCTATATCGGCGACCGCACGAAAAAGAAAATAATGCTGACCGCTCACCAGGACGAGCTTTCCATGATCGTTACCGGTATTACGGACGAAGGTTTTCTCAACGTATACAAGGTTGGCGGCGTAGACAGAAGAACGCTTGCTTCCGCCGAGGTTACCGTTGCGGGTTTGGACGGAATAATCTGTTCAACGCCTCCGCATCTCGCAAAACCCGGTCAGGCAAACAAAGTACCCGAATACAAGGATATCTATATTGACCTCGGTCTTAAAGCTGAAGAGGTTAAAAAACTTGTAAAAATCGGTGACAGAGTTCGGGTAAAAGCGCCCGTAACGGAGCTTCTGAACGGAAGATTCGCATCAAAAGCGCTTGACAACAAGCTCTGCTGCTTTGCTATTCTCACAGCGCTTAAAAAGCTTAAGAAGCTTATAGACCACAAAGAGCTCGACTGCTGCATAGTTGTGCTTTTCGCATCCGA
This sequence comes from uncultured Clostridia bacterium, assembly GCA_947305805.1. Taxonomy (GTDB): domain Bacteria; phylum Bacillota; class Clostridia; order Oscillospirales; family UBA644; genus HGM12619. Next base: position 61,966 of record CAMZEM010000002.1, on the reverse strand, counting down.
AGAAGAAGTCGGTTCGAGAGGCGCCACGGTGGGAACATACGGCATTGAGCCCGACGAAGCGCTCGTTTTGGACGTTACTTTTGCAAAGCAGGCGGATGCTCAGGGTCACGGTCTCGGCGAAGGCGCTGTTATTGAGTTCTCGAGCTTTTTTGACAGAAAGCTTATGAAAGCCGTAGACAAAGCCGCAAAAGAAAACAACATAAAACACCAGTATGAAGCAAACGGAGCGGCTTACGGCACCGATGCGGATACAATACCGTATATAGGCAACGGAGTGAGAACGGGGCTTATTTCCATTCCCATCCGCTATATGCACACCCCCGTCGAAGTCGGAGATATGGAAGACGTTGAAAGCGCGGCAAACATACTTGAGGCGTATATAAGAACATACGAGACAGGAGTTGAGGATTAAAATGGCTGATACCGCTAATTACGAGCTTCTCGGTAAACTCTGCAACCTTAACGGACTGAGCGGCGAGGAAGACGAAGTACGCGACTTTATAAAAGGCGAAATCGAGCAGTACTGCGACGAAATAACCGTTGACAACCTCGGCAATCTGCTTGCTCACAAAAAAGGCAGAAAAACTCCCCCTAAAAAAATAATGTTTCAGGCGCATATGGACGAAACGGGATATTACGTTAAAAGCATAGACGACGACGGAGGTCTCAGAATAGATTCCATCGGCGTATCCCCGTCCGTAACACCGGGAAAAACCGTGTTTGTAAAGGCAACCGCAGGAGACGAACCTAAGCTGATAAAAGGCGTTATAGGCGTATGCCCCGTACATCTCGCCTCCAATTCAGCCGAAATCCCTCCGATAAAATCGCTCTGCGTCGATATTGGCGCAAAGAAAAAAGATGAGGCGGAAGGCAAAGTCTGTCTTGGCGACAGCGTATATTTCAACGGCGAATTCGGCTCTTTCGGCGATTTCATAAAAGCAAAGGCGATAGACGACCGCGCGGGCTGTTTTGCCATGATACGGCTTATAAAAACCGAGCTTGAATACGATACGTGGTTTGCGTTCACCGTTCAGGAAGAAACGGGATGCCGCGGTTCGAGAGCAGCAGCTCACAGAATAAACCCCGATATTTCCTTTACTCTTGAAGGCACGACCGCGGCGGACATAGGCGGCGTTGACGAAGACGGAAAAGTCTGCATACTCGGAAACGGCGTTGCTGTATCGTTTATGGACCGTTCGACTATTTACAATCCGAGATTTATTAAAGCGGTAACGGATATCGCAACCGAAGCCGGTGTAAAATGGCAGGTAAAAACGTTTGTTTCGGGCGGTAACGACGCGGGAAACATTCAGCGATCCGCAGACGGCACTCTCGTCTGCACGCTTTCAATACCCGTGCGCTATCTGCATTCGAGAATTTCCGTTTGCGCGCCGGAAGATACGGACAGCATGTTCGACTTCTGCAAAGCGGTAAGCGAATCTATGTACAGACTTTTCGATATTAATTAAGGAGATAACGACATGAAGGACAGTATATTCAATACAATGAAGGCTCTCAACGGCTTTGTATCGCCGTCCGCTCACGAACGCGAAGAGCTTGAATACGTAAAAAAAGAGATAACACCGTTTGTCGGCGAAGACAATATCCGTTTTGACAAAATGGGCAACCTTATTGCCGTTCTCGGCAGAGGCAAAGGCGAAAAAGCAATGTTTTCCGCCCATTCTGACACGATAGGATTCGTTGCGTATTTTATAGACGACAAAGGTTTCGTTAAAGTATCTCCTCTCGGAGGAATAAACACTCAGACTCTGCGCGGCAGACAGGTCCGCTTCACAAACGGCGTAAACGGACTTCTCTTCTTTGAAACGGGCGATCAGAATATGAGAACCGCATACGTCGATATCGGCGCCGCAACTAAAGAAGAGGCGGAAAAGCTCGTTTCGCTCGGCACGGCGGCATCCGTTGTGGGCGAAGTATTCAAAACGGGCGGGGAAAGCGACCCGAAAATCGTATCTCCGTTTCTTGACGACAGAATTGCAGTTGCAATTCAGATTGAAGCGATCAAAAAGCTTTCGGAATGCGCCGACGAGCTCAAAAACGAAGTATATTTCGTATTCTCCGTTCAGGAAGAGGTCGGCTTAAGAGGCGCAACGACCGCAGCGTTCGGTATCGAACCGGTTTACGGCGTTGCACTTGACGTTACGGGAGCCGCAGATACCCCGAAATGTGACCCGATGAATATGAAACTCGGCGAAGGCGCATGCATCAAATATATGGACGGCAGCGTTATCTGCTCGCCGAAAATGACGGAATTCATGAATGCGGTTGCGGAAAAAGCGGGCATAAAACATCAGACGGAAATACTCCTTTACGGCGGTACGGATGCGGCTGCGATGCAGAGATCGCGCGCCGGCGCTTACGCGGGCGGGATATCGATAGCAACGCGCTACATACATACTCCCACCGAAGAAGCGTCTCTTGCGGACTGCGTATCGTGCGTTGAGCTTATAGTAGCTCTCTGCAAAGAAGGATTTGCATTCTGATGACTGTAAACGACATAAAACGGTTTCTTGACTGTCGCGTAAGCGACGTTGGGGCCGCAAAATTACCCGAGCCTTTTATGGGGCTCGGGTATGTGATAAGTTTATGCATAAAGCTTTCAGATTCCGTTGTTGACACAATAACCGACAAGCCGTCCCACACGTATTTTCACCATTACCGTTCGGTAAACCGTGCGCTTGACGATGCGGCGCAGGCGCTCGGGCTTTATTTGCAGCAAAACGGCTATGACTATTTCCCCGTAGCGGCATCGCAGTCCGTAAACACGGACGGAAATCAGTTTAAAGGCGTATATTCCCACAAGCAGGCGGCGGTTTACTGCGGTCTCGGCTTTGTGGGGCTCAACAATCTTTTTATTCATAACGAGTTCGGGCCGAAGGTAAGGCTGGCCACCGTTTTTACGGACTGTCCCGTAACAGATAATCAGGCGCACGTTATGGACAGAAGCGATTACAGAATATGCAGCGAATGCGGAAAATGCATTGCGGCATGCCCCGCGCAGGCGATAACGCCCGATGGGTTTGACCCGAAAGCATGCTCGGAGTATATGAAAAAGGAATTTCAGCTCATAGGCAGAGGGTCGGTCTGCGGAATATGCATGAAAGTCTGCGACGGTAAAGGCAGATAACGCGGTATTGACTTTTTTATGCCCGTATGCTAAAATACTTTCGAATCAGCTTTTTCGGAGTTTTTATGGAAAGAATTTATGCGGATAACGCCGCAACGACAAGGATTTCGGACGAAGTACTGGCGGCAATGATGCCGTTTTTAAAAGAAAACTTTGCAAACCCGAGCTCATACCACTCGGCGGGCAGGGAAGTACGGGTTGCAATAGAAAACGCGCGTAAAAAAATCGCATCCGTAATCGATTGCGACGCAGCGGAAATATACTTCACGTCGGGCGGCACGGAGAGCGACAACTGGGCGATAAGAGGCGCAGCCCGTCTTTCAAACGGAAAAAAGCATATTATTTCGTCGAAAATCGAGCATAATGCCGTTCTGAACACATTGAAATCCCTTGAAAAAGACGGCTTTGAAATTACGTATCTCGATGTTGACCGCAACGGATTCGTTTCACCCGAGTCTCTCGAAAAAGCGATAAGACCCGATACGGCGCTTATAACCGTTATGTTTGCAAACAACGAAACGGGAGCCGTGCAGCCGACGGACGAAATAGGCAAAATCGCAAAAAAACACGGTGTTCTTTTTCATTCCGATGTCGTTCAGGCGTTCGGACATCTGCCCATAAACGTTAAAAAAACGAATATCGATATGCTCTCTTTTTCGGGGCATAAATTCAACGGTCCGAAAGGCGTCGGCGGACTTTATATAAAAAGAGGCGTTATGCTGCCGAATCTTATTTACGGCGGAAAACAGGAAAACGGAAGGCGCGCAGGCACTGAAAACGCTGCGGCGATTGTGGGAATGGGCGCGGCGGCGGAAATAGCCGCAAAAGAGATGAAAACGGAAAGCGCCCGTCTTGAAACGCTGAGAGAAAAGCTGATTTGCGGTCTTTTGTCAGGTATTGACGGATGCGTAAGAAACACACCCGAAAAAAACTCGCTTCCCGGCATTGCAAACGTTTCCCTTCCCTTTGCGGAGGGCGAAGCTCTCGTATTAATGCTTGATTTAAAGGGAATCACGGCGTCGTCCGGCTCTGCGTGCATGTCCGGAACAAAAGACCCGTCGCACGTGCTTACGGCAATGGGTCTTGACGAAAAAACGGCGCACGGAGCGGTCCGTTTCAGTTTTGACAGATACACAACCGAAAAAGATGCAGATACAATTCTCAGCGTTTTTCCCGATATAGCAAAAAAACTCCGTGATTTGTCGCGAATATAGGGAAAACGGAACAGGAGAGAAAATGGTTATTTCAGAAAAAAAACTTCCCAAAGTCGTTCTGGGTCTTTCGGGCGGGGTTGACAGTTCTGTTGCCGCAAAAAAGCTTAAGGATGCGGGATATGCCGTATACGGGCTTTACATCGTTATGCACGAACACGGCAAAGACGGTATTGAAGCGGCAAGGCAGGTTGCAAAGGAAGCGGGCATTGAGTTTGACGTTTTCGACGCAACGGACCGCTTTGAAAAAACAGTGGTAAAAAACTTTATAGAGAGTTATTCCTCAGGAAAAACGCCGAATCCCTGCGCAGTATGCAACCCCAACGTTAAATTCCGTGTGCTTTGCGATTATGCGGACGGCATCGGAGCGGAAAAAATCGCAACGGGACACTATGCAGGCATCGGGGAGAGAAACGGCAGATATTTTGCGGTAAAATCGGAATTCAAAGATCAGAGCTACATGCTTTGCGGTCTTTCTCAAAGCCAGCTTTCAAGATGTATTTTCCCTCTTTTCGGAACGCTGAAATCCGAAAACAGAGCCGAAGCCGAAAAAGCGGGGCTTTCGTCCGCGCAAAAAAAGGACAGTCAGGAAATCTGCTTTATCCCCGATAACGACTATGCGTCGTTTATAGAATCCCGCATCGGAGCGTTCCCCGAAGGCGATTTCTGGCTTGAAGACGAAAACCGCGCCGTAGGCAGACATAAAGGAATAATCCGCTATACCGTCGGACAGTCCAAAAAACTGGGCATTGCGCTCGGAGTACCGCTTTACGTACAGGGAACAGACGTTGAAAACAACCGTGTCGTCCTTACTAAAACGGACGTTGTAAACTGCACGGAACTTATCTGCGAAAACCCCGTTTTTCAGCTGCTTGACGAAAATTTCACCGAAACGGATGCGGAAGTTAAAATCCGCTACGCGCATAAAGGCGCAAAGGCGAAAATAATAAACGAAAAAAACGGCAGACTGAGAATCGTTTTTTCCGAGCCGCAGCGCGCCGCAACTCCCGGACAGTTTGCCGTTGCATATTCCGGAAACGAACTTCTCTGTTCGGGCGTTATAGTTTGACAATCAACAAAAAGGGTGATAAAAATGTACAGAAAAGCCAAAGAAAGAGAAACCGAAATACGCCACGAAATGAAGGGCGGAAAAGGCGACGTTAAAATCATTCATTCGTTTTCCGATGCCGAGCTTCAAAGTCCCGCGCGTCTTTGCGCCGAGATAGATATCGAACCCGGATGCTCAATCGGAACTCATATTCACGAAAACGAAGAGGAAATATTCTATATAATCGAAGGAACCGCAAAAGCGAACGACAACGGAAATGACGTTATTCTTGCCGCGGGCGATTCTCTGCTTACGGGCGGAGGAAGATGCCACGGAATAGAGAATATCGGCGAAAAAACGCTCCGTCTTTTTGCGGCCGTTATCAGATTTTCATAATGGATTTATTACAAAAAGCGCTTGAACTGCCCGAAAAGCCGGGCGTTTACATAATGCATAACGCCGAAGGACGTATAATTTACGTCGGAAAGGCGAAAATACTCAGAAACAGGGTAACGAGCTATTTCAGAAACGGCGAACACACGCCCAAAACCGAAAAGCTCGTCAGTGAAGTTGCGGATTTTGACGTTATTATCTGCGAGTCTGAGCTTGACGCGCTTTTAACCGAATGCAGTCTTATCCGTCACCACGCCCCGTTTTACAATATTAAATTAAAGCAGGGCAAGGGCTCGGGATATCCGTATATCCGTCTTTACAAAGAAAAAATCGGAGATATTTACGCTCCGATGCTTGAAACATCATTTCAGAAAACCGCGGACGGCAAATATTTCGGCCCGTTTATTTCACGGTTCAACGCAAAAAATCTCATATCTCTTCTTTCCAACGCATTCAAACTCCCGAGATGCGGCAAAAACAGCGCGCGAACGGGCAAAGGCTGCATTGAAAGACAGATGTCAAAATGCGCGGGCTGGTGCATGGGGGATATTTCGCAGGAAGAAAGCGACAGGGTTTACGAAAACATAGTTTCCGTAATGTCGGGCGACGCCGACGAACTTTACGAAAAAACGAAGAAAGAAATGGAAGAAGCGTCACAGGGGCTTGAATTTGAAAAAGCCGCGGAGCTTCGTGACGTTCTCCGTTCCGTTTCGCTTATAACCGAAAAACAGCGCCCCATGGTATCGCAGAAAAGGAATGCGGACTATATCGCCTGCGGCGAAACGGAAGGGCACTGCGCCGTTTTTATGCTGAGAATACGCAACGGCTACGTCATCGGAGAAAACTGCAATATTTTTTCCGAAAAAATGTCTTCGGATCTGCTACGCGAATACGTCGAGCGTTTTTATACAGAAGAAACACAGCTTCCCACCAGAATTTATATTGAAGAAAAGCACGAATGGATGCCGCTTATAAACGAGTGGCTCGGAGGAATAGTTACAACTCCGTCTTTCGATTCCGATAAAACGCTTCTTTCCGTCTCGAAAAAAAATGCGGAGGAAAGACTTCTGCAATACGAGGGACGTACGAAAAAAGGACAGCGCATTCAGAGACTTTTCAACCGTTTTGTGGGGCTTGACAGCGTACGCAGAATCGAAATTTACGATATAAGCCATATTGCGGGCGAAGAAACCGTTTGCGGAATGGTTGTAAGCGTTGACGGAAACTTTGAAAAGAAATCGTACAGACGTCTTAAAATCGGTAAAATGGAAGGTTATGACGATACCGCGTATATGTACGAGGCGATTTACCGTCGTCTTGCGAGATTCTGCGACGGCGACGAAAAATTTGCGCCCGCGCCCGATCTTATAGTCTGCGACGGCGGCAGAGGACAGATTAACGCCGCTTTGCGCGCGGTAAGCGACAACGGACTTTCAATACCCGTAATCGGTTTTAAAAAGGACAGCAAACACAGAACGAAAGCCGTATCGTTTGCCGATCCGCTCGTTCCCGATAAGCTGCTTTCGTCCGAACCCGAAGTGTTTGCATTCTGCGGCAGACTTCAGGAAGAGGTTCACCGCTACGCAATAGAATACCACAGAAATCTCAGGGACAGGCTCACGCAGCAAACGCGCCTTACGCAGATTGACGGAATAGGCAAAAAAAGAGCGAAAGATCTCTTTTTAAAATTCAAAAGCGTTGAAAAAATCGCGGAGGCGGGCATTGAGGAGCTTTGCACGGTAAAAGGTATCTCTCCCTCTCTTGCAGAGCGCATAAAAGCAGAGCTTTCCGCCGACGACTGAAAAATAAAAAAAGGATGCGGTTCCCGCATCCTTGTGTTTTTTACCGATTATCCGAAATAACTGCCGTTTTCCGCAGTCCTGTCAAAAATTACGCTCATATAAGGAACACAATTCAAAAGAAGATCTCCGTTATCGTAAACAACTACCGAATTGTCCGCCGTTTCGGACTGATAATACGAGCAGTAAATCTCCGCGGTTCTGTCGGAAGAAAACACGGCAAGATACTGTCCCTCGGGCATTGTGCCGAAGCTGACCGCAAGGCTTGCGCCGTCTTCAAAATCCGTAAATTTAACGTCGGAGAGTTTTTTTCCGGCAACAGTCGTCGCATAGTCCGTATCAAACGAATAAAGCGTAATTTCAAGCCTGTTTTTTTCAGGACCCGAGCAAATCACGTCCATTCCCGAAAACGGAACGAGCGCGTTGAAATAAACGGCAACGGTTCTGTCCTTTTTAACCGTTAATTTTGAGGGAATCTGATCTTCTTCGTAAATTTTCACGCTTTTGTATTCTCTGCCTTCGGGCTCTTCGTGGTTTGAAAGCCACTGCACCGTAAAAACTATTCCGGCAATTACCGCCGCCGCGGCGATAAGAATTACAAGCATTGTTACAACGGTATCCGCAACTTTATATTTGTTCATATTATTCTCCGTAACTTATCGGGCTGCTTTACAAGCAAATTCCGTGTGTGCTTAAAGTATATCATAACGCGGGATTATTGTCAAGACGACGATTCGGTGGGAAATAACGCAAAAACCGACCCGAAAAGATAAAAAAATTACAAATGTTTTCATTTTTTTCATCTTGGGGGATTGAAATTTCGAATAAAATATAGTATAATATAAAAAAATTACCGATAATCAGTTTTTGGAGGTTATATTAATGTATTCTGCAGGTGATTTCAGAAACGGTCTTACCTTCGAGATGGACGGCACGGTTTATTCCGTAGTGGAATTCCAGCACGTTAAACCCGGCAAAGGCGCCGCTTTTGTAAGAACAAAAATAAGAAACGTAGTTACCGGCGGCGTTGTTGAAAAAACATTCAGCCCCACCGAAAAATTCCCCGCAGCATTCGTTGAAAGAAAAGATATGGAATACCTTTACAACGACGGTGAACTTTACTATTTCATGGATCAGGAAACTTACGAGCAGATGCCTCTCAATGCGGATATTCTTCCCGACAACTTCAAATTTGTTAAGGAAAACACGATTGTTAAAATCCTTTCCGTAAAAGGCAGCGTATTCTCGGTTGAGCCTCCGTTCTTTATGGACCTCAAAGTAACCGAAACAGAGCCCGCCGTAAGAGGCGATACCTCAACAAACGCTCTTAAATACGCAACTCTCGAAACTGGCGCCGAAATAAGAGTTCCCCTCTTTATCGAAGAAGGCGAAACAATCAGAATCGATACAAGAACAGGCGAATATCTCCAGCGCGCATAACGGATTTATTATGAAAAAAAGCGACGAATTCATCGATCTCGAAAAACGCTGCCGCGAAATGGAAGCGAGCGGCTCACTTTCCGGAGAAGCACTGTCTCTTGCCGGAGCGCTTCTTGACGCTCTTAAAAGGACGGAAACGCGGCTCGGAGATTTGGAAGACCGCCTTATGAAGCTTGAAGATTTTTCGGATATAATAAGCATGGATATCTACGATATTCAGTCGCTTCTTCTAAAAAAAGCCGAAAATCTCGACGATCTTGATTTTGACGATGACGACGAACACGGGCATCACCATCATCACGGCGACGGCTGCGACTGCGGCTGCGAAGATGAAGACGAGGACGAAGACGACGGCGATGAAGACGAAAACGAAACGTCGTTTATCCGCTGTCCCTTCTGCAACACCGTTATTTTCATAAATACGGAAGACGAAGAGCTTTCATGTCCGTTTTGCGGAGAGAAGTTTTTAAAAAGCGACGTCGAAGAATAGATTCTAAAAAACATAACAGCCGACCGTAAACGGCCGGCTGTTTTTTTGCTGTTTTATTCATCCAGAATCTTTTTGAAAAACGCTTCGTTGCCTTCATAAGGCATTTCAAACATCAAACATCCGTATTCGGGATAAGTCGCTATCCCCGGCTGCAAAACGAAGACCATTGCGGTATCAGTGAGATAGAATTCCGTTTCGGTTATCGCCGAGTTTAAAATATCCACGTACCCTTCCTTAAATCTTTCGGGATATTCGTCCGCCACTGCGGTATAGCCGAGAAATATTATCTGCATTGTATCGTCCGCGCTTGCGGAAATAACCTCGTTTGCGTAAAGCGCTCTCACGGCGTTCATATCGTATACGTCCGCATACGTTTCCTCGCCCGTAAAATCGCTGTATTCTTCGGTGTAGTCCCGCTTTATCGAAAGATATCCGTTTTTGTTGAATGTTACTTCGCACTGCTGTGTAAACAGATATTCTTCAAAATCTTCGGGAGACTCGGCATAGGCGTTTTTTGCTCTTTCGGAAAAATCCGCGATAACGGCGTTTATATAGTCGTCGGCGTTTTGCCTGTACATTTCGTTGAAAGCGGCTATGTCTTCGTTTTCTTCGGAATTTACTATTATCGGATATTCCGCATTTATATAAATGATTTCCATGCCGTCTTCCGCCGTATACGAGCGGTAAACGCTCTCTATTTCAATTTCGTAAGGCGTTTTTTTCGGCTCCGCGGTCTCTTTTCCGCCCTCTTTTTCGCATCCTGCCGCAAAAACCATCAAAAAAACGGTTAAAAGCACAAATAACTTTTTCATTTCATCCTCCGTCATACCGTATAACGGGATTATATCATTTTTACGGCACAATGTCAAGCTGTATACGCCTTTTTTCATGACTGATTTGCACATAAAGGCGTTATTAATTATGTATAATATTAATAAAAATCGGTCTTTTTCGTATCCGTTTTTCGTTTTTTCCGCCGAAATCCCGTATTTTTTTGTTTTTCGGAAAAAAATATCAAAAAAATACTTGACAACAGACGAATTTTACTATATAATAACTAAGGATACAAAGTCAAAAAACCGGACTTTGAAATTTTAGGAGGAAAAAACATGAAAAAACTTTCACTCGTTCTTGCTCTTGTGTTTGTTCTTTCCATTGTATTCTCTGCAGTTTCTTTCGCTCACGTTGACGGACAGAGAGAACAGTATGAATGGACAGTTCCCAAGATTAACCCCGAAAACCCCGCGATCAACTTTGATGGTTACGTTGACCTCGAAGGCGAATGGAACGGCGCTGTATGCGTCCCCATCGACTTCTCGGAAGACTCCAAAACCTATGAAGAAGTTACCCTTTGGCCTCAGGGCGTTTGGAACGGCTCCTTCAACTTCAACTCTTATGATGAATGTGACCCGATGTGGAACATGACCATCAACACATACTTCCTTTGGGATGACAACGGTCTTTACATCGCTACAAAATGCGATGACTGCAAAGTTTACCGTGGCGCTTACACCGCACAGGATTATCTTGACTACCTCATGGGCAGAAAAGATTCCTACGACGGTGCTCTCGGTTTCCATCTCGAACTTATGATCTGCTGCAACGACTCCGCAGATGCATACGTTAACGATCCCGACGGACATTGGCCGAACTTCTTTATGGGTACAATTCCCGAAAACACACCCTGCTGGTATGCAGACTATCCTGACATCACTTCTGCTGATCAGCCCCTCTCTGATCTTGCTAAACAGTTTAAACAGGGTCAGCGTCTCGCTGCTGAAGCTGATGAAAACGGTTACCATCCGTTCAGCCAGGAAATCTTTATTCCGTGGGATTACATCAACGGTATCCGTGATGACGACGGCAATATAGAAATCAAAGGCGAAGTTGGCAAAGCAGGCACAACTTTCACCGCTGGTCTTATCTACTCCGTTCGTTCTACTGATGACGAACAGCCCAGAATGAAGCTCACCAACGCTCAGGGTTGGAGAAACTACGACTTCTATTCTCTCTCTGCTACACCCGCTGAAAAATCCTCTAAACAGGTAGAAGCTCCCGTAGAAGAAACCACAACCGTTGAAGAAACTACCACTGTTGAAGAAACAACAACCGTTGAAGAAACCACCACTGTTGAAGAAACCGTAACTCCGGCTCCGACAACAACCACCACTACCACCAACACCAACCCGAAGACCGCTGACGTAAGCATTCTCTTCTATGCTCTCGCCGCTGTTTCCGCTATCGGTGGTATCTCCGTATTCAAGAGAAAATAATCGGATAAGATTATAAATTGAATATAATTAAGAACGGTCCTTTCGGGGACCGTTCTTTTTTTCGTTTTCATCTTGACAGACGGATCAAAAAAGTGATATAATCAAAGAAAAACGGCAGGTAACGTATGGAAAATATAATCACTTCAGAAAACGCCGAAAAAATATATTCGGAAATCAAAGATCTACCTATAATAGACTATCACTGTCATCTCAGCCCGAAAGAGATATACGAAAACAAGGTTTTCGGCAATATAGGCGAGATGTGGCTTGCGGGCGACCATTACAAATGGCGGCTCATGCGGTTTTACGGCGTTGACGAAAAATACATTACGGGCAACGCTCCGATGAAGGAAAAATTTCTGAAATTCGCAGAGGTTGTTTCAACCGCATACGGCAATCCGATACGGGACTGGTGCGAGCTTGAACTTGACGCAGTTTTCGGAATTAAAAAGCCTCTTTGCAAGGAAAACGCAGCGGATATCTGGAATGAGGCAAACGAAAAGATAAAAAAAGAAGGACTCTGTCCGAAAAAAATATTCGAAATGTTCAGCGTTGAATACGTTGCAACAACCGACGACCCCTGCGACAGTCTTGAATATCACAGAAAGATACGCGAAGAGGGAAATATTAAAACAAAAGTCGTCCCCACTTTCAGGGTAGACAACCTTCTTGTTTTCGGAGACAGCTATACAGATTATCTGAAAAAACTCGAAGATGCGAGCGGCACTGAGATAAACTCTCTCGGTTCGTTTGAAACCGCCGTAAAAAACCGTCTTGATTTCTTTGTAAAACACGGCTGTAAATTCTCCGATGTGGGTATTCAGGGCTTTCCGAACAGAATATCCGACAAAAAGTCCGCAGAAGAAGCGTTTTTGAAGATAATAGAAAAAAAGCCCCTTACCGCAGAGGAAGCGGAAGGGCTTCAGGGTTATTTATTTGTTTTTCTGGGCGAAGAATACGCAAAAAGAAATATGATTATGCAGCTGCATCTGGGCGCAAAGAGAAACAGCAACTCAAAAATGCTTGAACTGATCGGAAAAGACAGCGGATTTGACTGTGTGGGAAAATCGCTTGACATAAACGGTGTTACGGATGTTTTCGATAAAATGTATTCCGACGGACTTTTGCCCGCAACGCTAGTTTACACTTTAAACCCGACGATGTATTACGAGCTTATAACCATGTGCGGAGCGTTTCCGGGCAGCATAATAGGCGTTCCGTGGTGGTTTTGCGACCATAAAAGCGGCATTTTCGAGCTTCTTGAAACTTTTTCCGCGCTCGGTCACATAGGCGCGATTTTCGGAATGCTTACAGACAGCCGCAGCTTTCTTTCGTATGTAAGACACGGATATTTCCGCATGATTTTATCGGAATACCTGGGCAGATACGGCAGAGATAAAGACGTTATTGAAACCGCAAAGAAACTTTCATATTTCAACGCTGCCGATCGTATAAAGCGGCAATAACCGAAAGAGCGCAAAGCGGCGCGGTAACGGCGCGAAGAATCCGTTTTCCCATAAATACTACCTTTATTCCGTTTTTTTCCGCGCTTTCCGCTTCAGTATCGGTAAATCCTCCCTCGGGGCCTACGGCAAAAGCCGCGCTTCGAGGGAGACTGTTTTTTTCTAAAACGTCGTAAAAATGCTCTGTTGCCTTCTCATGGAAAAACAGCGAAATCTCAGCTTTTTTAAGCTCTTCAAGCATTTCGTCAAACGAAAAGCCCGTTAATAACTTCGGCACGGTGTCTCTGCCGGACTGCATTGCCGCCTGTCTTGCGGTTTTGTAATACTTTCCGTCTTTTTCTCTCTCTTTTGCTATACAGTTTGAAGAGGAAAAAATTATTATCCTGTTTGCTCCGAGCTCTACGGACTGCTTTATAACGTCTTCGCATGCTCCGCCTTTTAAAAGAGCGATACATACGGTTATATCCGTCTGCGGTTCGTTTTCAAACGGTCTTTGCGATTTTATCTCAAATACGGCGGAGTTTTTCCGCATTTGCGAAAGCGCGGCATCATATACGGTTTTTTCTCCGTCGCTTATAAAAATCCTTTCGCCTTCACGCATTCTTAGCGCGTGAAGATGTTCGACGTCCTCGCCCGTTACGGTTATAGTGTTTCCGTTTATATCTTCGGGAGAAACAAAGAGTTTATGCATTTTTCTTCCTCACGGCGTCCGTCATTTCAAGCCCCGTTGCGTAGTCAAGCTGACGCGGTTCGTAAAATCCGTCCTCCTCGCGCTGACGGGTCATAAGCGTGTAATTCCACGAAGGTTCGCGCGCGTCTTTTCGCCAGGGTCTGTCCTCCCAGTAATATCCGCGGAACGGGTCGCGGGTGCGGTTCATATTTTCAAGCAGCGCATCGTGAAGGACGTCTCTTACAGCGGCAAGCTCGGCGCTGTTTATGAGATTGTTGTTTTCAGCGGGGTCTGTATCAAGATCATAAAGCTCGTCTTCGGAAAGAAGGTTTACAACAAGCTTGTATCTGCCGTCAAAAACCGCGCGCATCGGCTGAAAGCCTCCGAATCCGTCGTGGTCGGTCTCGTAACGCCCAAACTCGATGAAAACCTTGTCGTTAATGCGTTTTCCGGGATTTTCTATCGAGGGCAGCAGACTGTGACCGTCAAACGCCTTCGGAATTTCAAAGCCCATAATGTCCATAACGGTGGGAGCGATATCGATATGCGAAACGGGGTTCGGGTCTACAACCCCTTTCGGTATTCCCGCCCCTCTTATAATAAGCGGAATTCTAGTTATTTCGTCATACGCCGCGGGACCTTTTCCGAAAAGCGAATGCGAAGAGAGCATGTCGCCGTGATCGGACGTGTATATGATAACGCAGTCCGGCGCGTATTTATCCGCCGCCGCAACAACCCTGCCTATCTCTTTATCTATAAACGTGTTGCAGCCGAAAAACCTCGGCGCGCGAAGACGGATATTTGATTTATCCTCTCTGTTTCTTCCGTTTGCCCACACTTTCTGGTGCGACGGCTTGTTTTCGAGACTGTCGTATATGTTTTCGCTTTTCGGAAAATCAAATTCGTTATACATGCTTCTGTACGGTTCGGGACAGAGCGAAGGATCGTGCGGCTCGTCATACGAAACCGCGAGGAAGAAGTCTTCGCTGCCGTGGTTATAAAGAAAATCTATTGCCCTGTCCGAACACTGATGCCCGAAAGTAAACTCCGCGGAAACGTCTTCCGCGCCGTTTTTTCTTGATTTTACCCTGTCTTCCTCGGACATATTTTCAAGATAGTTTCTCATATCAAACCAGTAGCGGCTGTCCCAGCCCGCGGGAGCTCTGCCCAGCCCGAAATAGTCGCTTCCGTCAAGATGCCACTTGCCTATATATGCGGTATGCACGCCTTTATCCTGAAGTCTTTCGCCGAGCGTGCGTACGTTGTCCGAAAGTCCTTCAAGATTTGACCAGCAGCCCGTAGAATGGGGATACTTTCCGGTAAAAATGCCCGCGCGCGCAGCCTGGCAGACGGGCTGAGTTGTATATGCGCGCTCGCAGCGGATCCCGTTTTCGGCAAGACTGTCTATATTCGGGGTAAGAAGACCCGTGTTTCGGTAGCAACCTACCATATCCCAGCGCTGAGAATCGGTCATTATTAAAATAACCTTCCTGTTTTTCATCGGCGTATCCTCACTTTCTTTTACTTTGTTTCGGTTTTATCGTCTTTTAACAGTTTGTATTCTATCGAATCGATAAGCGCTTCCTGAGAAGCCTTTATTATGTCTATCGATACTCCCACAGTTGTCCAGACGTCCTTACCGTCCGTTGAATCTATAAGAACCTGGACGGTAGACCCCGTGGCGGAGCGGTTATCCATAACGCGGACCTTGTAATCTATAAGCTGAACCTTGTCAAGCGACGGGAAGAACGGACGCAAAGCCTTGCGCAGCGCCTCGTCTATTGCGTGAACGGGACCGTCGCTCGTTGTTGCGGCAATCTCTTTCTGATTTTCCACGCGCACTTCCGTAAAAACGTAGCTCTTGCATTCTTCGCCCAGCTTTTCCTCGTTTATCAGTTTGTATAATTCAACCTCGAAATGCGGCGTATACATACCCAGCATTTTCCGGATAAGAAGCTCAAAAGATGCCTGGGCAGCCTCGTAGCGGTAACCGTGCGCCTCTTTGTCTTTCATTGCGGCAAGCAGCATATCCACCTTGTCCGAGTTTTTGTCCATATCCGGCACAACACGGCGAATGATAGGCAAAATCGCGCTTTTTCCGCTTATTTCAGAAAGAAGTATCGTCCGTTTATTGCCTATGAGCGACGGGTCGATATGCTCAAACGTTGCGGGATTTTTCAGCACTGCGTCGGCGTGGGTGCCCGCCTTGTGTGAAAACGCGGCGCGGCTTATATACGGCATGCCCTGCGTTGAAATATTCGTTATCTGCGCTATTGCCCTTGCAATTCCCGTAAGACTTCTTATTCTGCCGTCGGGCAGGACGTCAAAACCGGATTTTAACTGTAAATTCGCAATCAGCGCCGAAAGATTTGCGTTACCGCATCTCTCACCTATGCCGTTTATCGTGCCCTGAACGAGCGTTGCGCCTGCGTTTACCGCTTCAAGAGCGTTTGCAACCGCAAGATCGCAGTCGTTGTGAGTGTGAATGCCGATACGGACGGAGACGTGTTTTTTAACGTCGTTAACGGCTCTGGCTATATCTTTAGGGAACGTTCCTCCGTTTGTGTCGCAAAGCACTATCTCGTCTGCGCCCGCGCTTTGCGCCGTTTCAAGCACGCTTAAAGCGTATTCGGGCGAAGACAGCCATCCGTCAAAAAAGTGTTCCGCATCAAAAAAGACGTATTTGCCCCTGTTTTTCAGATATTTCACGCTTTCGGCAATCATGCGAAGGTTTTCTTCCTTCGTTGTTTTAAGGACGTCCGAAACGTGAAGGTCCCACGCCTTGCCGAAAATGGCGCAGCAGTCCGAATAAGAAGAAAGAAACTCCAGAACAGGGTCGTTTTCGGGCAGCGAACCTACTTTTACGGTGCTGCCGAAGGCAACGATTTTTGAATGAAGAAGATTCATTTTTTTCAGATCTTCGAAAAAACCGTCGTCATACGGATTGTAAACGGGATTGTCAACTTCGATAAAATCAACGCCGAGAGAGTCAAGCAGACGGATAATATTAAGCCTGTCGTTTTTTGAATACTGCACTGTGTCCGACTGCGCGCCGTCGCGAAGCGTGGTATCGTAAGTAAATATCTTCATAAAGCCACCTTTTGCGCCTTAAAAACTTCATCTTTTTTTATAAACATATACCATGTTATCATTTTAGCATATTCATACGGAAATGTCAATATTGTCATTCATACAAAGCGATTATGCGAAAAAACGGATTCTGTTTTGTTCAATCGGAAAAATACAGCAATTTTCTGTTGACTTTTATTTTTTTATATGTTAAAATAAAATAAATAATTTATAAAGGAAAGAAAGCTATGAAAGACATCGATTTTTCCGCAATTCCCGCTTACGAAAAAACACAGCAGCAGTTTCTTGAAGATATAAACAGCCTCGGGCTCGTTTTCCGTCACAAAAAGACGGGGGCGCGCATTTGCGTTATCTCAAACGACGACCCCAACAAAACGTTCTGCGCCACTTTCAGAACACCGCCCGAAAACAGCACGGGCGTTCCGCACATAATCGAGCACACGGTTCTTTGCGGCTCCGACGAGTTCCCCGCAAGAGATCCGTTTATGCAGCTTGCAAAGGGCTCGCTTCACACGTTCTTAAACGCAATGACGTATCCCGACAAAACGCTCTACCCAGTTGCGAGCTACAACGACAAGGATTTTCAGAATCTTATGCATGTATATCTCGACGCGGTATTTTTCCCGAATCTCCACAAGAGAAAAGAAATATTCATGCAGGAGGGCTGGCATTACCATCTTGAAGACGCAGACAAGCCGCTCGAAATAAACGGCGTTGTTTACAGCGAGATGAAAGGCGCGATGTCGTCGCCCGACAGCACGGTTTTTGACGAGCTCACCGCGGCGCTTTATCCCGACGGCACTTACGGCGTTAATTCCGGCGGAGATCCAGACGTTATTCCGTCGCTTACATACGAGTATTATACGGATTTTCACAGAAGATACTATCATCCGTCAAACAGCTATATTTTCCTTTACGGTGATATGGACGTTGCCGAAAAACTCAACTGGATAGACGAGCATTACCTTTCGCGCTTCGACCGTCTTGAAATAGATTCGTCGATAAAAACGTCGAAACCGTTTGATAAAATCAGAGAAACCGTTAAAAAATACCCGATCGCCGAAAACGAGGACGAAGAAGGCAAAACATATCTTTCGTTTGCGGTTTCTTTCGACTCCACTCTCGACAGAGCGGAGAGAGAGGCATGGGATATGATAGGCGAAGTATTGCTCGATATGCCCGGCGCTCCGTTAAAACAGGCGCTGCTTGACGCAGGAATAGGTCAGGATATCTACGGCGGCTTTGAAAGCGCGCTTCTCACGCCCGCATTTTTCATCATAGCAAAAAATGCGAAAAAAGAGGATAAACAGCGCTTTAAGGATATTATTTTCGAAACGCTCGAAAAGATAGTTAACGAAGGCATAAACGAAAAAGCTCTGCTCGGTTCGGTTAACAGCGCGGAATACCGCTGGAGAGAATCCGACTACGGAGGAACCTCAAAAGGCATATACTACGTTATAGATATGCTTCAGACATGGCTTTACGACGATGAAAAAGTATTTGATTCTCTAAACAAAAACAGCAGATACAAACATCTTCGCGAGCTTATAGGCACAAACTACTACGCAGATCTCATCAGAAAGAGATTTCTCTCCAATACTCACGCCGTTCTTCTTTCGCTCGAACCCGAAAAAGGACTTACCGAAAAGAAAAACGCGGAACTTGCAAAAAAACTCGCGGATTACAAATCATCGCTTTCAAAAGAGCAGATTGACGAAATCGTAGCGTCTACAAAGAAACTCATTGCGTATCAGACAGCCGAAACCACCGAAGAAGAGCTTGCCTGCATTCCTTCGATAGAAAGAACAGATATTAAGCGCGAGGCGGAAAACTTCTCAAACGAAGAGTTTACTCTTGCCGGACTGCCCGCAGTATGCCATCAATACGAAACCAACGGCATAACTTATCTGAAACTTCTTTTCGATATAGGCCCCGTTCCCGTTGAAAAACTCCCGTATATAAGCTTTTTATCGGGCGTTCTCGGTCAGATAGACACCGCAAAGCACACCGCATCCGATCTTTCGAGCGAAATAAAGATTAACACGGGCGACGTATCTTTCGGAGTAGTAAATTACAAACTTTACGGCAAAAGAGACGAAACAAGGCTTGTATTTGTTGTAAACATCAAGGCGTTTGCCGATAAAATACCCTATGCGCTCGATCTTGCCGCAGAAATCATAACGTCTTCGAATTATGACGACGCAAAACGTCTTAAAGAAATACTCGGCGAGGATATCTCCTCAAAACAGAGGCAGTTTATCGGCAGAGGAAACTCCGTAGGCATAGCGAGAATAAAATCATACTATACCGAAAGAGGCGTTATTGACGAATATCTCGGCGGCGTAGACAATTACAAATTCAAAAAGAATATTTACGATAATTACGACGTCTGCAAAGCCGACCTCTGCGCTTCTTTGCGTGCCGCTGCGGGATATATTTTCAATCCTGAAAACATTACCGTAAGCATTGCTGCCGACGAAGCAGGTATGAAAGCCGCCGAAAAGGCGCTTCCCGATTTCGTTAAAGCGGCAGATACGCTGTCGCACGACAGTCTGGGCGAAAAAACCGCAATTGTACCCGAAAAGAAAAACGAGGCGTTTATGACGCCCGCCCTCATACAGTTCCTTGTTCGCGGAGGCAACCTCTTTGATGCGGGATATGAGTTTGACGGTGCGCTTTGCGTTGTTAAAACCGCTCTCAACTGCGATTATCTTTACAATTTAATCCGTCTTAAAGGCGGCGCATACGGCTGCGGATGCGATTTTGCGGCAGATACGGGCGACGTATTCTTCTATTCATACAGAGACCCCAAACTTACCGAAACCGACGAAGTTTATCTTAACGCTCCCGACTTTGTCTCTTCTCTCAACCCTGACGACGCCGAACTGACGAAATATATCGTAGGCACGTTCAGCGGTATAGACACTCCCAAGTCTATAAGCGGAAAAATCGGATATTCGCTTTCCGCATATTTTACGGGCAGAAAGTTTGAGGACGTTCAGAAAGTCCGCGAGCAGATACTCGACGTTACCCTCGATACGATGCGCGGAAAAGCAAAACTCATAAAAGACGTTCTTTCGCAAAACTACAAATGCTGCGTAGGAAACGCACAGAAAATAAAAGACAACTCCGATATGTTCGGAAGCATTGAAAATATCGGATAAACAGTTAACTGATTTCAAATGAACAAGCTGATTCTCGGCCTTTCCGATCTGAAACGGAAGGAATTTGTTGAAGAAAAGATTGCGGGACTTTTAAAAAGACCCGAAAACGGCAAAAAAATAACAGTCATAGTACCCGAACAGTATACGTTCGAAACGGAGCGCCGTTTCCTTGAACTGTTCGGGGAAAAGGCCATGCGCAGAATTTCGGTGCTGTCCTTCAAAAGACTCGCAAATCTTACTTTTTCCGCAACAGGTCCGCTCCGTCACGAATTTATCGGAGAGGGCGGGAAAAACGCGCTTATTCTCAAAGCCGTTTCCGAAGTGGGCCCTCTGCTCAGATACTACCCCGAAAACGTGCGCTCGTATTCGTTTATATCGCTTGTTTCCGGAGCAATTACGGAAATGGAGATAAGCGGCCTTTCCGCCGAAGACCTTATGCGCGCGGCTCAGATTGAGCAAAACTTAAAACTTCACGATATTTCACTTTTTGTTTCGGCATACCGTGCGCTTCTGGAAGAAGGAAGCTTCGAAAAAGATAACCGTCTGGGCGTGCTTGCAAAAGATATAGAGTCTTTCGGTCTTTTTAAAGACTGCGATATTATATGCGATAAATTCTCGGTTTTTCTTTATTCCGAAACCGAAGTTTTGCTCGCTCTTGCAAAAGCGGGGGCAAACGTCTGCGTATCGTTCCCCGCGCCTTCGCTCAACGAGCCTAAATATTCGCTTTTCTCGGTAATATCGGACAATGCCGCGTCTTTCAGGGCAAAAGCGATAAAAAACGGCCTTGAATTCGAAACCGTTACTCTGGAACCGGACAGCGGAAGAGCGAAAGACCTGGCGGCGCTGGAAAACTGTCTTTACAGAGACGGGGTTGCAGACTGCCCGCCCGAAAACATTTCCGTTTACAATGCAGCCGATATTGCGGACGAGGCGGATATGGCGGCGGCAAAAATCGCCGCTCTCGTAAGGGACGGAGGATACCGTTACGGCGATTTTACGATAATAATGCGTGACAGCGATACGTACGCCCCCGTTCTCGAACCCACTTTCGCAAAATACGGAGTTCCGCTTTTCTGCCACAGAAGAGTGCCTTTGCGCATAAAACCGCTCTGTTCGCTCACAGACGCTCTTTTTTCGATTGTCTGCGAAGGATACAGGCGCGAGCACGTGCTCGCATTTTTAAAAACCGGGCTTACCTCGCCTGACGAAAACGACGTTGCGCTGTTTGAAAGATACATAGAAAAATGGCGGATATCATATAACGGTTTTCTTTCGGATTTCACACTGTCCTCCGATGACCGCAGCGCCGAAACGCTTGAAAAAATAAACGGCGTAAGAAGATACGTCGTTTCAAGAGCAGAGTCGTTCAGAGAAGCTGCCGAGGACGGAGACATAAAAAAGATATCAAAAGCGCTTTATGATTTTTATATTTCGATATCGCTGAAAGATGCCCTTGACGTTGCCGCAGAAGATTATGCATTAAGCGGCGAAGATGCTCTTTTTGAGCAGCAAAAACAGATTTACAACCTTATAATAAACGCTCTTGACGAGCTTGTTTCCGTTGCGGGCGGAGATACCGTATCGCTGCAGGAATTCAGAGAACTGCTTTTTGCGGTTGTTGAAGAAAACGATATAGGTATTATTCCCACTGCGGTAAACGAAGTAACTGCCGGCAGCATAGATTCGGTTCCGTTAAACAGACGGAAAGTCACCTTTGTTTTCGGTCTTTCCGACGGAACGTTTCCACGTACGGACAGCGGTTTTTCGCTTTTTGACGACAGCGACAGGGCGCTGCTTGAAAAATACGATATTTCTCTCGGAAAAACCGAGGAAGAAAAACTAATACATGAACAGTACCTTTCGTATAAAGCGTTGACCTCACCCACGGAAAAGCTTTTTGTTTCGTATCCGTCCGCTTCTTCGGGACAGACACGGCCTTCAAGCGCAGTTACGGAGATCAAGCGCATTTTCCCGGACATTGAAGTTATCCGGCCGCTTTCGGAAAACGATCCGCAAATGATAGCCGAAAGAATTCAGAACGTTTCTTCGGCATTTGATATTTACGCGAGGTTCGGTTCCGAAAAGCTTAAAGATTATCTTGAAACTACGGAATACGGACGGTTTATGCACGTTTCCGAAAGCACACGGCTCGAAAAAGAAACCGCGGCAAATCTTTTCGGAAAGAATATGCGGCTTTCCGCATCGAGAGTTGCAAAATACTACGAATGCGGTTTTTCGTATTTCTGCGAATACGGTCTGAAGCTGAGAAAGACAAGAGACGATCTTCTCGGAGCGCTCGAAACGGGCAACTACATGCATTTCATTTTACAGCACGCCATCGCGGAAGGGCTGGGCAGCAACGAAGAAATAAGGGCAATGACTCAAAGGCTGTCGTCCGAATACCTTCTTTCGCTTTTCGGAAACGCAGCGCCGCCTGCGGGATTTATGACATATTACGCAAGACTCGTTCAGAAAGCCACGCGTCTGCTTGAAATGTTTCGCGATGAGTTTGAACAGTCCAAATTCGTTCCGGTAGGTTTCGAAGTAGAAATCGGCTTCAACGGCAAGGTCAAACCCGTGGAAATCCCGATTGAAAACGGCTCGGTCTGCCTTGTGGGCATTGCCGACAGAGTAGACGTATTCGAAAAAGACGGACGGAAATACATACGCATTGCAGACTATAAAAGCGGAAGCAAAACGTTTGATCTTCAATACGTTTATTACGGACTTGACGTTCAGATGCTTATGTATCTTTATGCGCTTTCCGAAAACGGAGTTTCGCTTTACGGAAAAACAACGCCTGCGGGATGTATGTACGTAGGCGCAAATCCGAAAATCGTTGCGATAAAAAAGAACGAGGGCTACGCCGAGGCGGAAGAGGAACTCTGGAAAAAGCATCCGCGTTCGGGACTGTTTTTAAACAACACCGCCGTTTTAAACGCCATGGAAAACGGGCTTGGCGGCAAATACATTCCCGTAAAGCTCAAACAGTCCTCCCCTCCTCTCGTTACGGAGGAGGAATTCGGCAAGCTTTTTTCACACATTAAAAAGCTGCTTAAAGATATGGCAACCTCGCTTCTCAGCGGAAACACCGACAAAAACCCCATAAAAACGAGAAAAAAAGACGGTTGCGAATACTGCGTTTACAACAGCTTCTGCTTTTACAACGGTATGGGCAGAGGCATGGAGAAAATAGGACTTGACAATATTTTCGGCAAAATAGACGGCGAAGAAACATAATACGCCTGAAAAGGTATCACGGGTAAAAAATGAGCTGGACGGAAGAACAAAACAGAGCTATTCATCAAAGAAACGGAAATCTGCTTGTAAGCGCGGCTGCGGGATCCGGAAAAACCACCGTACTTACAAACAGAGTGGTTGAGTATGCCGCCGGCGGCGGAAGTCTTGACAGACTGCTCGTAGTTACCTTTACCAGGCTTGCGGCAAGCGAGATGCGCGAAAGAATAGGCAAACTCTTATCGGAAGCCAAATTTGAAAACAAAGAATCGCTTCGCCGTCAGAAACTGCTGCTTTACAAAGCCAGAAT
Source organism: uncultured Clostridia bacterium (assembly GCA_947305805.1). Taxonomy (GTDB): domain Bacteria; phylum Bacillota; class Clostridia; order Oscillospirales; family UBA644; genus HGM12619. The sequence goes on along the minus strand of CAMZEM010000002.1, from coordinate 38,230 downwards.
TTCAACGATAGACAGTTTTTTCGGGGAAATAGTCCGTGAAAACTTCAAAACGCTCGGCATTTCCCCCGATTTCCGCATGCTCGACGACGCCGAGTACGGATTTATCAGGTCGGATGTTTTAAGCTCGGTTCTCGAACAGCGCTATAAGGATTTTCCCGTAGGTTTTGCGGAACTTCTTCGTCTTTTCGGCGGAGAAGGCCAGAATGAAGAGCTTTCAAAACAGATAAACACGCTTTATACTTTTTTGCAGTCGCTCCCATTTCCCGAAAAATGGGCGGATGAGCAGAAAACGGAATATTCAAATCCCGAAAAATGGCTTTGCGGCGCGTGCGGGGAATTCCTTCCGGACTTTAAGGAATATCTTGAAATTTACAGAGAAATCGTAAACGAAGCTCCGTTTACGGGCAAAGGCGCCGAAACCGTTGAAGAAGAAGCGGATTTCTTATCGTCAGTCGTTTCTCTTCTCGAAAAAAACGACTGGGACGGAGCGCAGAAAAAAATAAGCGGCTTTACATTCAAAACAAGTCCCACGTGCGCCGCAGACGACAGAACGAAGCAGAAATACAAAACGTACCGCAACAAATTAAAAACATTTATCGCAAAACCGGTTTTTTCAATGACCGGCGATATACTGCGCTCAGATCTTGACGAGGTAAGACAGGGCGTTTTTGCGCTGATAGATATAACTCTTGAATACATTGCACTTGTAAACGCCGAAATGAAGCGCAGAAACGCATATTCTTTTGACGCAATTGCTCATTTTGCGCTTGACCTCACGGTTAAAACCGACGAAGACGGGCGTCCGAAGCCTACGGAATACGCTGAAAAGCTTGCGGAGTCTTTCGACGAAATACTGATAGACGAATATCAGGACGTAAACGATTTGCAGGACTGTTTTTTTACTTCAATATCGAGAAACAACTGTTTTGCCGTCGGAGATATAAAGCAGAGCATTTATATGTTCCGCCAGGCAAACCCCGATAATTTCGCAAAAAAACTCGGCGCTTTCCCCGTTATTTACCTGAACAGCAATTTCAGGAGCCGCAAGGGAATTCTCGATTTCTGCAATTTTGTGTTTGAACGCCTTTTTTCCGTCCGCACGGGCGAAATGGAATACGGAGAGAGCGAAGCGCTCAACCCCGGGGCGGAATATCCCGAAAATGACGGAGCGGACGTTGAGCTTCACCTTCTTAAAGACAGCGAAGACGAGAGCAACTATGAAACACAGGCAAGATTCTGCGCAAGAAAAATCAAACAGCTGATAAAAGACGGGGTTACTCTTTCGTCCCACGAAAGAAAAGCCGATTTTTCCGATTTTGCAATTATTGTCAGAGACCGCGCAAACCTCCCGCATTACGAACGCATATTTTTCGAAGAGGGAGTGCCGTGTTACGGCTCGGGCGGAGGAACGTTTCTTGACGCGCCCGAAACTTCAACCGTATTCGCTTTTATGAAAGCGATAGACAATCCTTACGACGATCTTTCGCTTTTTGCATCGATGTTTTCGCCGATAGGCGGTTTTTCCGCGGAAGAAGCCGCAAAAATACGTTTATTGGATAAATCCGCTCCGCTTTACTCCAATCTTACGGAGGCTGCAAAAGAAGATGCCCATGCAAAAGAGTTTTTATCGCTCTTTTCAAAAATGCGTCTTCTTGCGAGAAATCTTCCCGTCCACAGTCTTGTGCTCGAAATTTACGATCGCACGGGGTATCCGTCTTTCGTGTCAACTATGCCGCTCGGATATCTTAAAAAAGAAAGACTGAATATTTTTTACGCGTTTTCACGATCTTTTTCGGACAGCAGAGGCGGAACGCTCTACGAATTTATTAAATTCACCGAAAACGCAGTTGAAACGGGAAGCGTAAAAACAAACGACGGTATGCCGTCGGGCAATTTTGTTAAAATAATGACCGTTCACGCGTCAAAGGGACTTGAATTCCCGATAGTCTTTCTCCCGCAGCTGAACAAAAGCTTTAATTACAGTTCGCTTACGTCGCCGCTCATTATAGATATAAACGCAGGACTTGCCACGAAAATGCGCGACAGAGAGATGGTTTTTGAACAGACCACCTTTATGCACGAGCTTGTATCGCGCAGAAAGAAGAGAAAAGAGCTTTCCGAAACGCTGAGAATATTATACGTTGCGTTTACCCGCGCAAAGGAAAAGCTTATTCTCGTTTCGGGCGGCAAAAAATACGATGAAAACAGATTTCTTGCCGAGTCTCTTTTCTGCGAGAACGGAAAAGTAAACCCGTTAAAGACGTTTGACGCGTCAACGCCCGAAGAACTGCTTTTAAGCTGTTTAACGTGCCACCCGATGTGCAGAGGACTGATTACGGATTTTTCGGACGTTGCAAATCCCGGCCGCGAACCGATAGACGTTTTTATTAACGAGGATCTTCCCGAATACACGGGCGGAGAATACGGTGAAGAAGGTATTGAAATACCGATTTCTCCCGAAGAAATAATCCGCAGATGTCTTCCTTCCGAAAAAACCGCCCGCATTCCCGCAAAAATCAGCGTTACGGAGCTTGTAAAAAACAAACTTGCGTCCGAAGACAGCGAAGAGCTTGTAAAACCGCTGCCGGAAGGCGGCACCGATATGCGTCCGCCCGCTTTTCTGACGGAAAGCGGAGAACTTACCGGCGCGCAGGCAGGCACGGCAATGCATCTTTTCTTCTCGCTTGCAGATCTTTCTCTTCCCGTTGAAGAAGAGATTTCACGTCTTTTAAATGAAAAGTTTATCGCCGAAAATCAGGCGGAAGTAATACGCAAAAACCGTAAAAAGGCGGAGGCGTTTAAAGACAGCGCGCTGTTTGCAAATATGATGTCCGCCGAAACAGTAAGAAAAGAAGAGTATTTTGTTTGCCGTATTCCCGCAAAAGAGTATTCTTGCGATGCGGACGGAAACGGCGAGATTATACTTCAGGGCGCAATCGACGTGCTTTGCGAGTATGCCGACGGGCTGATGGTTATAGACTATAAAACCGACAGGGCGTCGCGCGAAGAACTGATAAACAGATACGGTAAACAGCTTGAATATTACGCTCTGGCGGCAGAAAAGAGCTTTGCAAAACCCGTAAAAGAAATATATCTGTGGTCTTTTTGTCTTTCACAGGCAATTAAAATCGAATTAAACGGAGGAAGAGAAAATGATAAAACTTGAAAGAACGTCCGTAATGAATTTTGACAACGCAATAAGAGGCGCGAGAAATCCGATGAACAGCTGGGCGAAAAGCGACAGCTACTATGATGAATCGGGTAAATTCGTTTTAGGTCCCGCAGACCTCGATTTTGCCGTCCGTCTCGCTTCGGCAGGCAGTACGCACAGAAAATTTTTAAGGCAGGTATTCGTTTCGGTTGATATAACCGCGCCGCTTTACTGGTGGAAAGAGTTTGACACGTATAAAGTAGGTACCGTTGCAAATTCAACGAGCACAATGCATAAAATACATTCGAAAGAGTTTTCACGGGACGATTTTTCGCACGACAAGATGACTCCCGAAACTCTTGAAATGCTTGACAAAAATATTGAATATCTCGAAAAACTGCGTCTGAAATATCTTGAAAACAAAGATAAAAAATACTGGTACGATATAATTCAGTTTTTGCCGTCAAGCTACAATCAGATGCGCACCTGCACGATGAATTACGAAAATCTTATAGGCATGTACGCTTTAAGAAAAAACCACAAGCTTGACGAGTGGCACGAATATGCCGCCTGGATAGAGACTTTGCCGTATGCAAAAGAGCTGATTGTAGGCAAAATGAAAGAGGAATAGAAGGTTTAAAAATGTTCAGAAGCGCATTTCCCGAAATTAAAACAGACAGTCTCGTTATGCGCAAAGTAAAGCCGGAGGACGTTGTTTTTTACAACACTCTTTCCGACCCGGAAACTTCCCGTTACGAATTCTGGGAACCGCACAGGACGTATGAAGACACCGTCGATTTTCTCGCAAAAATCTTTAAGAAATACGAAAAAGGCATATATTTTGACTGGACCGTCGAACGACGCTCGGATAAAACGCCCGTCGGAATGATCTGCTTTCACGATATATATCCGCTTCATGCGCGCGCCGATCTCGGATTCTGGATCGTAAAGAAATACAGAAATATGGGCTACGCCACCGAGGCGGCAAAAGCGATGATAAACTACGGTTTTTCGTCTCTCGGCTTTGAGCGTATTCAGTCGCTCTGCGCCGTTGAAAACGCGCCTTCAGTAAAAGTACTTGAAAAAGCGGGAATGAAAAAAGAGGCGCTGCTTGAAAAATATGTTAGACTGAACGTTGACAAATCAAAGCTTTCCGACGTATTTATGTATACAATTTTCCCGTAATCCTGCCACAGATGCGTCACCCGTCAAACAAAAAAACGGGGTATAATCAGCTTGTAATACAAAATAGGAGGTTTTAGTTATGGATTACGAAGAGACAAACGAAATAAACGAAACCGAACAGACAAACACCGAAGAAACCTCAGCAAACGAAGCCGAAGTTAACGAAGAAATCACTGCGGATACTGAAGATAACACCGCTGAATTTACGGAAGAGACGGCAGAAAAAGCGGAAGAAACCGCAGAACCCTCCGAACCCGTTTATCAGCCGCAGACGGCGCAGCCCGCACAGTATTCTCAGCCGCAGCAAAACGGATATTATGCGCCGAGATACGAGGCGCCGGCTTATTATTCCGCTGTTCCCGTATATACTCCTGCGCCCGAAAAGAAAAAGAAGAAAAGCGGCAAGAGCTTCTGGGTAATTGCTACCGCAATTCTCGCGGCAGTCTGCATAATGACGTCGTCTTTTGCGGTGGGTATTCTTTACGGAAGGGCAAACGCCGAACAACCCGTTGCTCCGGCAGCGGAACAGACCACTAAGATTGTAACGGTTACGACTCCCGATTACGTTCCCGCCTCGCAAAACACTGCGGAAGGCAGACTTGACGTTCCCGGAGTTGCAGAAAAGGTCAATAAAAGCGTTGTTGTTATTCTCACAAAATCTGATGAAGGCGGAAGCCTCGGCACAGGCGTTATTTTTACGGAAGACGGATATATAATCACCTGCGCGCACGTTATTGACGATGCAACAAGCGTTTCGGTATATCTTTACGGAGACGACAAAACGGCATATCCCGCAGAAGTTATCGGATTTGACACCTATACGGACATAGGCGTTCTGAAAGTTGACCTTAAAGGTCTGCCCGCAGCGGAATTCGGAGAATCGCACAAGCTCGTTCCGGGAGAACAGGTAGTTGCAATAGGCACGCCTTACGAGCGCAACCTCGCCTATACCGTAACGGAAGGCATAGTTTCTTCAAGAAGAGACGCATACAAACTTGACGACCTCGGGCTTACGCTCGATCTTATTCAGCACTCCGCAACAATAAACCCCGGCAACTCGGGCGGTCCGCTCGTTAATATGTACGGACAGGTCGTTGGCATAAACTCCGTTAAAATCATGGCGGAAGAATACGCAACTTACGAAGATATCGGTTTTGCCATTCAGATTGAAACGGCGCTCCCCGTAGTTGAGCAGATTATTAACGAAGGTAAAGTTCAGCGTCCGCAGATAGGCATAAAAGGCGCAACCGAGGAAATGATAGGCGGCGTATACGTTGCGGAAATCATTCCCGGAGGCGCGGCAGATACTTCGGGCGCCGATATTCAGGTAGGCGATATAATCACCAAACTCAACGGCGAAAGAGTAAGATCCATTGACGAACTTATAGCAAAGCTCGGCAAATGCCAGATCGGCGAAGAGGTTGAAATAACTCTTCTGCGTGACGTTGACGTTGTTGTAACAAAAGTAGTTCTTCAGGCCCCCGCCAAAGGCTGATAAAAGCAATTCACAGAAAAGAAAAATAAAAAGGAACAGAGTGATTTTTTTCAGTCTGTTCCTTTTTTATGCAAATAAACCGTTTATATCTCGCCCATTATCTCGTCACGCATTCTTATCGCTTCTTTTCTTGCCGCCTCGGCGAATTTTTCCGGCGGAAGCCCCTGCTTTTTATATGCGCACATTATTCCCCTTGACGAGTTGACTATTGCGCCGAGTCCGTTTCTGAAAGCTCCGGCAACGTCCTTTGCCGCGCCGCCCTGAGCTCCGTAGCCCGGAACGAGGAAAAACGTATGCGGCAGTCTTTCGCGCAAAGCGGAAAGCTGTTCTGGATACGTTGCCCCTACAACCGCACCGACGTCGGAATATCCGTATTTTCCGACGGACTTTTCACCCCATTCCGCCACGAGGTCGCCAATATGTTCGTAAACCTTTTTTCCGTTTGTCAGTTCAAGATCCTGAAGCTGTCCGCTTCCCTTGTTGGACGTTTTTACAAGTATATATATTGCCTTTCCTTCAACGAGAAACGGCTCTACGCCGTCAAAACCGAGATATGCGTTTACGGTAAGCGCATCGGTGCCTATGCAGTCAAAAAACCCTTTTGAATATGCCGATGCGGTTGAGCCGATATCGTTTCTTTTGCCGTCCGAAATAACGTATAACCCCTTGCTTTTTGCGTATTTTACCGTTTCGCAGAATGCGCGGTATCCGTCCGCGCCGAGAAGTTCGTAATACGCCGCCTGCGGTTTTACCGCGGGAACGATATCGCAAAGCGCGTCTATAAGCTCTTTGTTGAATCTAAGTATCGCGTCCGCCTTTTCGGCAGGCGAATTGCCCGTTATCATCGACTGCGGCAGATAGTCGCAAAGCGGATCGAGGCCCGCAACGGTGGGATTTTTCTTCTCGGTTATTTTTTCTATTAAAATATCTGTTGACATTTGTAAAGCTCTCCCTTCAGTATGCTGTAAACCGCCCGCCCCGTCATCTCCATGCCGTCAAAGGGCGTATTTTTTGATTTTGAAAGACTTTTTTCTTTGTTAAAAACAAACGGCGTGTTTAAATCCGCGGCAATGAAATTCGCTTCTTTCCCCTCTTTTATTTCATTTGCCTCTTTGCCCGCTCTTTCGGACGGCGCAACGTTCATAAGATGCAAAAGACGGTCAAGAGTGATAATTCCCGTTTTTACAAGATATGTATACGAAAGCGGAAATGCCGTTTCAAGCCCCGTTATTCCGAAAGGAGCCTTGCTCATTTCAACGGCTTTTTCTTCTGCGGAGTGCGGCGCATGGTCCGTGGAAATCATATCGAGAGTTCCGTCGCACAAAGCTTCTGTTATTGCGTTTATATCATCTTCAAACCTGAGCGGAGGGTTCATCATTGCGTTTGCGCCGTATTTTTTAACCGCGTCGGCGGTAAGCGTAAAATAGTGCGGACACGTTTCGGCCGTAACGTCTACCCCCGCCCTTTTCGCTTCTCTCACCGCTTTAACGCTCTCTTTTGTGCTGACGTGAGCTATATGAAGCCTTACGCCGGTTTTTGCGGCAATTTTAATAACTCTTATAACATCGCTGTACTCCGCGGCGGACGGAATATTCAGTCTGTCTGTAACAAGCGAACGGTTTTCACAGTGGCAGATAAAAAGCAACCCGTTTTCTTTTGCAGAAATCATTGCCTTTTTTAGAATCTCATCGTCGGGAACGGGCATTCCGTCGTCGGAAACGGCAAGAATCCCCTCTTCGCGGTAGGAGGCAAAATCACAGATCTCTTCGCATTTCTGTCCTTTCGTTACCGCTCCTATCGGATGAACGCGCACATTCGCCTCTTTTGAAAGAATATATCTTACTGTTTCAACGCTGTCACAGACGGGTTTTGTGTTAGGCATGCAAAAAACGTCCGAAAAGCCGCCGTTTCTTGCCGCCAGCGTTCCCGTATAAATTGTTTCTTTATGCTCAAACCCCGGTTCGCGCAGATGAACGTGAAGGTCCGTAAATGCGGGGAGCGCAACAAGCCCCGAGCAGTCGATAATTTCATCGCGCCCGGTTATATTGCCGATTTTTTTTATTTTTCCGTCTTTTACGAGAATATCTTTTATCTCCCCGTTAAGCAAAATACCGGAATAGATCATATTTATCACCCTGCTTTTATTTTATCATACGAAAAAGCGTTTGTCAATATAATCCGTAAGGGAACATTTCGCCGTTTTTAACGTCTTTACAATTGACAAATCGGCTTTCGGATGATATAATAGAAAAAAACATATCTTATGTATGGAGATGTTAATATGAAAGTACTCGCTTTTGACCTCGGCGCCTCCTCGGGCCGCGCAATACTCGGCATTTACGAAAACGGAAAGCTTCAGATGGAAGAAATCCACCGCTTTTCAAACGATCCCGTAACCGTTAACGGAACGATTTACTGGGATATACTCCGCCTTTTTTACGAGATTAAGACGGGGCTTTTAAAGTGCGTAAATTCAGGTCACAAAGATATCGAAAGCATTGCCATAGATACGTGGGGAGTTGATTTCGGACTTCTCGACGGAGACGGGAAGCTTCTTGAAAATCCCGTTCATTACCGTGACGCGAGATGCGACGGAATGATGGAAAAGGTTTTTGAAACGATACCGAAAGACGAGATTTACTCGTCAACAGGCATACAGTTCGTTAAACTTAACACGATTTTCCAGCTTGCATCGCTTGTTCAGAACAGAAAAGAGCTGCTTGACAGAGCAAAAACCCTGCTTTTCACTCCCGACCTGCTCGCATATTTCCTTACGGGCAAAATGAGCGTTGAATATACAATCGCGTCCACCTCCCAGCTTCTCAACGCCGAAAAGCGCGACTGGGATTACGCTCTGATTGAAAAACTCGGAATTAATAAATCGATATTCCCGCAGATACGCATGCCCGGAACCGTTACGGGACAGCTTCTTCCGGAAATAGCCGAAGAAGTAGGATTCGACCGACCGGTAGACGTTATTGCGTGCGCATCTCACGATACCGCATCCGCGGTTGTTGCCGCGCCCATAGGCAAGGGAGAAAAAAGCTGCTATATTTCCTGCGGAACATGGTCGCTTCTCGGCGCTGAGCTCGACAGTCCGCTCATAAACGAACAGAGCTTTTCCGAGAATTTCACAAACGAAGGCGGCTATGCCGAAACAATAAGGTTTCTTAAAAACATTTCCGGCCTCTGGCTTATTCAGGAAACACGCCGTCAGTGGAACAGGGAAGGCAACAACATTTCATTCAGGGATATTGACAGGATGCTTGAAACCGAGGTTTCGGCAAACGTTTACATAAACCCCGACAACGATTCCTTCTCTTCTCCCGGCAATATGCCCAAGAGAATTGAAGAATATCTTGCGTCAACAAATCAGCCCCTGCCGAAAACCAAGGGACAGCAGGCGCTCTGTATTCTTGAAAGTCTTGCCCTTACATACCGCTTTTATATCGAAAACCTCGAAAAACTTCTCGGCTATAAAATAGATACCGTCCACCTTATCGGCGGCGGCACAAAAGACGAAAATCTCTGCCGCTTTACCGCATGCGCTACGAAAAAAAGAGTTACCGCGGGTCCCGTAGAGGCAACGGCGCTCGGAAACATAGCCGTTCAGCTTATTGCCAAGGGCGAGATAAAAGATATTGACGAGGCAAGAACGCTTCTGGGCGATATAAAGGAATATCTCCCGAAAGACACCGAACTCTGGGAAAAGAAATACGCCGATTATATGAAAGTGAGATAAATATGGATTTTATTCGCAAAAACAGAGAGAATCTGATAAACGATCTTTCAAAATTCGTTGCAGTTCCGAGCGTAAGCGGAAAAGCGGACAGCTTCGGAATATTCGGCAAACCCGTTGCTGATGCATTCGGCGTTCTGGAGTCCGAGGCAAAAGCGCTCGGGCTTGAAACGGAAAACCTCGGCTATGCTCTTAAAATCTCGGCAGGCAGCGGAGACGAAACATTTCTTGTTGTTGCGCACGGCGACGTTGTGCCCGCAGGCGACGGCTGGACAAAACCTCCGTATGAGCTCACAAGAGAAAACGGCGTATTATACGGAAGAGGCGTTCTTGACGACAAGGGCGCTGCCGTTGCGGCAATGTATTCGCTTGCAGCGGTTAAGAATTCCGGCAGAGAGCCGAAAATGAAGATATCGCTTGTTGTCGGCGGCGACGAGGAATGCGGCATGGAAGACATGCATATGTACGTTAAAGACCACGGTCTGCCCGACTATGCGCTTACCCCCGACGCAAGCTTTCCCGTAACGAATGCCGAGCTCGGTTTTATTTTCGGCAAATTTGTTTTCGGCAACATCTCCGAAAAGGGAAATATCAGGCTTAAAAGAATTAACGGAGGCAGAGCCGTAAACTGCGTTGCGGAAAAATGCGAATGCGTTCTTTGCGCAGACAAAGACGTTGCGGACTATATCTCCTCCCTTTCCGGCACACTTCTTGAACCCGAAATAAAATATGACGGAAATACCGTTACCGTGCTTTGCCGCGGGATATCGGCGCACGGCTCCGTACCCGAAAAAGGAAGAAGCGCCGTGCTTGACATGCTCTCGCTTCTTGAAAAAACATACGCGAAGTTCGGTTGCGAAAACAGTTTTCTTGCCTTTACCGAAAAATTCATCAAAGGTACCGACGGATCTGCGCTCGGCATAAACTGCCGTGACGATTTTTCCGGCTCTCTTTCCGTTAATTTCGGAATCTGCGCTTACGAAAACGGCTGCGCCGAAATATCTGTTGACAGCAGAGTGCCCATAAGCGTAAACGCTTTTGACACCGTTGAAAAGCTGAAAAAGACAGCTGCGGAAAACTCTGCGGAATACGTTCCCGACAGAACGGGTAACGGAATACGGATTCCCGAAGACAGTCCTTTTATGCGGTCGGTTGCAAAAAGCTACGAAAAAGTTACGGGCAAACCGTGCGGATTTGTATGCGAACGCGGATCGACGTACGCAAAGGCGTTTGATGGAAAATGCGTTGCTTTCGGTCCCGCCGACGAGAGCGACAAAACGGTCTGCGGCAATATGCACGGACCCGACGAATTCATCACGGAAGAAGCGCTTTTAACTCTCGCGGAGGTTTACGCGCAGGTAATTCTTGATTTTTGCTGCTGATTATTATAAAAAAATGCTGAAACTTCGGCTTTTTTCTGATTTTCAGCCAAAATTGACACATTTTTGTAATATTTGCATATTATAATCAGAATGGTTTAATACCCGCTTTAATTATGTACACAACAAAACAGATAGGAGTGTAGAACATGAAAAAAACAATAGCATTTGCCCTTACTCTCGTCATGATCGTGGCGTTTGCGGTTCCGGCTTTTGCTGAACAGTTAACCGGCACGTACGACGCGCCCGAAGTTGTTATAACAAACGGCAATGCGGACGGATACAATTTCCCCGGCGCCGTAATCGAGTATGAAATTACTCTTCACGGACTCGGCGCAAGCACAATCAAAGTAGGAAACAAACCGATTTCGATTTCCGAATTCAAAAAGATTGGCACCGATACCTACATTTACAGAGGTTCCTACGTTCTCGGTCTTACCGAATCCAGCCTCAGATTCTACGTTTACGACCTTCATCAGAAAGGCAGCGCAACGTTTGAAAAAATAGTAAGATTCATGACCGACCCGACACGCCCCGTTCTCAGCGTTTCCGGTACGAAACTTGCAAACGGCTTCAACATAGGCATCATATCGATCGCCGCTTCCGACAACTACGGAATTGACAGAATTGCCGTAAACGGAAAAACGATTGCGGACAGCAGAACAATTAAAGACAAAAAGATTTTTGCCGTTAACCACGAAGTTCTCGCAGTAGGAACTTATATGGTAGTTGTTACCGATATTGCCGGCAACATCAGCGTTGCAAACGTTACCTTCAATTCCGACAGCACAACCGCAACGGTAGACGCTCTCACTGCTCCCGTAGGCGGAAACCTCTGGGCAGGCGACTACACAACGGGTCTTGCTTCGCTTTACAAGTACAATCCCCAGCTTTACTACTACATGAGACTTTACAACAAAGACGTTATTGACGACTCATGGCTTTTCTGGTATCTCTTAAATCAGAACAACACCACAACCCAGGAAACCGTTTCCAATATCGTTGACAACCAGAACTGGTTCTATTTCTACAGTTTCATCAACACCAACGAAAATATGACTCCGTCCGAGAAATTCCTTTACTACTCGCTTTTCTCCGGTAAACTCGGCGAAGTTGACGGAACAAACTATCTCTGGTATCTGCTCAAAGGCAGAGGCCTTGAAATGAATCCGACCCTCTTCTATTATATCCTCAACGGTGGCAAGAACCCCATTGCCGAAACAAATATCAGCGAAAACGTTCTCGCATATCAGTATTTCTTCGGCGATCTTCTTAAATTCGTATACGGTTCCGAAATTCGCAACAATACAAAGGGCGGCGTTTTAACGCTCACCGCTCCCACCGTTAAAGAAACAGCCGTTAACTATCAGTGGCAGAAATACGTTGGCGACTGCTGGCAGAACATTGGCTACAACACCGAAACTCTCGATGTAGCTCCCGCAACAGGCGATAAATACAGAGTAATTCTTTCAAGCGAATACTATTACAGACCCGTAGCTTCCGACGTACTTACGGTAACCGAGGATATGCTTGAAGATACCGCAGTTCCCACACCTGCACCCGTTCCCTGTCCTTCTCCGGTTCCCGGACCTGCTCCCGTTCCCGGTCCCGCTCCCGCATGCGGTGACGGCAGCTTTACTTCCGACGATATAATTTTCAACGGCGTAAAGAAAGACAATTACTACATCCGCACCAAAGTCGGTGAAAAACTTATCCTCGTTCCGAACGTAAACGGTTACTGGATTTACGATACCTCCGTATTTACGGGCTCCTGCAACACTCTCGCGGTTTTAACCACACAGAAAGCAGGAACATCAATTCTCATCTTCACCGGTACTGACGGTCACGGAAATACCGCAACAAGATCGATTGTTGTTGAAATCGTTGAATAATACACTGTAAACAATAAATCAGCAGGGTTTAATTCCCTGCTGATTTTTTTATATGTTGAATACGCGGTTTATCGCATCAAGATACCCCGTGCCGTAAACGTTGTCCGGCAAAAGATAGCTCATCTCTGTCCACTCGTTCCAGCTGTTTACGGTTATAAGATTTACGCCGTGCCTGTCTGCGAAATTTTTGGCCGCAACAAGCGCTTTTTCAACGTTTTCGGGCGTATTGTTTTTCAGTATTCCGCCTCTGAAAGAGTTAAACCGCGGATTGTTATCCCACCCGAGAGATACATGCGGATAATATGTTAAGCCAAACGACGCAAATTTTTCCCAGTATGCTTCAACGTCTTTCATCACGTCGGCGTAATCTCTGTCTATATTGACGAAATGGACGAACTGATAATTTGTTACGCTGTCAAAGCCGAGCGTTTTTGCGATTTCGCTTGAATAAAGACGTTTTCCGTCAACGCCCGAAAAGTTGTGAATGCGTTCGCCCCAGAGTATAAGCTGAAGATTAAGCCCTTTATGTCCCGCCCTTACGGCTTTTTCCCTGAAAGAGTCAAGGGCGGATTTTGTATTTTCAATTCCTCCGAGCCCGTTTATCAGGTTGTCTATATCATATATTGCAAATACGGGCTTTCCGTCGGTTAAATAGTATTCGGGCAGACTGAAATATCGCTCCGTCACCCTGTCTGCAATAATGTCAAACTGCGTTCTGTCCACCGCTCCGAGCCAGACGGGAACGTCGCGTCCGCCCGCAAGACGTTTATCCCAGGTGTATCCTGCGTCATGATTTGCCCACATGAGATAAAATTTCATTTTCCCGCGGTTTTTCGCCTTTAAAAAGCCGTCGTTTAAGCAGCATTCGAGAAACGGCCGTCTGTCGTACCAGTACCAGTCATATATAAAAACGTTTACGCCGTGCGAAGATGCAAGTTCGATCTGCTCTTCCATCGTTTCGCTCTCCGCCTCGTCTTTATATCCAAGAAGAGGAATGCGCGGAAGAAGATGCCCGTCAAATTTCGGCGCTGCGTTTCTGACCGTCTGCCACTCGCCCTCACCTTCAGGCCAGAAAATAAGACTTCTGTCTTCTTTTCCGGTGTATGACGGCCAGATATACGCCGCAATATCGTATTTTTTCATTTTTACACTGACAGACGGATTTACTCGACTGCTGCATTGTCCGTAACGAACGAAGGAACGGCGACCGTCTGCAATAAATACTGTTTTAAAAACGGCATACCGTAAGTTTCAACGTAATCGGAAAGTCCGGCATCCGAAACGTCCATATCGGTAACGGTCAGGCCCTCTTTTTCTGCTATCGCCTGAATTGCAAGGCAGTAAAGAGCATTGTTTCTGTATGACTCCATATTGTTTTCTACGTATACTTCGGTATTTTCGTAACCTAAAGACGAATACATAAATTCGTCAAGCGTTACTCCGTAAGCATCGGCATAATACTGATAGTTGGAAAGATCGGATTTTACCACAAAATTAAGAACCTGCTGCGGAATATCATTTTTAAGCTCACTTTCATAAATAAGCTCCGTAAAGAAATCCGACTTTTGCTGTGTTACAAGCCAGTCCCTTATATCCTGTTTTAAATCCTCCACGGTTTCAAAGCCGTAATCCATGGCAATCTCGTCGGTAAGCTCAACCTCAACCGCATCGCCGCATATATAGTTTATCGTAGTGCTGAAAATCGCGTCTTTGCCGTTAAGAGAATCAACGCCGTAATTTACGGGGAAAGTTACGCAAACGTCAAATACGTCTCCGGGCATATGGCCGATAAGCTGTTCGAGAAAATCGTCTATATAATTCGTTACTCCTATCGTAACGTCTGTGCCCATTCCGCCCGTTGAACCGCCGTCAAACTCAACGCCGTCCACCGTGCCTATATAATCAATGTTTACCGTGTCTCCGTCTTCAACGGCCCTGTCGGTTATTTCCTCATAAGTTGCATACTCTTCAAGTATGCCCGCAATCTGAGCTTCAACGTCTTCCTCGCTTGCTTCAAGGACTTCAGAAGAGACTTTTACGCCCTTGTATTCGGGAAGCGTAACGTAATCCAAAGCGGTGATATCCTTGAAAAACCCGTTTATGTCAAGTCCGTCGCTTGCGGAATAATTTGTAAGACTGTAATCGACCTTCTGACCCGTAACAGGGTCTGTAACGACATTCGGTTCCCCTTCCGCGTTGCAGGAAGTAAGGGTAATTGCAACCAATAAAACCGCCAATAATATGGAAACTGTTTTTTTCATCTTTTCCTCCGTAAATGATTAATATATATTACTTAAAACCCGTTTTAAGGGAATTATTCCGTTTCAAACTGGCTTTCGTAAAGCGTTTTGTAAAATCCGCCTGCTTTAAGCAGCTCGGTGTGCGTGCCTTTTTCCACTATTTTTCCGCTTTTCATAACAAGAACGAGATCCGCTTTCGTTATTGTGGAAAGGCGGTGAGCGACAACAAAGCTCGTGCGTCCCTCAGTCATCTCGTCAAACGCGTTTCTTATTCTGAGCTCCGTAAGCGTGTCTATCGAAGACGTTGCCTCGTCAAGAATAAGCATCGGCGGCAGCGAAAGCATAACGCGGCTTATGCAAAGCATCTGTTTCTGCCCCTGCGAAAGGTTGTCCCCGTCCTCTTTTATTACGGTATCGTAACCGTTTTCAAGGCTTGAAATAAAGCTGTCGGCGTGAGCGCGTACCGCCGCGGCAACTATTTCCTCGCGCGTTGCGTTTTTTCTGCCGTACGCTATGTTTTCCGCAACCGTTCCGTTTTTCAGCCACGTATCCTGCAATACCATACCGAAGTTTCTGCGAAGAGCGTTAAGTTCAAGCTCTTTTACAGGAACGCCGCCAAGGCGTATTTCGCCGGAATTAACGTCGTAAAAACGAAGCAGCAGATTTATAAGCGTTGTTTTTCCGCATCCCGTGGGGCCGACAATCGCTATCATCTTTCCGTACGGAACGGACAGGCAGAAATCCTCTATAAGCGGTTTTTCGGGCGAATACGAAAAAGATACTGACGCAAAATCGATATGCCGGACATTTTCGGGTAATATCTCTCCCGAAAGCGACGACTCAACGCTCTTTTCGTCAAGCAAGTTGAAAATACGCTCCGCAGATGCTTTCGCGCCCACGAATTCCGCAATTACTCCGGAAATTTCGTTAAACGGCTTTGTATACTGGTTTGCATACATTAAAAACGACGAAAGCTGTCCTACGGTAATTCCTCCGCCTTTTATTGCGGAAAATGCGCCGAGGATAGCCACTGCGGCATACACGGCATTGTTTACAAACCGTGTTGCAGGGTTTGTTATCGATGAGAAAAACAGCGCCTTAACGCCGCATTTTCTGAGCTCTTCACCCGTTCTCGCAATCTTTTCCGCCGTGTCGTCCGCTTTGCCGAAAACGTTTACTGTTTTTGCACCGCCTACCGATTCCTCTATAAGGGATGTCATATCGCCGCGTATTTCGGACTGCTTTTTAAACATCGAATACGTGTTTTTTGCGATAAACGATGCAACAAAAAGCGAAAGAGGAGTAAATACAACAACAACGAGCGCAATGGGAATATTAATTGAAATCATAAACCCTATCGTTGCAACTATGGTCAGTATCCCCGTAAAAAGCTGCGAAAAGCCCATCAGAAGTCCGTCGGAAAGCTGCTCAACATCATTTATCACTCTCGATAAGATATCGCCGTGAGCGTGCGAATCGATATATCCCACGGAAAGGTCGGTTATCTTTGCAAAAAGGTCTTTTCTGAGTTTAAGAACCGTTTTGTAAGTTATTATATTCGTCAGATGAGTCATAAGCCACTGACAAAGCGACGCTCCCGCAACCACGCAGGAGTAAATTACCGCGTATCTGAATACCGCATCAAAATCCACCGTGTTTTTCGTTACCATCGCGTCAACGGCTTTTCCCGATACAATCGGAGCAAAAAGCGAAAGCGCAACGTATGCCGAGGCAAAAACAAGAGAGAAAACGAGCTGTATACGGTAAGGGGAAACAAGTGCGATTATTCTTTTTATAACGCCGTCGGACTTAACGTTTCTATTTTTCATTTCGCACCTCCGACGTCTGCGATGCGCATATTTCCGCATAAACGGGGCAGGAATCAAGAAGCTCCCCGTGCGTTCCCGTTCCGGCAAGTCTGCCCTCGTCCAGCACGATTATCATATCCGCATTTTTAACCGCAGAAATACGCTGTGAAACGATAAAGACGGTTTTATTGCCGGGAAGCGACGATATCGCCTTTCTGAGCGCGGCATCGGTTGCGTAGTCTAGAGCCGAAGCGCTGTCGTCAAGAAGCAGCACGTCGGACCTGCCCACGAGCGCTCTTGCAATTGTAAGCCGCTGTCTCTGTCCGCCCGAAAAATTTGTTCCCGCCTTGGCAACCTGTCTGTCAAGGTCGTTACCTATAAACTCCGAAGCCATTGCCGTTTTAAGAGCCGCGAAAAGCTCTTCGTCCGTTGCGTTTTTATCACGCCAGAGAAGGTTTTCGCGCACCGTTCCCGAAAAAAGAGACGCCTTTTGAGGCACTGCGGCGAAAGCGGAGCGAATCGACTGAAAAGTGTAATCTTTAAGCCGGCGTCCGTTTATTTCAACGGTTCCCTCCGTCGGGTCCGTCTCGCGCAGAAGCAAAGACGCCACCGTTGATTTACCCGAGCCTGTACTGCCCACTATTCCTACCGTCATACCTCTTTTTGCGGTAAAAGATATATCTTTAACGGAATATCCCGATGCGCCGGGGTATTTATACGAAACGTTTTTAAATTCTATTTTTTCCACTTCGCCCAGCGCTTCCTTTCCGTCTTCAAGCGACGGAGAAACGGCAAACACCTCGTTTATTCTTGCGGCGGACGACGTGGATTTTGTTATCATTACTATCAGATTGGCAAGCGCAAGCAGCGCGATAAGAATCTGAGTCATATAATTAAGCAGCGCAATAATCTGCCCCTGCGTAACTTCGCCGATATTGACCGAAAATGCCCCGTACCACATGAGCGATGCCGCGGCAAGATTTATAACGGAATACGAAAGCGGGTTTAAAAGCGCTGATATTTTACCCGAAACTATCTGCGACGTATAAAGCCCGTCCGCAGCCGCGTCAAACTCTTCTTTTTCGCTTTCCTGAGCCGCAAATGAACGGACAACCCTTGCGCCGGTAAGATTTTCGCGCGTTTTTACGGTTATTCCGTCAAGATTTTTTCTTGTTTTTGTATAAAGCGGCAAAAGTTTTCTCATTATTATCCAGACCGTTGCCGAGAGGAATATAACCGCTCCGACGAATATCAGCGCAAGACGTACGTTTATAAGAAACGACGCTATAACCGCACCGATAACTATAAACGGAGACCGCAGCAAAAGGCGCAAAATAAGATTTATGCCCGCCTGCGTCTGAATAACGTCTGCGCCTAGACGGGTAATAAGCGACGACGTGCCGAATCTGTCAAGCTCGGAAGAAGAAAAAGAGGAGATATGTCTGTAAAGATCGTTTCTCAGCTCCGTGCCGAACGCCATTGACGCCTTTGCGGCAAAATACTGCGCGGTAATTGCGCTTACAAAGCCGAGAAGCCCCATCAGAACAACAATTCCGCCGCACATCAGAACGTAATCGGTATCTCCGTTTTTGATGCCGACGTCTATCATATTCGCCACTATAACCGGCACGGCAAGCTCAAAGCACGCTTCAAGAAACTTGAAAAGCGGGCCGAGAATGCTTTCCGCGCGGTGACCTTTAAGATAGCGAAGCAGTTTTATCATGTCACTGTCCCTTTTTTCGCAAATACAAATCATGATTTTCCATTGTTTTATTATAGCATAAAAAAAAGCAAATATCAATACGGAAATGCGATATACCCGAAACTCTTTATTTCTTTTTACGATAAATGACATAAAATAACAGTTGAATTATCGGATAATATATGATATAATAGAATGAGACAATATGAAACGGAGATTGAATACAGATGCTGCCCCTGGCGATGTCGTTTTTTCAGGTTTTCGGACTTGTTATTCTCATTTCGGCCGCAACGGTCTCTTTGCTGTGTTTTGTAATAATACCGCTCACAAGATATATCGTATTAAGAATAATACTGTTTTTCAGGTGCGTTTTCTGCGGTGCAAAATTCGCAAAGGTCGGCTGGCCGGGATTTATAATCCCCCATTTCTGGAATCATAAACCCGACTATATGCTTCTTTCGGGAAACAAGCTATACTTAATAAAGCTCAGAAGCTACCGCAAGCTTAAATCAACGGTAATGTTTTCAGAACCCGATTACTGGGAGATATCAAGCCACAGAGGTCTTGCGCCTACCGAAAACGAAGGTATTATCGGCACGATGACAATGGCTTTTCACAATTTTACAGTGCATAAACGCAAAAGAAAATCCCCCGTCGGGCTCGTTAAATACGCCGCGAGCGTAAACTACGCAATAAAGGATATGCCCGTATCGTGCGTGCCCGTTGTGCTTATAAATCCGTCGGTAAAGTTTGTCAGAACAAAAAGCAATATAGATATTGTTGACGGAGACACGATTTATTACGGCATAGCCGTTGCAAACAGCTTTTATCCCGCCAAACCCGCAAAAAGCGCCGTTTCGGGCAGAGAAGCAAGAGCGATATTCAAAGCCGCGCGCCGCGCCATGAGAAAGAAACATTATGTTGAGATGAAGAAAGGATTTTGATAAATGAAACTGTTTTTCGATCCGATAAAAGCTCAGCCGGATGTAAAAACGCTTGACTACTGCGTTGCCGTTGATATGCAGCTTGAAGAGCTTTTAAACGCTTTTCTTGCGTCAAAAGAGCAGGAAGAGGCAACGCTGGAAATACTTAACCAGTTTTGCAGCGACAGAGAGATAATATCATACCGCGCGGATATCATAGGCGATATGATTAAAAACGACGGACTGTTTTCGCTGTTTTGCAATCTGCGCGCCGATCTGTGGGATCTGAATCTGCTTTACGAGCTTAAAATGTTTAAAAACGTTCCTGAAATGGCAACGATGAAAACGTTTCTCATAATAGAAAAATTCACGGAAGTATACAAAAAATTTATGGACGGAGCGGAAGCTCTCGATAAAAGCGTACTTTCGGAGCCCGTAAAGGCAATTCTTGCCGAGGCGTGTTCCGACGGCAAAAAGAAGGAGCTTGAAGCGATACTCAAAGATATGGCGGGTCTTCGCGACAGTCTTGAAACGATAGGCGAAATACGCTTAAACAGATTTTTTTCACGCGGGCAGAACATTGAAAACAGCATAATTCCCAAAACCGAAGATAAATCGCTTATGATGAATCTTGCGGGAATTACCGGCAGACTCGGGCTTGACGTTTCCGAAGCGTATGCGCCTGCGGTTCATCAGCCGAGAGAGTTTACGCGTCCCGTTTTCAAATCGCTTTACACTCTTTATTACGATATCTTCAAAAATATCGATACTTTCCACGAAAAATACAAAGACGTATTCGATACCGCATGGCTTGACCTTATAAAGAAACTCGATGCCGTTATCGGCTTTGCCAGAATTTTCAGAGAAATAATCGAAAAAGGCTTTGCATGCGCCAAGGCAGTTCCCGCAGAATCAACGGATATCCTTGATTTTTACAGTCTTTTCCTTGTTAAAAGAGGCCTTGCGCCCGAGCAGGTAGTATATAACGACTACGTTTACGAAAAGAGCTCGTTCTTCTTTATCACCGGCCCGAACGCGGGCGGAAAAACGATTTATCTTTCCGCAGTCGGTCTTTGCCAGCTGTTTTTCCAGGCGTGCGGACACGTTCCCGCAAAAAAGGCGAAGATAAAAATAATGAAACGCATGTTTACCCACTTCCCCGTTGAGGAATACAACGACAATTCGGGCAGACTTGTTGAGGAACAGGGCAGAGTTGAAAGAATTCTTCGCGATGTTACCGACGGGCAGAGTCTTGCGCTTTTCAACGAAACGTATTCGTCAACGAAAGCGGATATCGCATACAAGCTTTCAACAGAGCTTGTTGACAAAGTGCTCGAACACGATATTTCGGGTCTTTTCGTAACGCATCTTCACAGTCTTAAAGACTACGCCGCGGAAACGGCGGACAGACCGCACTGCGCGGGCGTGTTAACGGCGTTGAACGACGAAAAAACGGGAAAACGGCTTTACAAAATCGTTCCGCTCAGCACCCAGAATTCATCGTTTGCAAGAGATATTCTTCTGAAATACGATATGACGGTAGAGCAGATGCTTGAACGCATACAGAAGAAGAGGGAGGAAAAGTAAAATGTATCCCGAATTTGATCTTCTTTACAAAAACCCTTCGAAAACAGAATCGTCAAAACAGCTTGAAATGTCCATGAAAAGCCTGCTTCTTGACGAGGTTGTAAGCGGAGTTACGGTAGATATTATTCTTCAGAAAAAGATGTTTGCGCTTTTAAGCCACCCCGAACAGGATATGGAAAATCTTATCTGGAGAAAAGAGATACTTGACGATTTCAGGCGCAACGCATCGCTGCTTCACGAGTTTGAGCTTATCGAAAGACTGAATCTTAAACTTGAAGACGCGCTGAAAATAGTAAAAACTTCCGCGTCATCGATAATCACAACAACCGGCGGCAGAGCCACCACTTCAGACAGAGAGTCTTCCATATTCACCGTGCAGACGCTTGCCGACTGTATTTTAAAGATACAGGAAATTTACGAGCAATACGGCAAAACGCTTGCGAAAAAAGACCTTCGCTCGGAGCTTATGCTGAAAATGCGCGAATTTGTTACAGCGCAGGTTGAAAATCCCGCATTTGCAGAGCTTAAAGCTGTTGCTTCCGAGCTTGCCGAATCGCTTAATCTTAACACTTCATTCGTTATTTTAACTAAGCTTGACAAATACATCCGTATTCTGGACTGCGAGATGTTTGCGCTCACTTCCGATCCGTACAATTACGGACAGAATACGCCGGTATTGAAGGATAAAGACAAAACCGTAATATCAATCGGTTTTGACGTAGACTCGGATCAGCAGCTTCAGTTCCTTGCCGAAAGAAGTATGATTAAGCTCGTTTCCTTTATGGAATCCGTAACTTATCAGATGAAAAAACCGTTTGACAAAATACGTAACGGATTTTATTTTTACGACTTTGCCGCGATACTCGAACGCACCTACGAGCGGCTCGGTCTTCCCATGTGCATCCCCGAATTCTGCACGGAAGGCAACCGATTTGAATGCAAAAACATATACGATCTGTGGTTTTCTCTCAAACAGTATCAGAAAAACAGAAACGAACGCCCCGGCGACGTGCTTGTTCCCAACGACGCGATTTTTGACAAAGACTGCGCGGCATACGTTATCACCGGTAAAAACAACGCCGGAAAGACGGTCTTTTTAAGAGCGGTCGGCATAATTCAGCTGCTCGGACAGGCGGCGCTGCCCGTTCCCTGCACCGAAGCGATAATCACACCCGTTGCCGGCGTATACGCATACTTTACCGCTCTTGACGTAGGTCAGGGACGTTTTGAAGAAGAGGTTGAAACGGTTTCGGGCTTCCTTGATATGATAAAGCCGAACGACATGCTGCTTTTCAACGAGGTTTATCAGTCAACTTCGTTTGACGAGGCGTCGATAGCTTTAAGCGAATTTATAGCCGTTGCCGCGCTTTACAAAGCAAGAGTAATTGCCGTAACGCACCTTCCCGATATGAAAAAACACCTTTCGCAGCTTAAAGACAAGCTTTGCTATGAAGGCGAAGTTGTTTATGCAAAGGCGGAGGAAATAGACGGCGTAAGCACTCACAGATTTATTACTGAAAAATAAAACAATTTAAACAACGGAGGACAATAAAATGGATCTTAAAGGCAGTAAAACCGAAAAAAATCTCGAAACCGCATTTGCGGGCGAATCTCAGGCATGCGTTAAATATCAGTATTATTCTTCTCAGGCAAAAAAGGACGGCTACGTTCAGATAAGCAACATTTTCGCGGAAACTTCCGCCAACGAAAAAGAACATGCAAAACTCTGGTATAAGCTCCTTCACGGCGGCGTAGCAAAAACGGATAAAAACCTGCTCGCTGCGGCACAGGGCGAAAACTTTGAGTGGACTCAAATGTATGCCGACTTTGCAAAAACAGCAAGAGAAGAGGGCTTTGACGACATTGCGGCGCTTTTTGAAGGCGTAGCGGCAATAGAAAAAGAGCACGAAGAAAGATATTTAAAGCTTCTTGAAAACATCAATTCGGGCAGAGCGTTTAAAAAGCCGACAATGACGGCATGGAAATGCGCAAACTGCGGACATATCCACTACGGCGAAGCCGCTCCCGAAGTCTGCCCCGTATGCAATCACCCTCAGGCTTACTTTGAAGTTAAAGCGGAAAATTATTGATAAACAGCAAAAAAAACACACTCCGGCAAATCTTAAGGGTTTGCCGGAGATTTTTTCGTTATGCAGTCAAAAATATTTCATAATTCTTTTGACTGCGATTATTGACAAATCGCAACGATTATTGTATAATATATATTACCGAAGTTGATCGGTACAAATATGCAGGAATATCGAAGCGGTCATAACGAGGCGGTCTTGAAAACCGTTTGGCCAAAAGCCACGGGGGTTCGAATCCCTCTTCCTGCGCCATAACAAAATGACAGCCTTTGGGGCATCCTCCGTAAGGAAGATGCCCCAAGGCGGCTTTTGTATCTAAATTGATATTTGATTTGTGGTAATTTGGCGTGACCGCTTCGGTTACGCCGTTTTGTTTGTGGCGTTGTGGCGTTGCTGAAAGGCTTCTTCCATCTGTTCGGGCGTCATTTCTTCTACGATGCCGACGCCGTTGAAGTAAATTTCGATAAGCTGTACCCGCTGACCGTCAATGTACATTTTTTGAAGGTAATGATTATATCAAAAGTGTGAAAAGATACACGCCGTCAACGATTCGTTGTATTGACAACAACAAATTGATAATTGACTTTGCTCTATATTCTGATATAATAGAGTTACACCGGTGAATTCAAATATTCGGAGGAAACATGAATATCAAAATAGGAGCAAAAATCAAGTCGCTGCGCAAGCGCGACGGCGTGACGCAGGAAAAACTGGCTGACGCATTGGGCGTCACAGCGCAGGCGGTCAGCAAATGGGAGAGCGAGATCGGTTATCCCGACCTTGAATATCTCACGCCGATCGCAAACTTTTTCAACGTCACAATTGACGAGCTTTTCGGTCACGATCTTGATGAAAAACAGCGAAAAATAGACGATTACTGCGCCCGTTATGACGATCTTTACAGAAAATGGTCACCGGCAGAGGAACGCGTAGAGCTTATGCGTCAGGCACTTGCCGAATTTCCCGCAAATGAAAGGCTGCTTTTCCGTTTGGCTCAGGCTTTGTGGTATAAATGGAATGATACATGGCGCTCCTGCGACAGGATCGGCGTAACAATCGACGGCAAATACAGACGCAATCTAAACAAAATCAGGTCTGTACCGGGTTGGGAAGAGCCGAGCAGGATCATGGAAGAGCTTCTCTTAACTTCTGTTGATGATAGTATACGCTATGAATGCACGCAATTATTGATTTATTTATACGGTACTATCGGTGAAAAACAACGCGCTGTCGAGTTGGCGGAACATTATCCTGATTCAAAAAACGATTTCTTATCCACAGCATTCAGATACAGTTACGATGATGAAGCTGATATGTATAGTCAGCGCCTGATGGTCGACGGTCTTGATCATTTGAATCATCAAATATACCAGCAGGCAAAAGATAACACAGTTAAATTGAAGGCTTTGGAAAAGCTTCTCGATATGTACGGGTTTATATTCGGAGATGATTACGGATTCTATCACGTTGTTGTCCACGGTATATATCTTGCCGCCGCGGAAATACAGTTAAGCCAATCGAACTTTGACGAAGCTTTTGACTCGCTCGAACGCGCATTTGAGCACGCTGAAGCTTTTGACAGATATCTTGATAAATTGCGCTCGTCCGGTGAATACTGTTATACATCGCCGCTTACGTGCAAATTAAAAGATAAATCCGAGGGTGTTCACGCTGTAAAACAATTACCTCAATTTCTTGACGTTGTACTGATGGACAAAAATGACGTTTATTATAATAAATTACACGACGATCCACGGTTTGTCTCTCTTGTTGACCGTATCAAGGAAATATGATTATATTGTTTTCTAAGAAAAAAGCTATAATGCTTCATCGCTCCTTTCTTGATTTTTTTCAATGGTTCGCTCTGCCGTTACGCAGCTTTTTTCAAAGTGTGTAACCCACTATGATACTTTCAGCAGAACCGCAAAGTATCATAGCGTACCGGCTGATTACAAAAGCCGAAGGGAGAAGCTGCTTCCTTACGTAGCCTCTCCCTTTGGCTGTCTTTTTGTTATTATGTACTGTATCGGATTCGAACCCGGGAGGGTTTCGGCGTTAACCTGCATATTTCAAAATCCCTCTTTGCAATTCATACAAAGAGGGATTAACATATTATTATAACTTCACAGCAGCTTCTTTATTTCTTTGACGTATGTTGAGTCCGAGCCGCAGCAGCCGCCGATATATGATACGTATTCAAGGGCGGGCTTTATGTCCTCTGCAAACTGCTCCGCGCTGTATGCCGTTGAGGTCGAGCCGTCCGCGCTGAGTATCGGTTTGCCTGCGTTCGGCTTGAAAACTATGGGCAGCGTTGTTTTTTCGGCAAACTCCTTTATTATCGGCAGCGCAAGGTCCGGGCCGAGAGAGCAGTTCAGTCCTATTGCGTCTATGCCGAGCGGAACGAGCGTATCTATAACGTCCTGAACGGAATTGCCGAACATTGTTTTGCCGGCTTTTTCGAAAGTCATCGTGCAAAAAACGGGAACTCCGTATCTTTTTGCAACGGTTGCGGCAATGCGCATCATTGAAAGATCCATAAAAGTCTGGACCATTATCATTTCGCAGCCCGCTTCAATGCCGGCGGAAATCATTTCCTCGTAAATTGCAAAGCATTCGTCCTCTTCAAGATCTCCGTAGGGTTCAAGTATCTGCGTTAGAGGTCCCACAGCCATGCAGAGCTTTGCGGAAGAGCCCTTCAGCACTTCTTTTGCAATGTTTACGCCCGCCGTTATAACGTCTTTCGGGTCGTAGGACGACGAATACTTTACCGCGGGACCGTTTGCGCCGAAAGTGTTTGCAAGTATTATTTCGCTGCCCGCTTCAAGGTATTTTTCGGTAAGTTCCCGCACGAATTCGGGATGATCGATATTATATTTCCATACGGGCTCCTTTTTTGCGCCGTGCGATTCCGCAATTGCCCAGAGAGTTGTACCTACCGCGCCGTCAAGAAGCGTGATTTTTCTTTTCATTATTATATTCCCCCTTTTTCGTAATTCCGTTATGTTTAATATATCATATCGTTTATATTATTTCAAGTATTATTGTGTCATAATACTATTTTATAATTTTTTTACATTTTCGTTTCCGTTTCGCCGTTGACAAACAGATAAAAATCGGTTAAAATAAATTGAACTCAATTGAATTGAACTAAATCAAACGGAGGAATAAAAATGAACTTATACGATTTTACGGTTAAAACAAGAAAAGGCGAAGACCATGCGCTTTCGGAATACAAAGGCAAGGTTGTTCTGGTAGTAAACACAGCAACGGGCTGCGGATTTACGCCGCAATATGAAGAACTACAGAAAATTTACGAGGAATACAAGGACAAAGGTTTTGAAATTCTCGATTTTCCGTGCAATCAGTTCGGAGAACAGGCGCCGGGCGACAACGAGGAGATTCACACTTTCTGCAAAGGCCGTTTCGGCATAACGTTCCCGCAGTTTGCGAAAATCGACGTTAACGGCGAAAACGCAATTCCCCTTTACAAATGGCTCACCGAAAACACAAAATTCGAGGGCTTCGGCAAATCGCCCATGAGCATAATTCTTTCGGGCGTTGTTAAGAAAAACGACAAAGATTACAAAAACAACGGCAACATCAAATGGAATTTTACAAAATTTCTCATCGACCGCGAAGGAAATATCGTTGCGCGTTTCGAGCCGACGGATATGAAAACTCTCAATGATAAAATTGCCGAATGCATCGGATAGGGCAAAAAAATGAAAAAAGCAGAAAAATACGACGCTTTGAAGCTGGAAAACCAGATCTGTTTTCCTCTTTACGCCGCATCGAGGGAAATAATCAAAAAATACAGGCCTTTCCTTGACGGAATAGGTCTCACATACACGCAGTATATCGCCATGATGGTGCTGTGGGAAGAGAAAAGCATAAACGTAAAATCACTCGGCGAAAAGCTTTTTCTCGATTCGGGAACAATTTCACCCGTTATAAAAAGTCTTGAAGAAAAAGGGCTTGTTTTCAAAACAAGAGATAAAAGCGACGAGCGGACCGTAACCGTCGGTCTAACGGAAAACGGCGAAAAGCTTAAAGACAAAGCGGCGGAAATTCCGAACAAAATGGCAAAATGCGTTTCTATGGAACAAAGCGACGCCCTGCAGCTTTACACCCTGCTTTACAAATTGCTTGACACGCTGAAAGATTGAATAAACGGAGGAGATTTCTTTTGAAATTTCTTCCGTTTTTCTGTTTTTACGCTTGACGGTTTCGTGATTTTATGATATTATTGAAAAAAAAGTTTTCGAGGATTAAATGACTGTTGAAGGAATAAAGCCGCACGGATGCAAATGCGGAAAAGATCACCTCTGCGACGTTTCGGAAGTAGTTACGGGGAACGGAGCAATTAATCTTTTGCCCGAAAAGCTTCGGCTTCTCGGAGGGGCAAAACCGTTTATTCTTGCCGATAAAAACACTTTTGCCGCATGCGGGGAAAAGGTTACGGAAATACTGAAAAACGAAGAAATTGCTTATTCGTCATACGTTTTTCCGCACGGAGACGTTAAACCCGACGAAAAGGCGGTCGGGGCGGCAATTATGCATTTTGACACCTCCTGCGACATCGTTGTGGGCGTTGGGTCGGGCGTTATAAACGATATAAGCAAGATACTTGCAAACGTATCTAAAAGTAAATATATCATAGTCGCTACCGCCCCTTCCATGGACGGATATGCCTCAGCGACCTCTTCAGTGGACCGCGACGGGCTGAAAGTATCGTTGCAGTCCAGATGCGCGGATATTATTATAGGAGATACCGAAATACTTAAAAATGCGCCCGAAAAATCGCTTGTTTCGGGTCTCGGAGACATTATAGCAAAATATATAAGCATTGCCGAGTGGCGGATATCGCACCTTATAAACGGAGAATACTACTGCGATGATATTGCGGCTCTTATACGAAAATCGGTAAAACTCTGCGTAGATAACGCCGAAGGGCTTAAAAACCGCGAGGACGCCGCCGTCGAAGCCGTTTTCAACGGTCTTGTTTATGCCGGTGCGGCTATGAGCTTTGCAAACGCGTCAAGACCGGCATCGGGCAACGAACATTATTTTTCGCATATATGGGATATGCGCGCGCTTGAATTCGGCTGCAGCTCGTCAACGCACGGCATACAGTGCGCAATAGGCACTCTGATCTGCGCAAAACTTTATGAAAAGCTTTGCACCGTTGAGCCAAACAGAGAAAAGGCGGTATATGCCGTTAATAATTTCAGTCTGTCAGAGCATTGGCAGGACCTTCGCCGTTTTCTCGGAAAAGGCGCGGAAACAATGATTGAGCTTGAAAAGAAAGAAAACAAATATTCGTTTGAAAATTACGGAAAAAGAATTGATGCGATTATAAAAAACTTTGACGGAATAAAAAAGATAGTTGCGCAGGAGATACCGTCCGGAAAAACGCTTGAAAAGCTGCTTGACAGCGTAGGATGTCCCAAAACGCCGAAGGAAATAGGCATAGACTCTTCAACCGTTCCCGAAACGTTCGCCGCAACAAAGGATATACGGGATAAATACATTCTTTCCCGCCTTGTTTTTGATCTCGGTCTTACCGACGAATTCTGCGAGTATATTGAAACGATAATTTAGGAGAAAAAAATGATTACACTGAAAAGCGGAGACACCGTTTTGTTTACGGGCGACTCAATCACACACGGCGGCAGAGGCAACTGCATGGACGGGAACCATATTCTCGGTCACGGATATCAGGAAATCGTATGCGGATATCTTGCCGAAAACAATATTGAAAGCATGCCGAAATTTTATAACAAGGGCGTTTCGGGCAAAACGATGGCGCAAATATGCGAAGACTGGGAAATGGACGCGCTTTTTTACCGCCCTGCGCTGATAAGTCTTCTTGCCGGCATAAACGACGTTGCAAGATCGCTTGACGAAAGCACCGATATATTTACAAAAAATTATATTTCCGCCGCGGAATCGATTTTAAGCAGAACGTTCGCTGCGCTGCCAGACGTTAAATTCTTTATCTGCGAGCCGTTTTATCTCGATGCGAAAAACCGTGAAAATCAGTATGAATTTTTCCCGCATCCCGTCTGTGAGCAGGACTTTGTATTCGGAAACAAAAACCATACCGAAGAGGTTATGAAAAAATACAGGGAAAAGCTTGACGCAATAAGCGCGGCCCTGCCCGCGCTCGCAAAAAAAAACGGCGCGGTATTCGTACCGTTTCAGTCGCTTTTTGACGAAGCGGCAAAAAAAGTTCATCCTTCATATCTTGTATGGGATAATATCCACCCGACGTTTGTCGGCCACAGACTGATGGCGAAAAGATGGATTGAAATTGCGGAGAGCGCGAAGTTTTAATATAAAAAAGAACGGATTTTCCCCTTGACATTATATAAATTTACAGTTATAATTAAATAAGAAAAGATTATACAAAGGAGTATAACCATGGTAAACAGCAAAATAGACGAATTGCTTGTAAATTTCGGAGACGGAACGAAAGCAAAGATAAAAGAGGCGGTAAAAACCGCCGTTGAAGAGAAAGTTCAGAAAGAACTGAAAAAACGCCGCAGAAAAATGATACGCAACATAATATGCATAGGCGCGGCGGTGGCATGCGGCTACGTTATATACAAAAATTCGGATAAGATAAAGGAATTTTTCGAGGATAAGGCAAGCGAACTTCCCAAAATCCGCCTGACGTTTGAAAAATAAACCGAAAAGCCGCCCGAAAGCCCTTCGCATACGCGTTTTCGCTTTCGGGCTTTTTATAACTCATATAAAACGGAGGACAGAATCTTGATTATTTCAGACGATATAAAATACGTTGGCGTAAACGACAGAAAAACCGATCTTTTTGAAGGACATTACCTGATACCTAACGGTATTTCGTATAACTCATACGTGATTTTAGACGACGAAATCGCAGTAATGGATACCGTTGACGCCGCCTTCACCCACGAGTGGCTCGATAATATCCAGTCCGTTCTTGACGGAAAAAAGCCGAAATATCTGATTATCCAGCATATGGAGCCGGACCATTCCGCAAATATAGTAAATTTTCTTAAAGTGTATCCCGATACAACCGTTGTTGCCACCGCAAAGGCGTTTGCAATGATGAAAAACTTTTTCGGAAACGGTTTTGAGGACAGACAGATAATCGTAGGCGATATGAACACACTGTCGCTCGGAAAGCACAACCTCACCTTCGTTACCGCGCCCATGGTTCACTGGCCTGAGGTAATGCTTACTTACGACGGCACGGACAAAGTTCTCTTTTCCGCCGACGCATTCGGAAAATTCGGCGATTTAAACGCAAACGAGCCGTGGGACGACGAGGCATGCAGATATTATATAGGAATAGTAGGTAAATACGGCGCGCAGGTTCAGTCTCTTCTCAAAAAAGCGGGAGGACTCGTTATTAAAAAGATCTGTCCGCGTCACGGCCCCGTTCTTTCCGAAAATCTTGAAAAATATGTAAACCTTTACGATACCTGGTCGGGCTACCGTCCCGAAAAAGAGGGCATTGTTGTAGCATACACGTCCGTTTACGGCAATACGAAAAAAGTTGTATCACGTCTTGCCGAAAAACTCCGCGAAAACGGCTGTCCTTCCGTAACGGTTTACGACCTGGCAAGATGCGATATGTCTAAGGCGGTAGCGGACGCTTTCAGATACAGCAAGCTCGTTCTTGCCACAACAACATACAATGCGGAAATATTCCCCTATATGCGCGAGTTTATTTCCGGCCTTTGCGAGCGCGGCTTTAAAAACAGAACCGTTGCGCTTATAGAAAACGGTTCGTGGGCGCCGATGGCGTTAAAAGTTATGAAAAATCTGCTCGAACCGTGCAGAAATCTCACATTTGCCGAAAACTCCGTAACTATCCTCTCCTCCCCAAACGACGAAACTAATAAAAAGACCGACGAACTTGCAAAAGAGCTTTGCAAAGACTATCTTGCGCGTCAGGAAGAAACGGCGAATAAAAACGATTTAACGGCGCTTTTCAAAATAGGTTACGGACTTTACGTTGTTACTTCAAACGACGGAAAGAAAGATAACGGACTTATCGTAAACACCGTATCGCAGGTAACGAATACGCCCAACAGAATAGCCGTAACGGTAAACAAGCAGAATTACTCGCATCATATTATCAAACAGACGGGTATTATGAACGTTAACTGTCTTTCAACCGATGCTCCGTTTTCGATTTTCAAAAAATTCGGCTTTTCAAGCGGAAGAAACGTTGATAAATTTGCAGACTGCGACCCGCTGCGCTCGGATAACGGACTGATTTTCCTGAAAAGATACATAAACGCGTTTATGTCCCTTAAAGTTGAGCAGTACGTCGATCTCGACACTCACGGAATGTTTATCTGCGCTGTTACGGAAGCGAGAGTTATATCCGACAGCGAAACAATGACGTATACGTATTATCAGAACAACGTAAAACCGAAACCGCAAACGGAAGGAAAGAAAGGTTACGTTTGCAAGGTATGCGGCTACGTTTACGAAGGCGATAAACTGCCCGACGATTTTGTATGTCCTTTGTGCAAACACGGCGCGGCGGATTTTGAAGAAATAAAGTAACATATAAGGAGGAATAAAAATGGCAAAATATGTTTGCAGCGTATGCGGCTGGGAATACGACGAGGCGCTCGGCGATCCCGATAACGGCATAGAACCGGGAACGAAATTCGAAGATCTTCCGGAAGATTTTGCATGCCCCGTCTGCGGCGTGGGAAAAGACGATTTCAGCAAAGAAGAATAAACAGATAAAATATAACGGAGTGCTGTTTTAGTATAAAAAATTAAAACCGGCTGAAGCAAAGATGTTTCAGCCGGTATTTTTTATTTCGGAATCGAATACGTTATTCCGTTTTCTTCCTCAAGGGCCGCAAGCGCAGCTTTCGGTCTGTATTTTTCGAGATTTCCGTCTATAAGGTCGTTGCCGCATTCAATCTCTTTCCGTCTGAAAACCACTGTAAGCGGGATAAACACCGCGGCAATCAGCGGACATAGGATATATGCCGGAACGCGCATTATTTCGAATATCAGCGCGGGCAGAATAAGCGCCGCAAGTCCGTAACCGAGAATAGAAACGCATACTTTTCTGAGCGATTTGTATTTTTCGCTTAGCGCGGTAAGATACACGGCAACACATCCGTCGCAGACAGGGACCGTCTCTTTGCGTATGTTTCCGTTTCCGTCGTCGCTTTCAAGCGTGGCGTATTTATCCGTCTCGCCGCGGCAGTTCTGATAGGCGCATTTCATATCAGATAAGCTTTCCGAGCTTTTTTTCGGCAAAAGCGATTATCATATCCGCGGTGCCGTTTACGCCGAGTATGCTTGTGCGGACGCAAAGATCGAAGCTGTCTGCGCTGTCCCATGATTTGTTTGTATGGAAGCTGTAGTAGTTTGCGCGCTTTTTGTCTATTTTAACAACTTCGTCCTCCGCCTTTTTGCGGTCTGAAATGTCGTTTTCTATCATATAGTTATCTATGCGGTTCTGCAAAAGGTCTGTCACCATTACGTGAATGCTTCTGTAACTGTCCCTCAGCGCATAGTCCGCGCATCTGCCGAGAAAAACGCATGATTTTTCCGCCGCTATGCTGCGGATGAGATCGGATTGAATATTGTATACCTTATCGGAAAGAGGTACGGCGGAGTCGCCCCAGTAAACGTACTGACCGTCCATGGCGTATGCGCCCATGGCAAGCGAGTAAAGAAGCGAATTAGTGGGCTTTTCGTCAAAATCTTCGAAAATTTTCTGATTCATTCCGCTCTTCTTTGCCGCAAGGGAAATAAGCTCCCTGTCGTAATAATCAATACCGAGTTTTTCGGCAATTCTTTTTGCAACCGATCTGCCGTGGCTTCCGCACTGTCTGGCAATCGTTATTGAGAATAATTCCGCCATTTTAAAACCTCCCGTTGTATTTTTTTCCGTTTATTTGTTTTCAAGCGCGGCAAGCAGCTGATCCGCGCTGCCGATATTGTATCCCGTGGAAATCACGGAAACGTTAAGTTCGCCGTCTGCAGCAACCGCAAGGGGAAGGCGCTTATCTTTTGTTGCAAGCGATTCATAAACTTCTTCGGGCACAGAATCGAAATAATAAATATTAATTTCGGGCAGACGGGCGAGGAGCTTTTTAAGAGTTACGTGAGACAGATCGCCGTCGTTTTTAACGATGAAATATACTCTGTCCGCAAGCGGTTTATACGCATCGGTTACGGAAAGCATTTCATTGAAAAGATGCTCCGTCGGCTCTTCGCGAACGCCCAGCCATGCAAATACCGTTGTTCCTTCTTTTACAAGGGAGGACAGTTTGTGCGCGTTACCGTTTGCGTCTTTGATTTCCGCATCAAAAATCTTTTTCTTTTCGCCTTTTTCGGCGGGTTCCGTGCCGCGAACTACAAATTCGGCTTTGAGCTTTTCGCCGTCAGCAAGCGTGAAGTGATACATTTTTGCCTGAATTCCGCCGTTTTTGATGCGGAAATTCGTCATCATTCTGTATTTACCCGGTACAAGGGGAATACCCTCCTCGGGAGCGTTTTCGTCGCCGCCTCTTCTGCGTCTGTAAAGCGGAACGGGTATAAATTCGCCGTTTTCGTAGCGTTCGAGATTTGCGTGTCTGTGGGCGTCTTCCGCTCCGGTAAATTCGGGGATAAGCGTTGCGGAACGCTCTGCGCTGAGAGCTACGCCGCGCATGCTGAACCATTCGCCGTCTTTCCAGTATTCAACTTCGCCCGTAAACGATGTTCTTGCGGGAATACCGAGGCTTCGGCAGATTGCCGTTTCAAGCACGGACTTTGAAAACTGCGAGCCGCGTTTTGTTAAAAGAAGATTGTAAGGCATTGCAACGAGAGACTCATAGTCGTAATCTTTGCTGTCTTCTATCTCTTTTTCAACGTATTTGTGAATCTGCGACGGATCGGCTCTGAATGCCGCCTTTGTATCGCAGTCGAAAAATGCTTCGATCGGAGCGCCCCATGCGGAAAGCCACTCGTTCGCTATGCGTATGGGAAGAACGAATCTTTCAAAAGTAAGTCTGTTATCGGCAAACTGTTCGGCATATTTAATCTGATGTGCAAACTGCTTTTCCAGAATGATATTGTCCGCATCGCCGAAGTCCTTGCGGCTCAGACTCTTTAAAAATGCGCATTTATCGGCAATATTTTTCGGATCGTCGATAAACGCCTCGATTTTTGCGGCATTTCCCTGCGCATCGATAAGAAACTGCTTTATATCTGCCGCATATTCGGGATATTTTTTGAAAAGCGGCGAATCGCTGTTTTCGTTAAAGAACGTATTTTTATAGTCTATGCGTATTTTTTCCGCTTTTTTCTGACGGAGAGAGAAAGCTTCGACTATTTCTTTTGCATTGTCGGGCCGCTTTATTTCGGGAAGCTCTTTTTGCGCGGGAGGAATAATATCAAAATCGAATTCCGCGGGCAGTCCTTCAAAATAAGCCGCGTTTTCCCAGTTGAGAGTAACGTTGTCGGTTTCTCTGACGTCTATTTTGCCGTAAAGAATCTTATCGTCCTTCGTTGCGGTAATAAAAAGGTCGCCGTAACCCGTGCGGAAATACGTTTTTCCGTTTTCATCGGTAAGACTGTCCGAAAAGTCGAAAAGTTCTCCGAAATTAATAAGCGCCATTTCAACGCGGACGTCTTTTTTCGGCGCGCCGTTTTCGAGCACGGTGCAGGAGATATCGCGGGTCTGAGCGTAAATATCGAGAGTGTTGAGTTCTTTTATTTTCTCGGAAGTTGCAACGAATTTCGCGTCTGCGGGCATAAATCCCGAAAAAACGCGGGTATTCGTAAGCATTGCTCGCGATGCGGGCATACGGAACCAGCCGCTGTTTAAAAATGCGTCGGGCTCGCAGGCACCGATGTAACACCATTTTCCGTCTACAAGCACTTCCACCCACGCATGGTTGCTCTCTGAAGCCGCCCAGCGCGGAGTATAGCACTGTCTTGCGGGAATGCAGCACGAACGGAGGGCGGAAGTTAAAAACGTTGACTCTTCGCCGCATCTTCCGTTTGTGTTTCTCATCATGGTAAGCGGTGATACCGTTCTTATATCCGTTGAGGCATACGTGGCTTTTTCAAAGCACCAGAGGTTTATTTCAATAGCCGCCTCGCCTATTGTGAGGTCTTTTATTCTCGGCCACACTTCATTGAAAATAACGGCGTTGTAATGCTCGAGATTCTCGTTGTTTACACGCATCATCAAAACGAAGTTGAGAAATGTTTCGGTATCTATTCCGCTGCTCCAGGAGACTTTTTCGAAATTTTGCAGACACGTGTGGACGTGGTTGTAAAAAAGCTCGCCCGTCCAGTTTGTGATATCGGTCATGGGAAGATACGCAACAAGGAATTTAAAGCAGTATTCTTCCGTTTCGTTTTCGCATCTGCCGAGATCTTCGCAGATATCGTATCTTCTGCCGCCGGCATATTTTTCGGCAACAGCATACGCGTCGTCAATCCGCTGTTTCTGTTCGTTTGTAAAAACAATCATTTTCTTATTCCTTCCGTAACCGTAAAAATGAGTTATTTATCCGAAACATATACAAGACCGTCGTGTCTTATATATACTCTGCCGCCTTCCGCAGCGGGGATATACGCCTCGTAGGTGTGGCTTGTGGTTTCTATAACGGGGTTGATGGCGGGTGTTTCGTCGCCGCAGAGCTCTTTGAAATCCGCGCAGAATCTGCCGTGTTTTGCGTAATAGTTTCTTTCCATATAATACAGCTTGCGGAGTTCCCATTTAAGATATTCGTTTTCGGGAATTACGAAATTCTTTTCGCCAATCTTTCCGTCCGTAAACCACAGAAATCCCCAGAGTTCGGGCATATGCATATTTACAAGACCTATCGGAGACCAGATCCAGTTATCTTCGGGATAGCGTATTCCCGTTGCGGGATTGATTACCTTGGAGTATTTGCCGTCTTTAACTTCGGTGCGCCACTCAACGCGAGAAAAATCTATTCTCCAGTAATCTCCTGGAACGGGTATTTTATTGTAATTGCCCTCTTTGAGAGTTGTCCACGGCATCATTACCTCAACGGACCAGCCCCTGTTTTCGGGAATTTTAGTCGGGTCGTTTATTACGCCGTCTATATGAACGGCGGTTTTTATTCCGTGAATGTCAAGACCGTTGAAAACCTTGTTTCTCTCATCTCTGTACGGTTTTACGAGAAGAAGGTCCCAGATCGTGTTAAGCGCGTTCATCTCAAATTCGAAATACGCGTGGGTATCGCTGTCGGGGTCTATAAAAATCTCAAAATCGTTATCGTTGAAAATAACGCAGTCGCGCTCGGTTAAAGTACCCCATATCTTATCTTCTTCAAGATATGCGCCGATATAAAGGGCGTTGTCGTCCCAAAGCATTTTCATGCGTGTTCTGTGATACGGCGCGGGACGGACGGAATTCCATTCTATATCCTCAAACTCCTCGCTCCACTCGGCGGCGTCCCAGAAAGGCTTGTCAAGTCTGCCGTCTATCTGCGGCGGAAGCGTTGCGCGGTGGCAGACATACGATCTCGGTTTGAATTCAAGGCATTTTTCGGGAATATCGGACATATACTTATACATGGTTTTTTCTCCTGACTGTATTTATTATGAATTATATTATAAACTAATGTTGCCCGCAGGTCAACCTTTTTTTGATGCGGGCAACCGATTTTATTTAAGTATTTTTTCAAACGCCATCCTCGGCGAACCGTCGGCAAGGAAAATTCCGCCGCAGAAAACGAACCCGTTTTTCTCTATCATTTTCCGCATCGGAGTATTGTCGCGGTGCGTATCTATTCTGAGCGACGAATACCCTGCGTTCAGCGTTATTCTTTCCGCCTCTTTAACGAGCGCCGTGGCAATTCCGCTTTTTTTCACGTCGGGACGCACCGCTACGCGGTGAATAACGCCGTAAGGCAGACTGCTCAGCCATTTGCCGGAATAGATTTTCGCGTACGTCGGCTCTCCGCGCAGCGAAATCATGGCGCATGCAAGAATTTCGCCGTTTTCTTCAGCAACGTAGCTCTCCCCGTTTTTTATGTCGTTTTCAACGGTTTCCCTGTTCGGGGTTCCGTTTTGCCACTGATCTATCCCGTTTTCCCGAAAAAATCTTTTCGCGGCATCTAAAATTGAGACGATCCGATCAATATCCCTTTTTTCGCCCTTACGAATTATCATGCAGCGTCACCGTAACTATAAATCCGTCGTCGTTATTGCCCGAAATAAAGTAATCCGCGCCTTTTTCAATTTTGATTTCCGTTTTTTCGCCTTCGCTGCGGACGAAGAAAATCTCGTATTTCTCGCCTGTATACGAGGTGAAGAAAAGATGTTCGCCGTTTTGAGGATATGCTTTGAGGTAAGCTATATATTCTTCATAACAGAAATCCGTATGCGATATTATTTCGGCATGCGGCAAACCGAGATATCTGAAATGCCACGGTTCGTACGCAATGCCCGTAATATCCGTTTTTGCGGAATCGTAACGGACGATAAAGCCGTATTTCCAGCAGTTTTCGTTTATCCAGGCATATTCGCCTTTTCCGTCATAGTCGTAGCTCTCGCCGTCCGACGTATAAATGCCGAAGTCTACCGCAAGCCCCGTATGGTGTTCGCTCGCACCGGGAAGGGCAACCCATTTTTCGGTGGTTTCAACGTTGCC
Organism: uncultured Clostridia bacterium; assembly: GCA_947305805.1. GTDB lineage: Bacteria > Bacillota > Clostridia > Oscillospirales > UBA644 > HGM12619. The sequence continues at coordinate 392 of CAMZEM010000002.1, read as the reverse complement.
GTTATAATATTCAAGCCTTGAATTGTAAATTCTCTGCTGAGTTTCGATATCGCGGAATGCGCTTATTATGTTAATATCGCCGTTCCCCGTTCTGTTGTAAAATTCAACGAGCATTTCGTTGAGCTTTTCGCCCGCAAACGGAGCAAACATCATGCCGTCGTCGCGGAATTTGTATGCCGACGATTTATAGGTGAAAAGGTCGATAAGCTCATATTCCGCGGTAAACGCAAACGGATGGTTTCTGTTAACTAAAATAAGAACACCTTTTTTAACGTCGTCTGAGGTAAGCACAACCGTTTCCGTTTCAACTGCGGGTTCTGCAACCGTTTCAATTTCTCCTGCGCTCTCAGGCGGGTCGGTCTCGGCGGTTTCGGGTTCGCTCGGCGCCGTTT
>CAMZEM010000001.1 GCA_947305805.1 uncultured Clostridia bacterium | reverse complement strand
CACGTAGTTGCCGTCAATGTCTATGTATCCGCTTAAATAATCTTCGAAAACCTCCGCAAGACCGTCCGAAAAATCGGAAGCGCCGCCCCACGAAAAATCTCCGAGCAAAGTGCCGTCCGCCTTTATAAACGAGTAGCGGCTGTTTATTTCCGCAACCGCGGCGCCGTCTCTGAGAGGACGGATTATGTCGTAAACCGGCTCGGTAAGAAGATTGCCCGATTTATCTATAAGAGCGTATCTGTTGTTTATCATAACGGAGGCAACGCCGCCCGAAAAAGCGTTTGCGGCCTCAAAATCGCCGGAAATAACGGTTTTTCCCGTTTTGTCTATGTAATTCCACGCATAGCCCGTCTGGACTGCGGCAAGCCCTTCCGAAAAAGAGCCCGCGCTGTCGTAAACCGTATTGATCGCGAGGTTGCCCGAAGTGTCTATAAAACCCCATTTGCCGTCTTTTTTAACGGCGGCATACCCTTCAGAAAAATCGTATGCGCCGTCCCATTTAAAATCGGAAACAAGCTCAAAACCGTCCGAATCAAGATTGTAGGAACAGGAGCAGAAAAGTATTAAAAGAAACGAAAAAACAAGAAAAACAGCGGTTTTTTTCATTTTGTCCTCCGGTTATTTCATAATGTTTGCAAGCACGCCAACGCCTTCAAGCTCAATTTCAACTATGTCTCCGCGAGTCATCGGTCCCACGCCCTTCGGCGTGCCGGTTGAGATAATATCGCCTTTTTCGAGCGGAAAAGACTGTGAAATAAACTCGACGAGCTTTTGCGGGGAGTGAATCATAAGCGAGGTTGAGCTGTCCTGCATGGTTTTGCCGTTTAAGCGGGACTGAATGCGAAGATTGCCGATATCGAGCCCCGTTGCAACGTAAGGCCCTATCGGGCAGAACGTTTCGAGATTTTTGCCTCTCGTCCACTGTCCGTCCGCGCGCTGAAGATCTCTTGCGGTAACGTCGTTTAAGCACGTTACGCCGAAGATATATCCGTCCGCGTCCTCCGCCTTTACGTTTTTGCAGTGTTTTGAGATAACGAGCGCCATTTCGCCCTCAAAATCTATTCTCGAAGAAAACGGATGCGAGATTACAGCGTCGCAGTGACCGACAACGGTATGCGGCATTTTATCGAAAAGAGTGGGGTTTTCGGGGACGGGCCTGTCGCCGAATTCCTTTATGTGGTCGTAATAGTTAAGCCCGACGGCAATTATTTTAGAAGGTGTTACCGGCGCCAACACGCGCACGTCGCCGAGCGAAACGGTTAAATCGGTATCTTTTCCGCCGTCAAGAAAATCGCCCGACAGAACGATTATTTTCTTCGGGTTTTCTTCGTCGAGCCTGCCGGATAATATGTCTCCGCGCTTTGTACAGAATCTGAGGTATCTCATTGTTTCCTCCGAAAAAAACTTACATTAACACATCTTACATTATAGCACAATTCGGCGGCGATTTCAATATTTAATCATAAAAATTAAAAATAATTAATAATAATGTTCCAAAAATGCTTTAAAAAACTTCTTGACGAAATGCGGAATTGGTGGTATAGTATGGTAGATATACAATATAATATTATAATGGAAAGTATCGACTTTTCGCAACACGGTAAGAAAGCGGTGAAAAAAAGTGAAAAGGATAAAAAAAGTTAACCCGTCCGCGGTATTTATAATCGGGTTTTTCGCGCTCATTTTTATAGGCGCGACTCTGCTTTCGCTGCCCGTTTCGTCTGCCGACGGCACGTCCACACCGTTTTTCAGTTCGCTTTTTACGGCGGTGTCTTCAACCTGCATTACCGGACTTGTTGTATACGACACGTTTACGCACTGGAGCTTTTTCGGGCAGGCGGTGCTTTTGACGCTCATTCAGCTCGGAGGCCTCGGATTTATGACGGTTGCAACCGTGTTTTCCCTGCTTTTCAGACGGTCCATGGGGCAGAGAGAGCGGCTTATGCTCGCGCAGAATTTCAATTTAAGCGAAACGGCCGGCGTAATAAAGCTCGTAAAGCTTATTCTTGCGGGAACGTTTTCGTTTGAAGGCGCGGCTGCCGTAGTTCTGTCTTTCAGATTTATACCCGAATACGGCGTTGCGGGCGGAATATGGCGCGGAGTATTCGTTTCGATATCCGCTTTTTGCAATGCGGGCTTTGACTTAATGGGAATTCACGGCGAGTTTTCGTCGCTTACGCATTATGCGGAAGACACGACCGTAAATTTAACGATTATTATGCTTATAGTAATCGGCGGTCTCGGTTTTCTTGTATGGCAGGAGATTTTTTCGGGAAAGAAATTCTCGAAAATGTCGCTGCAGTCCAAAACAGTCATTCTTTTTTCGGGCGCGCTTATTCTTCTCGGAGCCGTTTCGATGTTTATATTCGAATTTGCAAACCCCGAAACGCTCGGCCCGCTTTCTTTTAAGGGAAAGACGCTTGCGGCGCTGTTTCAGTCGGTAACGCCGAGAACCGCGGGCTTTAACACCGTCCCCCTCGGCTCGCTGAGAGAACCTTCGCAGATAATAATGATAATTTTAATGTTTATAGGCGGCTCTTCGGGCTCTACCGCGGGCGGCATTAAAACGAATACGGTTGCCGTGCTGTTTTTTGCCGCCGTATCGGTTTTCCGCGGACGCAAAGAGGCGGTTGTGATGAAAAAGCGGATACCTCAGGATACCGTGCTTCGCGCGTTTGCGCTTGTTTTTCTTTCCGTGATCATACTGCTTGTTTCTTCGTTCACGATAGCGGTGGTTGAGAATATTCCGTTTATATCGTCGCTTTTCGAGTGCGTTTCGGCGTTCTGCACGGTAGGACTTACTCTCGGTATTACGCCGTCTCTTTCGGCGGTATCGCTTACGCTTTTAATGATACTTATGTTCCTCGGCCGTATCGGACTTTTAACGGCTTCCGTTGCTCTTTTCAACAGGCAGGCGGCGGCGGAAAGCGGAGTTAAATACCCCGAGGCAAAAATCACGATAGGATAATTTTTCGGTTTTGGGAGGATAAAAAATGAAATCGTTTGCCGTTATAGGACTCGGCCGTTTCGGCAGCAGTCTTGCAAAAAAACTCGGCGCGCTAGGCGCGGAGGTGCTGGCGATAGACAAAAACATGGCGATTGTTGAAGATATGAGCGATTACGTAACGCAGGCGGCGGCAGGAGACTGCACGGACGAAAAGGTGCTGCGCGCGCTGGGAGTTAAAAACTGCGACTGCGCCGTTGTTGCAATATCCGAAAACATTGAGGCGAGCATAATGATAACGTCAGCTCTCAAATCGCTCGGCGTCGCCACCGTTGTTGCAAAGGCGAAAAGCGCGCTTCACGCAAAGGTGCTCGGTCAGATAGGCGCGGACAGAGTAGTCTTTCCCGAGGCGGATTTCGGCGAAAAGCTCGCTCAGGGGCTTGTGTCGTCAAACGTCCTCGATTTTATCCCTCTTTCGGACAAATATGCTATTATGGAGATAAAAATGCCGGAGGAATGGGCGGATAAAACGCTTACGGAGCTTGACATAAGAAAGAAATACGGCATAAACGTAGTGGCGGTAAAAGACGCCGACTCGGGATATATAGACGTTTTCCCAAATCCCACAAAACCGCTCGAAAAAGGCAGGCTTCTCGTTGTTATCGGCTCGGACGCAGACATCAAAAAACTGACGAAATAGTATGATAAAAAATATTTCAAGCATAAAAAACCCCACGGTTATGCAGATATCGGCTCTTAAAACCGAGGGAACGAAAGACGCTTTTTTAATAGAAGGCGAAAAGTTTATAGGCGATACGGACCCGAAAAACATATTAAAAATATTTTCAACCGACCGCGCCGTATGCGAAAAGTTTGAAAAAACCGGCGCGGAATGCTTCGAGGTAAGCGAAAGCGTGCTGAAAAAGCTTTCGTGCGAAACGTCAAAATCGAGGATTGTTGCCGTTGTTAAAAAAGGCGACTCGCCTCTGCCCGAAAAGCTGCTTCTTTTAGACGGAATACAGGATCCGGGCAACGTGGGCACCATGATACGCACGGCACACGCATTCGGATTCGGCGTTATTTGCGGCGGGGGTACGGCAAACCCGTTTCTGCCCAAGGCGGTCCGTTCAACGGCGGGGGCGCTTTGCGGTGCGTTCGTTGAAAGACGGGATCTTGCGGAGTATATACCGTATCTGAAAAGCGAAGGGTATACCGTTTGCGGCTCGGCGCTTGACAAAAAAGCCGTTGCGCCGAAAAAAGCGGACGGAAAAACGGCTCTCGTTATAGGCAGCGAGGGCAGAGGAATGTCCGAATCGGTTGCGGAAAGCTGCGACGAAACGTTTTTTATACCGATAAAAAACGTAGAGTCGCTCAATGCGGCAACGGCGGCGGGAATACTTATGTACGTGCTTGGCGGCAACTAAGCGGAGATAACAATGGACGTAAACGAAGCTCTTTACGCTTTATGGATAAAAACGGTTACGGAAAAAAGTCCGTCTGCGGCAAGACTTGCCGCAAAAACGTTTGCCTCGGCAAAAGAAGTATACAGGGCGAAACGGTCCGATTTTTCAGATGTTTTTTCGGAGTCGCAGAAAACGCTTTTTGAAGACAAAAATCTTGACGAAGCGGGAAAAATACTGAAAAAATGCGAAAAACTCGGGCTCAGGGTAATTCCTTTTTCGTCTCCCGAAATGCCTGAAGAGGTTATGCGGACGGCAAACCCCCCGTGCGTACTTTTCGTTAAGGGAACGGCGGTATTTTCGCAAGACGACGTAAGAGTGGCGATAGTAGGGTCAAGAAAAGCGACTGCGCTCGGCAAAAAAACGGCGGCGCGGATTGCGTACGAACTTGCGTCTGCGGGAATAACCGTAGTAAGCGGAATGGCGGCGGGAATAGACACCGCGGCGCACAAAGGCGCGCTTTACGAGGGAAAGGAAACCGTTGCTTTTCTGGGCGGCGGCGCGGACGTGATATACCCGAAGGAAAATGCGGAGCTATACGGGCATATAGTCGGCAACGGCGCGGTCGTATCGGAATATCTGCCCGGTTCCGCGGTGCAGGGTTTTCATTTCCCCGAAAGAAACAGACTTCTGAGCGCGTTTTCAAAAGCGGTGATAATAGTTGAGTCGGACGAAAACAGCGGTTCCATGCGTACGGCGGAACATGCGAAAAAGCAGGGCGTGCCCGTTCTTGCAATTCCCGGACCGATAGACTCTCCCGTAAGCGCCGGCACAAACAGACTGATAAAAGAAGGCTGCCGCGCGATAACGGGAGCGGACGACGTAATAGAGTTTCTCAATTCCGAATACGGCATGCGGCTTAAAATAATGAAAAGGCTGTCGTCGCCTATGCGTACGGACGCCGAAGAGACGAAGCCGACTGAAAAAAAGGCGGAAAAACAGGTAAAAAAGAAAAAGGAAAGCACGGAGAAAACGGAAAGAAAACCCGTTGACACGTCGGGGCTTTCAGAGCTTGCAAAAGCGGCGCTTTCTCTCGCGGAAAAGCGGGGGTCCGTGGCGGTGGACGAAATTTGCGAAGAGCTTGACACGGATTTCGGCAGCGCGTTTGAAGCGGTATGCGAGCTTGAAGAAAAAGAGATTCTGCGCGAGGCGGAAGCCGGCAGATACAGAATAAAATAGCATAAAATATATTATATATAAACCACAGGAGCAAATTGAATGGCAACGGTAAAATCAACATCAAAAGAACCCGCAAGAGGGGCGAAAAATCTGCTTATAATAGAATCGCCCAACAAAATCAAATCGATTAAAAAAATACTCGGATCAAAATATGAAGTCCTTTCTTCAAAGGGACATATCCGCGATCTTCCCTCTTCCCGTCTGGGCGTAGACATTGAAAACGGATTTGAGCCGGAATACGTCGTTTCGAGAAAAGACGGCAAGTCTACGGTGCTAAAAGAGCTTAAAACGGCGGCCGAATCGGCAAAAAAAGTTTATCTCGCAACCGACCCGGACCGCGAAGGCGAAGCGATAGCGTGGCATCTTGCAACGCTGCTCGGTCTTAACCCCGACGACAACATAAGAGTTACTTTTAACGAAGTAACGAAATCCGCCGTTACCGCAGGCGTGGAACATCCGGGAAAAATAAATATGAACCGTGTTTCCGCGCAGCAGGCAAGACGCGTGCTTGACAGAATAGTCGGCTACAAGCTAAGTCCGTTTTTATGGAAGAAAGTAAAAACGGGGCTTTCCGCAGGCAGAGTGCAGAGCGTTGCAACAAAGCTCATAGTTGACCGCGAGCGCGAGATAGAAGCGTTTGTTGCGGATGAATACTGGACTCTCAAAGCCGTATTCACAAAAGCCGCAAAAGAGTGGACGGCGAACTTTTACGGCGATAAAGACGGCAAAACGGCGATAAACAACAAAGAAGCGATGGATGCTTTGCTTGACGATCTCCGCGAAGCGGAATATACGGTTGTTTCAGTTGAAAAACATGAGGATAAAACAAATCCCAAACCGCCGTTTACAACTTCCGCATTGCAGCAGGAGGCGTCTTCGAGACTCCGTTTCAGCCCGTCCCGCACAATGAGCGTTGCTCAGAATCTTTACGAGGGCATCGAGGTAAAAGGCAAAGGCGCGGTAGGTCTTATCACGTATATGAGAACGGACTCTCAGCGCGTTTCGGACGAAGCGGCGTATGCTGCCAAAGATTTTATCGTTAAAAATTACGGCGCGGAATACTATCCGCCTTTCCGCAGGGTATACAAATCGAAAAACAACGCGCAGGATGCGCACGAGGCAATCCGTCCCACAGACGTTACGCTCACCCCGCAGATACTGAAAGAAAGTTTAACAAACGAGCAGTACCGTCTTTACAAGCTTATCTGGGAGCGGTTTGTATCTTCGCAGATGGCGTCCGCGGTATACGAGGTTACGGACGTTGACGTAGCGGCGGAAGGCAAAATCACGAAAAAAGAGTATATTTTCAAGGCGTCAGATAAAAAATCGGTATTCGGCGGCTTTACGGAAGTTTACGGTTACGGAGACGACGACGAAAAGCTGCCCAAGAGACTTCCCTCTCTTGCAAAGGGCGAAAAAGCGGAGCTTAAAGAGCTTAATCCCGAGCAGAAATTCACTCAGCCGCCGTCACGGTATACCGAAGGTTCTCTCGTAAAGGCGCTTGAAGAGGACGGAATAGGCAGACCGTCCACGTTTGCAACGATAGTAAGCACGATTATAGACAGGCGCTACGTTGAAAAAGACGGACGCAATCTGCGTCCCACGTCGCTCGGAAACGTTACTACGGACGTACTGACTGAGAATTTCAGAAATATCGTTGACGTCGGCTTCACGGCAGGCATGGAAAGCGAACTTGACGGAATAGAAGAGGGCAAAAAGAATTATCTTGACACGATGAACGGCTTTTACGGCGATTTTGAAGCCGAGCTTAAAGAGGCGGAAAAGAAGCTGAACGGGGTTAAAGTAACCGTTCCCGACGAGGAAAGCGACGTTATCTGCGATAAATGCGGCGCGAAAATGGTATATAAAGTAAGCCGTTTCGGAAGATTTCTCGCATGTCCCAACTATCCGACGTGCAAAAACACGAAGGCGATAGTTGTTGAGGCGGACGGAACGTGTCCAGAATGCGGAGGAAAAATTCTCGTGCGCCGTTCGAAAGCCGGAAAAACGTATTACGCCTGCGAAAGAGCGAGCGAATGCGGATTTATGACGTGGGATCTGCCCACAAAGGAAAGATGCCCGAAATGCGGATCAACGCTTTTCAGAAAATTCAACCGTCTTTACTGCCAGAAGGCGTCTTGCGGCTATGAAACAAGAGTTGAAAGAACGCGCGAGAAGAGCGGAGACGACAAAAAATGAGTAAAACCGTATTTATAACGGGCGGAGCGAAGGGAATAGGCGCGGCGTGCGCGGAAGAGTTTGCAAAAAAAGGGTATAACGTTGCTATAAATTACAGAAACAGCGCCGAAAAGGCAAAAGAGCTCGAAAAAAAACTTATTTCGCTGGGTACGGACGTTACTCTTTATAAAGGCGACTGCTCAAACGAAAACGAAGTTTGCGAAATGATTGCCGCGGCGGAAAAGAAATACGGTAAAATAGACGTACTTGTAAACAATGCAGGCGTAAGTCTTATAAAACTTTTTACCGAAACCGCCGAACGGGACTGGGACGGAGTATTTGCAAACAATCTGAAAACCGCGTTTTTCTGCTCTAAGGCGGTAACGCGGGGCATGATAAACGCAGGCGGCGGAGCAATAGTAAACGTCTCTTCAATGTGGGGCGTTACGGGCGCATCGTGCGAGGTTGCGTATTCTGCGGCAAAGGCGGGAATGATAGGTATGACAAAGGCGCTTGCAAAGGAGCTTTCGTTATCGGATATCCGCGTAAACTGCGTATGCCCCGGGGTTATAGATACGGATATGAACGCGCATATTGACGCTGACACCGTAAAAGAGCTTAAAGAGCAGATACTTCTTCGCCGTTTCGGCAGTCCTTTCGACGTGGCAAAAGCCGTTCTGTTTCTTGCCGAGGCGGAATACGTTACGGGACAGATACTTACCATTGACGGCGGAATGACGGTATAAAGGAGTAAAATTTGGAAAAAAAGACAGTAAACGTTGTCGGCGCGGGGCTTGCGGGCTGCGAGGCAGCGTGGCAGGCGGCAAAGAGCGGAGCGAAAGTCCGTCTTTACGAGATGAAGCCGAAAAAGCGCATACCTGCGCACAGTTCATCCGATTTCTGCGAGCTTTGCTGCTCAAACTCGTTTCGCGCCGAAGGACTTTCAAACGCGATCGGGCTTCTGAAAGAGGAACTGCGCGAAATGGGCTCGCTTATAATGAAATGCGCCGATTTAACGCGCGTGCCGGCGGGCGGCGCTCTTGCGGTGGACAGAGAGGCGTTTCCGAGAGCCGTAACTGAGCACATAAAAAACGAGCCGAATATCGAAATTATCGAAAAAGAGATAGATACGCTCGAATTCGACTGCCCCACGGTTATTGCAACCGGTCCGCTTACTTCCGACGCTCTTGCGGGCAGAATCGCGGAGTTTTTCGGCAGCGAAGGGCTTCATTTTTTCGACGCCGCGGCGCCTACGGTTACTTTTGAAAGCGTTGATATGCAAAAGGCGTATTTCGCATCGCGCTACGGCAAAGGCACGCCGGACTATATAAACTGTCCGATGACGAAAGAGGAATACGAGGCGTTTTACGAAGCGCTCATAAACGCCGAAACGGCTGAAATACGCGATTTTGAAAACAACGTTTTCGAGGGGTGCATGCCCGTTGAAACAATGGCGGCAAGAGGAAAAGAAACGCTGCTTTTCGGTCCGTTAAAGCCGGTGGGGCTGCCCGATCCGAAAACGGGGAAAACGCCCTGTGCGGTAGTCCAGCTGCGAAAAGACAACGCCGCGGAGACGGTATACAATATAGTCGGATTTCAGACGCATCTTAAATTCCCCGAACAGCGCCGCGTTTTCGGCTTGATACCGGGGCTTGAAAACGCCGAGTTTGTGCGCTACGGCGTTATGCACAGAAACACGTTTATCTCGTCGCCCGGCAATCTTACGGCGGCATACGAAACGGTAAAGAGAAAAAATCTCTTTTTTGCGGGACAGATGACGGGCGTTGAGGGGTATATAGAAAGCTGTTCTTCTGGCTTCGTTGCGGGTATAAACGCCGCGCGGGATGATAGATTCATTTTTCCGCCCGAAACGGCGATCGGCGCGCTTGCGCACTATATAAGCAACGAAAATATAACCGATTTTCAGCCGATGAACGTTAATTTCGGCATATTTCCGCCTCTTGAATGGACGGGGAAAAAGCCGAAAAAGGCGGACAGAAAAGAAATGTATTCGCAGCGCGCGCTTGAAATAATAAAAAATACCGAATTTTATATGAGAGGGCAGGAAAAATGATTATTATAGTAGATGCAATGGGCGCGGACAATTCCCCCGACGTTATGGTAACGGCATCCGTTAAGGCGGTAAAGGAATTCGGCGTAAACATAAAGCTCGTAGGCAGAGAAGACGAAATAAACAGGGTTTTTGAGGCAAACTCGCTTTCGCGGGACGGCATAGAAATCGTTAATGCGGAAGACGTTATCACAATGCACGACGAGCCGATATCGGTCCGCAAAAAAACGGAAAGTTCGCTTGCAAAGTCTCTTGCAATGCTTAAAAACGGCGAGGGTGACGCTCTTGTGTCGGCGGGAAACTCCGGCGCTCTGCTTGTGGGCGCAACGCTGTTTGTAAGGTGCATAAAAGGCGTTCGCCGCGCGGCAATGGCTCCCGTTATGCCCGTTAAAGGCGGACTTATGATGATAGTGGACTCCGGCGCAAACCTTGACTGCAAGCCGGAAATGCTCGAACAGTTTGCCGTGATGGGCTCGGTTTATATGAAAAACATACACGGCATAGCGTCGCCGAGAGTCGGTCTTGCAAACAACGGCGCGGAGGAAACGAAGGGCACCGAGCTTTATATCGAAACGCACAAGCTTTTAAAGCAAAACGCAAAAATCAATTTTGTGGGCAACGTTGAGGGCCGCGGACTTCCCCTCGGCGAATGCGACGTTGCGGTGGCGGACGGCTTTACGGGCAATATGATTCTTAAAACGTACGAAGGCGCGGGCAAAATGATTTCGGATGAGGTAAAAAACATTTTTACCAGAAACATTATCACAAAAATCGGCGCACTTTTCGTTATGAAGGGCATAAAGGAATTCAGAAAACGCATGGACTACAAAGAGATCGGCGGCGCAATGCTTCTGGGTATTTCAAAACCCGTGATAAAGGCGCACGGCTCTTCGGACGAAAAGGGATTTTTCAACTCGATCCGCCAGGCGGTAAACCTTGTTAAAACGGACGTTATTCCGCAGATCGAGGCGGCAATGGAAAAGGAAGAAACAAATGCTTAAACCGGGTGTATTCAATAAATTAAAACCGTTTCTTGCGGATATTTTTGATACGGACGAAAGTGAAATCACGCCCGAAACGGACCTTTTTGAAGACCTTTTCGCAGACGAATACGATATGCTCGAACTTGCAATGATAATCGAGGAGGAATTCGGCGTTACGCCGAAGCTTCCAAAAAAAGGACCGTTTACAGTTGAAAATCTCACCGAAGCGGTTGATAAAAAAAGTAAGGAAAAATAAGATGAATACCTCTTTTTACCCCGAGGCGGAAGAAAAAATAGCGCTTCTTGAAAAAAAGATAAACTACTCTTTCAAAAACAGACGCTTTGCGGCGGACGCGATTACGCATTCGTCTTTTTACAACGAGCATAAACAGGAAACGGCGTCTAACGAGCGGCTCGAATTTCTGGGCGACTCGGTGCTTTCGCTGATTACCTGCGAATACCTCTTTTCGAATATAAACGAAAACGAGGGCGTTTTAACAAAGCTTAAAGCCGCGCTTGTCTGCGAAGAGTCGCTTTTCGTTTTTGCAAAACAGATAAATCTCGGCGAATGCCTTCTTTTCGGCAAAGGCGAAAAAGCGGCGGGCACCGAGAGAAAATCAACGCTTGCCGACGCCGTTGAGGCGATGCTGGGCGCCGTTTATCTGGACGGAGGCATCGAAGAGGTTAAAAAAATAATTCTGCCGTTTATTGCAAAGGCGGCGGGCGAATACGATATAATGCACGACTGGAAATCGGTTTTGCAGGAGATTGTGCAGAAAAACAAGGGCGAGCTTCTCTCTTACGAGATTATAGAGGAGAGCGGCCCCGCGCACGACAGAATGTTTGTATGTCAGGTAAAAATCAACTCAAACATTATCGCAAAAGGCGCGGGACACTCCAAAAAGAGCGCTGAACAGTCCGCGGCAAAGGCGGCGCTCGCGCTTATGGGGATTAAATAACCGATAAAAATGCAGAAAGACAGGGGGACGGTTTAATGAAAAAATGCAGCTATTGCGGCAAACAGGCGGAAAACGACGCTGTTTTCTGCCCGTCGTGCGGAGCGAGTGATTTTACGTATATATGCCCGAACTGCGGCTCGGTAATTGAAGACGGAAAATTCTGCTCAAAATGCGGCGTAAAGGCGGATGCGGAACCGAAACACTGCCCCGAATGCGGAAACGAATATTTTACAAACGCGTGCCCCAACTGCGGATATACGGAAATAAACGTAACGGCGGCAGCGCCGCAGAATTACGGCTATACATACCGGACGCAGACGGAACCCGTAAAGCCGAAGCGGAGGACGTGGCTGTGGGTGCTCGGCTGGATATTCATTTTTTCCGTGCCGGCAACAATTCTTATTTCAAGAAGCAGAAAACTGAATAAACTGTTAAAGATTATTCTCATTGCGGCGGTCTGGCTGCTTTATATCGGCTGGATGGGCAGCTCAAAAGCGGCGCAGGACGCGGATTCCTCCTCGGCAGCTTTTGCGGACAGCTCCGTAGCGGCTGTTGTGCAATACGAGGATTACGGAACACGGTAATAATTGTAAATTGGAAATGGGAAAGAATATGTATAAGACTGTAAAACCGTTTATAAAATGGGTTGGCGGAAAAAGTCAGCTTCTTGATGAAATCAGAAGTAAATATCCGTCTGAAATTGATAAATATTGCGAGCCTTTTGTCGGAGGCGGGGCAGTATTGTTTGATGTTCTTGCAAATTTTAATCCCAAAAAAGTATTAATAAACGATATAAATCCCGAACTTATAAATACATATATTCAAATTCGGGACAATGCTGAAACTGTTATCTCTCTTCTTTACGAAATGCAAAAAGCATTTTGGGAGATGGACGAGCAAAAACAGAAAGAATATTATTATGGCGTAAGGCAGAAATTCAATAGTTTAATATCTCTTTCGGCTCAAACAGCAGAGAAAGCCGCCTTGTTTATTTTTCTAAATAAAACATGTTTTAATGGCCTTTACCGAGTAAATGCAAACGGGCAAAATAATGTTCCTATGGGATCATATAAAAAACCGACTATTTGCGACGATGAAAATCTTCGACTTGTAAGTCATCTTCTTGAAAATGTTAGTATACAGTGCGGAGATTATAGTACATGTAAAGATTTTATAGACAATAAGACATTTGTTTATATTGATCCGCCGTATCGCCCTTTAAGCGTTACATCTTCGTTTACATCATATTCAAAAAACGATTTTGGCGACGATCAACAAATTATGCTTGGGAATTTCATAAAAGAAATATCTCAAAAGGGAGCAAAAATAGTTGCAAGTAACTCTGACCCGAAAAATACGAATGAAAATGACAACTTTTTTGATGATTTATACAGTATTTTTAATATCGAAAGAGTCTCTGCATCGAGAATGATAAACAGCAACGCAAAAGGTAGAGGCGCAATAAAAGAATTGCTTATTTTTAACTATTAGGAGTAAAATATGAAGCGTAATTTTAATGATTGGTTAGGCGGCTTCAGAGATAGCATATCAAATTACGAATATTATGTTGATTTTGCCAAAGTACATAGAAATGTTGATGAAGTCAAAGTTGAGTTGAATATTTTGAATTCATTAATAGGTTCTAAAAATATAGAAAACGATTTTCTTCAAATCGTAAAGAACTACCCCGAAACACTTAAATGTGTACCCCTGCTTCTTGCGGTAAGAGCAAGTGAAATATATGCTATTGATTCTGACGGAGATTTTACCTATAATTTCAATAAACTGAATTATTCCGCCGAACAATACGCAGTTTTCATGAGAAAAACAGGACTGTTTGATTTAATGGAAAATCATATTGTTCACAGCCTTGTTGACTATGTTACGGGCGTTGAAACGGGGCTTGATTCCAACGGAAGAAAAAATCGCGGCGGTCACCTTATGGAAAATCTTGTTGAAAGCTATATTGTTAAAGCGGGCTTTATTAAAGGGGAAACATATTTCAAGGAAATGTATATACATGAAATTACCCAAAAATGGAGAGTTGACCTTTCCGCTATTTCAAATCAAGACAAAGCCGAAAAAAGGTTTGACTTCGTTATTAAAACAGAAAAAATGATTTACGGCATTGAAACGAATTTTTACACAGGCGGCGGCTCGAAATTAAACGAAACAGCAAGAAGCTATAAGCAGATTGCACAAGAAGCGGAGACGATTAAAGACTTTACGTTTGTTTGGTTTACCGACGGCAAGGGCTGGCAGAGCGCAAAAAGGAACCTTGAAGAGACTTTTGATGTTCTTGATACAATATATTCAATTCAGGACATGGAAAACGGAATTATTTCAACTTTCTGATTGAGGTATTTATGGCAAAGAAGCAAATCAAATGGGAACCCGATGATTTTGAATTGGAGATGACAACGCACTGGTCTTTTCCAAAGCGTGGCGATTGGGCAACCCATGACGCAAAATGGCGGGGTAATTGGTCTCCGTATATTCCGAGAAACATCATACTGCGATATTCAAAAGAAGGAGACACCGTTCTTGATCAATTTGCGGGCGGAGGTACAACGCTTGTTGAAGCAAAGTTGTTAAACAGAGATATAATCGGTGTTGACTGCAACGATGAAGCCATTGCCCGCTGTAAAGAAAAAACCGATTTTGATTATCCTTCCGCAAAAGGAAATGTTTTTATACATAAAGGAGATGCAAGAAATCTCGATTTTGTTGCGGATAATTCCATAGATTTAATTTGCACACATCCTCCGTATGCGGATATTATTAAATACAGTGACGGAATAAAAGAAGATTTATCGCAACTTACAGTAAAAGATTTTCTTGCTCAAATGAAACCTGTCGCTTCTGAAAGTTACAGAGTTCTGAAAAAAAATAAATTCTGTGCGGTTCTTATGGGAGATACTCGCCAAAAAGGCTGTATGATACCGATGAGCTTCGATGTTATGAAAATATTTCAAGATGCGGGATTCACATTAAAAGAGATTATTATTAAAGAACAACATAATTGTAAAGCAACAGGTTATTGGAAAACAAACAGTGTCAAATACAATTTTTTGCTGATTGCACATGAATATCTTTTTGTTTTCAGAAAATAGTTACCAAATAAATTCAGATTAACGGGAGGGAGGCGGTGCGCCATGGATAAGCATGCATCGATACCGGTGTTTGTGCCGCATTACGCGTGTCCGCACGGGTGCGTGTTCTGCGATCAGAAAAAGATTTCCGGCGTTCAGCGTCCGCCCGAAGATCTCGAAGAATATCTTTCAAGCGCTGCGGAGGGGCTTGACAAAAAGTTTACGAGCGCGGATATCGCGTTTTTCGGCGGCAGTTTTACGGGCATAGAAGAGCCGCTTATGAGGCATTATCTTGCCGCGGCGGCGGCTGTCCGAAAAAAATACCCGAAAATCACGGGAATACGCCTTTCAACGCGTCCCGATTTTATTAACGGGCATATACTTGACGTGCTTGGCGAATACGGCGTTACAACAATAGAGCTCGGCGCGCAGAGCATGGACGACACGGTTTTGCTTGCTTCCGAAAGAGGGCATACGGCAAAAGACACGGAAACTGCGGCAAAGATGATAAAATCGCGCGGATTTTCGCTTGTTTTGCAGACTATGACGGGGCTGCCGGGCGACAGCAGGGAAAAAGACGTTTATACCGCGCGGAAAATTGCGGAGCTTGCGCCCGAGGCGGTGAGAATTTACCCCTGCGTTGTATTGAAGGGCACAAAGCTTGAAAAAGCGATGATAAGCGGAGGATACACTCCGCAGTCCGTGGAAGAGGCGGTTGAAATCTGCGCCGATCTGATTGATTTTTACGAAAAAAACGGCATAAAAGTCATACGCGCGGGGCTCCACTCTTCCGATCTGGCAAAAAACGGCAGCGTTGCTGCGGGCGCGTTTCATCCGGCGTTCGGCGAAATGTGCCAAAGCGAGCTGATATACAGAAAACTGCGTGAAAAAATAATAAAAAACGGCGTTTTCTCGGGCGTTTTCTGCATTGCGGCAAAGGAAAGCGACGTATCGAAAACAGTCGGGCAGAAGCGGAAAAACATACGGCGGCTCGAAGACGAATTTGACATAAAAATAAAGATTGCGTATATAAAAGAAAGCGAGAGATGAAAATGAAACCGATACTTACGGCGCAGTGCTACACCGTGCATCCGCATATACAGACGGACGAAGATTTTGTGAAGTCCATGAAAAAAATAAAGGAGATCGGCTACAACGTTATACAGCTTTCGGGACATACGAAAGTTACGCCTTCGGTTGTAACGGAAACGCTGAAGGAATACGGGCTTAAATGCTGCATAACGCATTCTCCGTTTTCGCGCCTTACGGACGATTTTGACGGGCTTGTAAAAGAGCATAAATCGTGGGGCTGCCCCGTAATAGGCGTAGGCGGCATGCCGGGGGAATATCCGCAGACGGCCGAAGGATATACGGCTTTTGCGAAAAAGGCAAACGAAATAGGCAACAGACTTGCGGAACACGGAATGAAATTTGCGTATCACAACCACTCGCACGAATTCAAGCGCATTTCGGGCGAAACGAGAGGTATGGACATACTTCTTGACATGTTTAACGAAAACGTTGAGTTTGTGCCTGACTGCTACTGGCTTCAGTATGCGGGGGTAAACGTTTACGGCTGGCTTTACAACCTGAAAGGCCGCGCAAGCGTTGTCCATTACAAGGATTACAGAATTTCTCCCGAAAGCGGCGCGCCGGATTTTGCGGAAATAGGCAACGGAAACATGGATTACGCGCTTATAACGAAGATTTGCGAAGACATCGGCGCGAAATATGCCGCAATCGAGCAGGATTCCTGCCCCGGAGACAGATTTGACAGCTTAAAAATAAGTTACGAATACTGCACGAAAGTGCTCGGACTTCCCACAGAATAAAAGGCGGTGAAAAATATGTATAATTTTGAGCTTTCCGCATTCGGCGACGAGATAAACGCGAATATAACGGAGCAGATGAACGTTCTTGAAAGAAACGGCGTTAAGTTTATAGAGCTTCGCGGCATAAACGGAGTTAATATTTCGGACTGGAAGCCGAAGGAGTTTAAAGAAATAATAAATCAGATGAAAAGCCGCGGCTTCGGCGTATCGTCGCTCGGCTCTCCGATAGGCAAAATAGGCATTAATGACGATTTTAAAGGACATCTTGACAAGTTTAAAAACACCCTTGACCTTGCCGCGGTGGCGAATACGGCGTATATACGCATGTTCAGCTTTTACATGCCGCAGAACGAATGCGAAAAATACCGCGAAAAGGTGCTTGAACGCTGGAATAAGTTTGTTGAGGCGGCAAAAGGGTATAATGTTACGCTTCTGCACGAAAACGAACACGGCATTTACGGCGAGAGCGCGAAAAACTGTCTTGATCTGATAAAAACGCTTAACAGCGATAAAGTAAAAGCGGTTTTCGACCCCGCAAATTTTACAATAGACGGCCACGATACGATTGAGGCGTTTGAACTGCTTAAAGACTACTCCGTATATTTTCATATAAAGGATGCGAAAAAGGCGGAGCACAGGGTTGTTCCTTCGGGCGAGGGTGATGGCAACCTGAAATATCTTATTAATTCGTTAAAAGAGCGTGATTTCAACGGATTTTTATCGCTTGAACCGCATCTTGCAACGGGCGATATTTCCGTAGGCGGCGACGCGCTTTTCGAAATTGCGTTAAACGCTCTGAGAAAGCTTATCTGAAAAACGGCAAAGGAGGTAAATATGGGACTTATAATCGTAGGGCTTTTATTCGTCCTTTTCAGGTTTGACTATACGTTTGTGTCGGCAAACGTCAACGCGGAAGTTACGCTTGACGTTCTGCCGGACTTTGTGGGCTATCTTCTTATATGGTTCGGCCTTGAAAAGTCCGTAGACGTAAACAGATGGTTCAAAGAGACGCACTCGGCGGCAACGGGGCTTATGGTAATTACGTTTGTTACGCTTGTATCGTCCCTGAGCTTTCTGCTCGAACCGCTGCTTAACAGTCCCGACGGACAGATTTTCGCAATTCTTTTCTATCTTGTAAATTATCTTGTCCGCATAGGAGGCAGCATACTTTTTGCGCTGTCAATGGTTTTTATGTTTATGTTTGCCTCTGCGCTCGGATACTCTATGCAGTCGCAGGAAAAATGGTTTCTTTGCAGGGCGATGTATGTTTTCAGCATAGTTTATTCGGCGCTGGCGATAGTTTATATCGTAAATCAGTTTATAAATCTTCCGCTTCCGCTTGACTGGATTGCGGCGGGCATAAATGCGGTGTTCCTTGTTTTTGCGTATTTTACGATGAACAAAATAAAGGAACTCAACTGAGTTTTCTCTCTGAAAGTTACCATTATATATAATACAGGCGAAAACCGAAACGGAGATGTGTTTTTTTGGATATCGGCAATTACGGCAAAATTTTTCTTTCGGGCATAGGCGGCTCCTCGATGAGCAGTCTTGCAAAAATACTTCTTTTACGCGGTAAAACGGTTTGCGGCTCGGATATGCAGCAGTCCGAATCAACGGACGAACTGATAAAAAGAGGCGTGACGGTCTATATCGGACAGTCCGCGGAAAATATCGCAAAAGAGCAGCCGGACGCGGTTGTAAAAACGGAGGCCGTGGCGGAAACGAACCCCGAAATAGTTGAGGCGAAAAACAGAGGAATACCCGTTTTTCGCAGGGCGGAGCTTCTCGGCGCGCTTCTTGACGGATACAAAAAGACGATAGGCGTTGCGGGCACACACGGAAAAACCACAACAAGCTCGATGATAACGTCGGTATTTCTCGCTTCGGGGCTTGATTTTTCCGCAATTTTAGGCGGACATATGAAGCAGCTGGGCGACGGATACAGAATAGGCGAAACGGATTCCGTATGCGCGTTTGAAAGCTGCGAGTATAAAGAGTCGTATCTGTTTTTCAAAAGCGATATTTCCGTTGTGCTGAATATTGCGCCGGACCATATGGAATACTTCAAAACGCGCGAAAATCTGATAAACTCGTTTAAAAGATATCTGAAAAACACAAAGCCGGGCGGAACCGTAGTATTTAACGCCGAAGACGCCGCATCGCTTGAAATGATAGACGGATACGAGGGAGGCACGGTGTCCTTCGGTCTTGAAAAAGGCAGATTTCACGCGAAAAACGTTGAAATGATAAAGGGACGCGCCGCTTTCGACCTTTACGACGGCGAAAGACTTATGGGAAACGTCCGTCTTGCCATCCCCGGCGAACACAACGTTAAAAACGCGCTCGCCGCAGCCGCCGCATGCACGGTATACGGACTTGACGCCGAAACCGTAATAAAAGGGCTCTGCGATTTTGCGGGCGACGAGAGACGGTTTGAATATCACTGCGTTGTAAACGGCGCCGTTATCGCAGACGACTACGCCCACCACCCCGACGCATACAAAGTAACTTTCGATACGGCAAGGGCTGTGGGATTCAGACGGATTATCGCAATTCATCAGCCGCACACGTTTTCGAGAACGAAAATGATGATGAAAGAGTTCGCCGAGGTGCTCTCAACCGTAGATCACGTTATCGTAGCTCCGATTTACGCGGCAAGAGAGACTAACGATCTTTACAACGTAAGCGCGCTTGACCTTGTAAAACTGCTGCCGAACGCCGAATACTGCGAAACCTTTGAGGATATCGCAGACAGGGTTTTCGAAACGGCCAAAGACGGCGATCTGTTTATCACTCTGGGCCGCGGGGATATTTACAAGGCGGCAAAACTCATTGCAAAGCGCGAGAAATTAAGGCGGAACTGTGAGTGATATTTCGAAGTATGGCAAAAATGTTCGGAATTCGTGATAAAAAAACGATAAATTTATGGATAAAAAACGAAACTTTATTCCCGCCGAAATTTTTGTGCATTTTTCACAAAACAAAAACTTCAAAAAATAGTGCTTGACACAAAATAAAGAATTATTTTTGAAATACGTCAAAAAATGTCAATATATTGTGTTTTTCCTGAATTCCGCCGCAATTGTGACAAAAATATGATGGGTAAAGTTTACTAAAAATGTGATACGTCAACAAAAGATATTAGTCATAATATACAAATACAGATTTTATCCCCTTTTTATTTATATAGATAAACGGGGATTTTTTTATTGACAAGGAAAAAGAAAAATATTATAATATACAGACAAACAGCTGTAAAATAAGCCGTACGGGCGGTTTTACAAGCAAACGATTAAGGAAGGTGTTTTGCAGTGCGCATTCGCAAGCTGAAAGCATTGGCGGTATTCATCGCGGCTGTGATGGCGGTACAGATTCTGCCCGTTATCTCATTTGCGCGATCGGATGTCGTTGAAGAAACCGGTGTTTCGGTATTTGTGCCTGTATACAAGAGCGGTTCTTACGGTGAATACCTTCAGAACTACATGAAAACTGCGATCGCAGACGCTCCCGTCGAGATAGACGTAACGTCGTTTACCGACGAAAACGGAGACGCTGAGATCCGGACGGTTGAAGGCAGGTCAAACGTTGCGGTAACGACCGAGCTCAGCCGTGTAACGTATACGGTTAACGTCGAAAAAACCGGAATGTATTCCATCGGTGTGGACTATTATCCGATAGAGGGCAAAGGTGCCGCTATCGAAAGAGGCGTCCTCGTCGACGGAGAGTATCTATTTACGGAGGCGCGTTCTGCTTCTCTTGACAGAATTTACGCCGACGACGTTAAAGACAGAAACGATCTTGAAAACTACTTCGTTCACGACGAATCGGGCAACCAGCTGCGTCCCGTTCAGGTTGAAGCGCCCAGATGGGTTGACGGCGCGTTCCTGAAAGACTCGTCGGGCTCTTACGACGGAGCTTTGCAGTGGTATTTCGAGAAGGGCGAACATACGATAACATTCGTATCCGTCCGCGAGCCTCTCGCAATTTCGGGTCTCAGACTTTACGGCGCGTCAAGCTATCAGGATTACAACGACGCAATGGCGAAATACGCATATCTCGATCAGAGCGGTAAAGAGCTTATCGCAAAAGTCGAGTGCGAATATCCGTCCGCAAAATCCGAAGCAACGCTTTTCGCGGGTACAGACAGATCGTCGCCCGCAACATCCCCGGCAAGCTCCGGAACAATAAAAATGAACATCCTCGGCTCAACAAGCGGTACGTCAACCTGGAAGACTTCCGGTCAGTGGGTTGAATATACCGTAGACATTCCCGAAGAGGGTATGTATAAGCTCGCAATCCGCGCGCGCCAGAACGCATCGAGCGGTACTTTCTCGTCAAGAGAAATTACCATAAACGGCGAAAGCGCATACGAGCAGGCATCCGCTGTCCGCGTAGGCTACGCTTCGGGCTGGCAGATGATACAGCCGAAGGACGAATACAACAACGACCTTCTCTTCCATTTTAATAAAGGTGAAAACACCATACGTCTCAGAGCGGTTCTGGGCGATATGTCCGAAATCATAAATGCGGTTGAAGCGGTTGTATTAAAACTCAACGCAGACTACCGCCGCATTATCATGATAACCGGTCAGTCCCCCGACCAGTACAGAGACTACGATTTCGAGGATGAAATTCCCGAAACGATCTCCGACCTGAAAGCTCAGGCGGACGTACTTAAAAAGATACATGACGAGCTTGTTCGCATACTCGGCGAGCGCGGCGAACAGACCGCAACTCTCGAAACCGTATTTTTGCAGCTTTACGATATGTTTGAAAAGCCCGACACGATACCCAAGGAATTCTCCGGCTTCAAAAACAACATAGGTAACCTCGGTTCCTGGCTTCTCTCCGCGCGTGAGCAGCCGCTTGAAGTCGACTATATCCTTATTTCCGAGAACAACTACAAGGTTCCCGATCCCGAAACAAACATTTTTGTGGGACTCGGACATCAGATCTCAATGTTCTTCTCGTCATTCTTTACGGATGTCAACGCAATATCCGCCACAAGCTCAGCTTCTTACGATAAAAACGTAACGGTATGGATGGCGGGCGTTACCTCCGCGCGTGACTATGCGCAGGTTGTGCGTCAGCTCGTTGACAGAAGCTTCATTCCCAACCACGATATAAACGTTGATCTTGAACTTGTTCCTTCCGGCGCTCTTCTTCCCTCAACGCTCGCAGGCAAAGGCCCCGACGTTGCGATGAACCAGGACGCCGAAACGGTAATCAACTATGCGGCCCGTAACGCACTGCAGGAACTCAACATATTTGACGATTTCGACGAAGTAAAAACTTCGTTCCTCCCCTCCGCCCTCGTTCCCACAACGCTTGACTGGGGTGATGGAAAAGTATTAAACTACGGTCTTCCCGAAACGCAGGTATTCCTCGTTCTCTTCTACCGTCAGGATATCCTTGAAGAATTCAATCTCGATCTTCCCGACACATGGGACGACGTATACGATCTTATAGCGATATTGCAGAAACGCTATATGGACTTTGCTCCGCCGGCATTCGAAACGCTTCTTTATCAGAACGGCGGAATGCTTTACAACGATAACGGCAAGAGCACGGCTCTCGACTCCGAAGTTGCCATCGAATCGTTTATTCAGTGGACAGACCTCTACACGAGCTACAAGCTGCCCGTTGAATCAAACTTTGCAAACCGTTTCAGATTTGCCGAAATGCCCTTCGGTCTTCAGACATACGATTTCTACAACCAGATCTCCGTTTTCGCTCCCGAAATCAAGGGTCTGTGGTCCTTCACATCCGTACCCGGAACAAAGAAGGAAGACGGCTCGGTTGACCGCTCGGTTATCGCAACGGCGGTATCAAGCGTAATGCTTGCGGCTGCGAAAGACAAAGAGGCAAGCTGGGAATACATGAAGTGGTGGACCGGCGCTCAGGCCCAGGTAGACTACGGACGCGAAGTAGAATCCATTCTCGGTACCGCGGCGCGTTACACTACGGCGAATACCGAAGCTTTGCAGAGAATGCCGTGGAGATCCGACGAACTCGCTGTTCTTATGGATCAGCGCAACTACGTTGTCGGCTATCCGCAGGTTCCCGGTTCCTACGCTCTTACCCGTAACCTTAACTTCGCGTTCCTCAAAGTTGTAAACGACGCTGCGGACCCGCGCGAAACACTTCTTGACTACGTTAAAGCCATCGACGACGAGCTGCGTTACAAACGCGACGAGCTCGGATTCCCGGTTGACTGATGAGGAAGGAGGAAATACAGATGAAAAACAAAACAAGCTCCCTTTCGCGTAAGAGAAAGTTTGAGAACCTTGACCTTATAGTATTCCTCGGTCCGTTCCTCGTAACTTTCTTTACATTTACGGTCCTTCCCGTATTTATCTCGCTGTTTATCAGCTTAACGAACTTCAACATGCTGGAAATGCCCGAATTTGTAGGGCTTGCCAACTACCAGAAGCTCTTCCTTAACGACGACATATTCTCAATCGCAATTCAGAACACGTTTATTATTGCTCTTGTAACCGGCCCGATAAGCTACATTATCTGTTTCGGTCTTGCATGGCTGATAAACGAAGTTCCCGCAAAGCCCCGTGCGTTCCTTACCCTGCTTTTCTACGCGCCTTCTCTTTCGGGCGGTTTCGGTTTCGTATGGCAGCTGCTCTTCTCGGGCGACCGTTACGGATACATAAACGGTCTTCTGCTTAACCTCGGCATTATAACGGACCCGATACTCTTCCTTAAAGACCCCGATTACATGTTCGGCGTCTGCGTAGTAATAGTTCTGTGGTCGGCGCTCGGTACAACGTTCCTTACCTTCATCGCAGGTCTTCAGACGGTTGACCGTTCTCTTTACGAGGCGGCTGCGGTTGACGGTATTAAAAACAGATGGCAGGAGCTTTACTTTGTAACTCTTCCGTCCATGCGCGGACAGCTGCTCTTCGGCGCTATTCTTAACGTTACGGGTTCTTTCGGTATCGGCGGTGTAATTACCCAGGTATTCGGATTCCCGACAACAGACTACGCTTTGCACACCATAATGCACCACCTCGACGACTACGGCGGTGTACGTTTTGAAATGGGTTACGCCTGCGCGATAGCAACGCTGCTCTTCGTAATTTCGTTTACGATGAACAAGCTGTTCCAGTTCGTGCTCGGACGTATCGGTAAATAATGAGGAAAAGGAGGTTTTACCATGGCTGAAAGAATTGATGAAGAAGTTCAGGTTGTATACAAAAATCCAAAACCCCTTTTCGGTATTATTAAACGCAGACCGAAATACGACGAAGAAGGCCACCTTATATATTATAAGAAGAAAAAGCTCTTCAAGTATAACAGGGTAAACAGATCGTTCGGCGGCGACCTTACGATGTTCGCGTTCCTTCTCATTGCGGGCGCATTTATGGCGTTCCCGCTTGTATACGCCATATCGCAGTCGCTCAAACCGCTTCACGAGCTCTGGCTTTTCCCGCCGAACCTCATAGTTAAAAACCCGACCTTCAAAAACTATATTGACCTTTTCAATATAATGTCCAACTCGCTCGTTCCGATGTCCAAATATCTGTTTAACACGATATTCATCACACTTATCGGAACACTGCTCAGAACGATATCCGCCTCGATGTGCGCATATCCCGTATCGAAGCGTCAGTTCAAAGGCAAAAATTTCATTTTCCAGATAGTAACCCTCTCACTTATGTTCGCGGCACCGGCAGCCACCATAGCCAACTATATTATAATGGCTAACCTCGGCTGGATCGATACTTACTATGCCATCCTTATTCCCGCTCTCGGCAACTCGACCGCCATGTATCTCGTAAAACAGTTCATCGATCAGTTCCCCGACAGCGTTCTCGAAGCGGCGCGTATAGACGGCGCGGGAGAATTCAGAATATTCTGGCAGATACTCATGCCCTCCATCAAACCCGCGTGGATGACCCTTATAGTTTTCGCGGTTCAGGATTTCTGGAACATGGGTTCATCGATCTTCATCTACCGCGAAGAGCTCAAAACACTTGCATACGCGCTTTCTCAGATAGCTGCCGCAGGTATTGCGAGAGCGGGCGTTTCAACGGCGGTATCCATCGTAATGATGATTGTTCCGGTTATCACGTTCGTAATAACTCAGTCGAACATTCTCGAAACGATGTCCACCTCCGGCATGAAAGACTGATGAAAGGAGAAAAAAGATGAAAAACGGATTTTTGAAAACCGCGCTGACGCTTGTTCTCCTCACGGTCATGACTTTAACCGTTGCGCTTCCCGCGCTGGCGCTTCCGATAAACTCGGATATCGCCGACAACTATATATACAACTATAACAGAATCCCCGTTCAGGCGCCTCTCGCCTACAAGGCGATAAGGGTTATCGGCTACGAAGACCTCGGTCTTGACAGACAGTTTCAGCCCTCGGATATCTTCGTAAGAGGCGAATACCTTTATATCGTGGACAAAGGCGGAAACAGGGTAATCGTAGTTGACGAGGATTATCAGGTTGTATCGGTTATTTCGGAGCTTAAAAACGCTCCGGCGCTTTACGCATATATCCCGGGAAAGACAAATGCGGACGGTTCTCCCTATCAGGATTCCGAAATGCTTTCCCACAACAAAAACACGTTCTACGGTCCCGAAGGTATTTACGTTGACGAAGACGGACTTCTCTACGTTGCGGATACGCAGAACAGACGTATAGTAATGTGCGATATAAACGGAAACGTTTCGGGCGTCGTACAGGGCGTAAGAGTAGACGTTATAAACGACTATGCGTTCAAACCCGTAAAGATCGTAGTAGACAGAACGGGCTCTTTCCTCGCAATAGGCTACGCCGTAAACAGAGGTCTTCTTGAAATAGACAACGACGGTTCGTTCCGTTCGTTCGTCGGCGCGCCTCCGGTAACATACAACGCAGCAGACTGGTTCTGGCGTGTAATTGCTACCGACGAGCAGAAAAAGCAGCTTGTAAAATACGTTCCTACGGAATACAGCAACATTAATATCGACAACCGCGGATTTATCTACGCTACAATAAGCACCATAAGCGGAGCCGAGCTTCTTGCGGCAATCAACTCCAGCAGCGTGTCCGGCGCTCTTGCTCCTGTAAAGAAGCTCTCTCCCGCAGGCTCCGACGTTCTGAGACGTGAGGGCAAATATCCGCCGGTCGGCGACCTCATGTTCTACTTTACCAACTCTCCGCAGATAGTGGACGTTGCCGTTGACAACGAAAGCGGCAGATACACCATTATCGACTCCCGTTCGGGCCGTTTCTTCACATACGACCCCGACGGAAATATGCTTTACATGGGCGGCGGATCGAGCACGGACCAGAACGGACGTTTCAGAACCGCAAACTCCATAGCGCTCAGAGGCGAACACATAATCATCTCGGATATCGGCAACAAGTCCATAACGGTTTACGAAACAACCGAATATGCAAGACTTATAAATGCCGCCGTTGCGGCAAACGCTGCGGGACATTTTGAAGAAGCCGCAGAATACTGGCGAGAGGTAACAACTTTCAACTCCAATATGTATATCGCCTACATCGGCCTCGGCAAGGCGGAAATGCGTCAGGCAATGTCAAATTACGACGAAACGAGATTTGACCATTACGAAAACGCACTCGGCTACTTCTCGAAGGCGATAGAAAAGGACAATTACTCGAAAGCTTACAGCGAACTGAGAAAAGAAGAGCTTTCAAAGAACTTTGCATTCATCTTCATAGGCATAATCGTTCTGATAGTAGGTATTGTCGTATTGGTTGTAGTCCGCAAATCTCTCAAAAAGAAGAAAAGGGGGGCTAAATAAATGAAATCAATCGGATACTACGCAAAGAGACTCGGCGAAGGCACCAAAACGATGTTCAAACGCCTTCCGTTTGCGTTTTACATCCTCGCGCATCCGTTTGACGGTTTTTACGAACTGAAAAACGACCCGCGCAGGCACAATCTTCCGGGCGCCGTCTTCCTTTTCCTCGTTTTAGCGCTCACATCCATACTTAAAAGACAGCTTACCGGATATCTTTTCACCGAGCCGTTCGCTCAGATGAACCTCAACATTCCCTATGAAATCGCGGTAGCGGTTCTTCCGTTTATCCTCTTTATCATAGCTAACTGGTGCTTCACCTCTCTTATGGACGGCGACGGTAAATTCAGGGATATCTTCACGGCAACGGCATATTCGACAATTCCCCTTTCGATTTGCAACCTTCTTGCCATACCTCTTTCGAATTTCGTTACGATTTCCGAATCAGGTATTTACAACTTCATCGTTGCCTTCGGTTACGTATGGTGCTACGGCATGGTATTTATAGGAATGCTCGTAACCCATCAGTACACCGTTAAAAAAGCGATCGCAACCGCAATCCTCTCCATAATCGGTATGGCGGTAATAGCATTCATTATAGTCCTCATAGCTTTCCTTGTAACGCAGGTGACAGGCTTCATCATCCAGCTTTACACGGAAATAAGCTTCAGGATTAACGAGTAGGGAGGAGGAGACGACAATGAAAAAAGTTTTATCTGTATTTCTTGCTTCCGTAATCCTTCTTTCCTCGCTTTCCGTTCTCGCAGGCTGCGGTACGGACCAGGCGGACTCATCTCCCGAGTATATCAGCGAAGACATGCGTCTTGAACATATCGCAAAGCTTGAAGAAGGCGGCGTTGTAATTGCGGAAAACGTAAAAAGCGTTCACCACGACGAAGAAAAAGACGTTGATATCGTTGAGTATACCTGGACGGTAGACCCCGCATACGCAACACCCGTAGGAAAGAATGTTTCAAACTATTCATATGATGACGAAGAAGGCAACTCCGTTTCCGTAAAACAGGGTATCACAAACATGAGCCTTATTATGGAAAACGACAACTTCGAGCTTTATATGGATCTTAACCCCGGCAAGATAGACATCAGCGTTGCCGGCGGCTCGGTAACGGACTTTGCCCTCAAAGACAAGAGAACAGGTCATGTTTACCATTCAAACAGTAACTATGAGGCAAACTCCACATACGCAAACGTAAAAGCTCCTTCAAAAGACGTTCATGGTGCTCCCGATATGCAGGTTTTAAACCCGATCGTATCTCCCATTGCTCTGGAAGCTTACGACGTTGCAAACAAACGTTACGAATTCAACTTCCGCGAAAACTGCCTTGAAGACCTTCGTATTCAGGTAGTTAAAATGGCGGATAACAAGCTCAGAATTATCTACACCATCGGTAACGACCCGGATAAAGACCTCGTTCCTCCCGTAATCACCGTTGAAACTTACAACTGGATAGTTGAACGTCTGACGGAACATACGGAACCGAACGAGAAGGGCACACAGACCCTCGGCGAGGAAAAAATAGGCGACCTTGTAACAAACTACAAATACGTTACCCCGGAAAACCTCGACCTGAGCGACAGAGAACGTCTCATAAGAAACTATCCTCTTCTCGACGCCATCCCGATGTATATCGTGCGCGTTCTTAACACGAGACAGAAAAAGATAGTTAAAGAAGCAATGGAACTTGCCGGATTTACGGTAGACATGCTGAAAAAAGAGATGGAAGCCGTTGAGTATTCAGGACCTGAACGCGCCGTTATGTTTACTATTCCGCTCGACCTTACTCTTACGGAAGACGGACTTACGGCAAATATCGACTCCACGCTCATTCAGGCGCCGTCGAAGCAGAAAATGTATAAAATCTCGCTTCTGCGCGCTTTCGGCTCGATGGATGACACATCAAAGCTCTCGCATACTCCGTATATCATCACCTGCGACGGTTCGGGCGCGTATATGCCGGCGAAGGGCTACGTAACCCAATCGGTATACACCGCAAGAATCTACGGTGAAGACCTTACGTTCCAGGAAGAATCGAAGACCACCAAGATGATGCAGATCGTATCTCCGTATCTTATCTACGACAGGTCGGACTACGGCGGAATCATGGAGATACTTGAAGGCGGTATGGCGCAGGCGTTTGCCACGGCAAGACCGTCCAACTCCACAAACAACCCCGGCGCTTCGATAAACTACGACCTCGTTTATTCCGAACGTGACTACCGAACATATTCGGGCGGTCAGTCAAGCAGCTCGTCCAACGTAATAATGAGCGACAACTCCTCTTCCGGTGTTGTGCTTTCAAAGGAAAAACAGGTTGCAAACTTCCAGGTAAGCTATTTCTTCACACCCGGTAACATGACGTATTCCGAATATGCGGAGATGTTCAGAAATTACCTGATAAACAAAGGCATTCTTCCTTCCGATACGGTTGCGAAGGGCACAAAGACACCGTTCTATCTCGACGCGATAGGCGCGATAAACAGGAACGAGTCCGTCGGCGGTCTTCCCGTTGACGCAACGAAAGCCCTCACAAGCTATACGGAACTGAAAGAAATCGTAAAAGCCCTCATTGATTCGGGAATTGCGAATATAAACGTCCGTTACCTCTACTGGTCCAATGAAGGTTATTACAACACGATAGCAAACGTTCCCGCGCTTATGAGCGAAATGGGCACAAAGGCAGAGCTTACCGACCTTGTATCGTATCTGAAGTCCAACAACGTCGGCTTCTTCCCCTCGGCGGACTTCCTGTATGTATACAAAGACAAACTCACGGACGCTCTCAACTATACAAACGATGCGGCGCGCCGTCTTGACATGCGCGTAGCGCGCGTATATCAGAGAAACCTTGCAACGGGCAGAACGACTGAAGGATCAACTTACACCCAGACGGTTCTTACCCCGGGCATAATCCCGTCGCTCGCAAAATCCTACAAGACAGAGTTTGAAAAGATTATAGACAACAAGCAGATTTCACTCGGTGAAATAGGCAGAGATCTTAACTCAAACTACAGAGTAGGACATATTCTTAACAGATCTCAGGCACTCGACGCTCATATCGAAGCGCTCGAAACATTCTACAACGACGGATATCAGATCCTCGTTTCAACCGGTAACGACTATACCTGGAAATACGCCGACCATATAGTATATCTTCCGATAGGCGCAAGCGAATATCTTTCTTCGACCGGTTCGATACCGTTTATTCAGATGGTCCTCCACGGACATATTCAGTATGCCGCGGAACCCTTCAATACTTCGGCAGACTACGAAACACAGATACTCAAATGTCTCGAAACGGGCAGCGGCGTAATATTCCGCTGGATGTACGATTCAAACGACGTATTTGACAACACCACATTCTACGATTTCTACTCTCTGCACTATACCGACAGCTTTGACAGAGCCGTTGAGGTATACAAAGAGGTTGCCTCAGTGCTTGACCGCGTAACCTCCGAGCAGATAACTCTCCACGAAACCGCCACCGCCTACATTAAAGGCGCAACGGACGCAAACGGAGAAAAAGTTGAAATCAACAACGTATTCCACGTAATTTACGGCAACGGCGCGCTCGAGCTTTACATCAACTACAACAGCAGCGAAGTTGAGCTTGAATCCGGCGCAACCGTTCCGGCACTCGGATATTTGGAGGTGAAGTAAAATGAGCGCAGAAGCAGCGGCAAAAAAACCGAAGCAAATCAAACGAGGCAAACTCTCGCTTGAACGTAAACACAATCTTTACGGCTACATCTTCGTTCTTCCCGTAATTATAGGTCTTGCGTTCATATACATCCCCGTTATCATCCAGTCGTTCATTTACTCGGTAAGTGAAATCAAGGTTGATGCGTCGGGCTTCCACACGATTTTCGTAGGACTTGACAACTACTACGAAGCGCTCTTCGTTGAGGCGGACTTCCTGCGTACGGTTGTTGAGTCAACACTCGGAATTCTCGTTCAGATTCCTATTATCCTTATATTTGCGTTCTTCATGGCCAACGTTCTTAACCAGAACTTCAAAGGCAGAACGATCGCGCGTGTTATATTCTTCATCCCCGTTGTTATCTCAACCGGTATTATCGCCCAGTTTGAGAATATGAGCTCGATGCTTGACGTATACAGCTCTTCGGAAAAGATGGATATAGGCAGCGCGTCGGGTATGGCGAACGTATTCAACTATCATCAGCTGAGACAGCTCGTAGTTGTCGTATTGCAGAATAACGACTTTGCAAACGTTGTTCTCGGCGCGGTAGACGGACTTTACAGCGTTATCACCTCTTCCGGTGTTCAGATGCTCGTATTCCTCTCCGGTTTGCAGTCTATTTCAACTTCAATGTATGAAGCTGCAACTGTTGAAGGCGCAACGGCATGGGAAACTTTCTGGAAGATCTCCTTCCCCATGATCAGCCCGCTTATTCTCGTTAACCTTATCTATACGGTTATAGATATGTTCCTGAAAGCGGAAAACCCGGCGGTAGCAATGATTAACAAAGAGCTGTCGAACGCGAGCGAATACGCTCTGGCATCCGCATTCTCGTGGATTTACATGCTGGTAGTGCTCGTATTTGTCGGAATCGTTGTTCTTCTCGTCCGCAAACTCATAATTTATCAGGATTAAGGAGGGACGGAAATGAGACAGATTAACTACGTTGTCGAGGGTAAAGAACACGAGAAGAGAAACTTCATCGAAAATTTACTCGCAAAAATCAATCCTTCCAAATATGCTGATTTCAGCTGGGAAAGATGGAGAAGAAAAAACATCAACGCAAAGGGCGTAGGAAAATTCCTCTGGGCTATCGCGAGATTTATAATCATCGTAGGTATCTCGTTTATGATCCTCTACCCGTTCGTTGTTAAAGTAATCGTTTCGGGCATGTCCACGGCGGACCTCGAAGATAAAACGGTTATGTTTATCCCCCGTGAAGGCTCAACCTACTTCTGGCAGCGCGCAATCCAGAATATCCAGTATTGGGAGGCGCTTGTAAACTCGGCTCTGCTCTCGCTTATTACGGCTGTGCTGCAGATGCTCGTAAGCTGCTTTGCCGGTTACGGTTTTGCAAGATTCAACTTCAAGGGTAAAAACATACTCTTCCTTCTTATAATCTTAACGCTTATCATTCCTCCGCAGACAATCATGCTTCCGCTTTACGTTCGTTTCAGATATTTCATCGGAAATATTTCGATTATCGACTCCGTATGGCCCATGGCAGTAATGTCCGCTACGGGACTCGGTCTTAAAAACGGTCTTTATATCTACCTCATGCGTCAGTTCTTCAGAGGACTTCCGAAGGCGCTTGACGAGGCGGCTTATATCGACGGCGCAGGCCCGTTCCGCACGTTCTTCTCGGTAATGCTCCCCAACGCGGGCAACATGATGATAACGGTATTCCTCTTCTCCTTCACATGGCAGTGGACGGATACCACTTACAACAGCATGCTCGTGCCGAACATGGTAATCCTTTCAAACACCGTTACAAACGTTACGAAAGGCGTTTCGGAGCTTATCCAGCAGCAGACTCTCTACGATACGGCTTCAATATTAATGATATTCCCGCTTCTGATAGTATTCCTCTTTGCGCAGAGGTACTTCATTCAGGGTATCGAAAGATCCGGTCTTGTAGAATAATTACAAAAAACAAAGTAAAAACCGCTTCGGGAAACCGGGGCGGTTTTTTGTAATGAATTGCCTGACGGCATGAATTGAGCCTGACGGCTCATAATAAGAGGAATTGTAATGAATTGGGGCAGCAATGCAACTCTCGGAGCGTTTTACGGAGGAAAATGCGGGAATTCACGGCACGGAGTGCCAATTCACGCGTGCTTGCACGCAATTCATCTATATATTGTGGTCGAAAATGATTTCAGCACAAGATATATTATTACAATTTTCATTTCGGCTGAAATAATTTCAAAACACCTTTAAAAGCATTGATTTTATCGGATTTGTAATATTTCGGGGTAAACAGGCCGTAATTCGAAAATTGTAATATATTACAACGAAAAAATGAAGGGTTTTGTGCTTGTTTTACTCCGATTCCCGCCCGAAAACAGCCGATTTTATGTATATTTTAACCATTAATTAAAAACTTAACATCAAAAAAATTGTGCAAACATACAAATTACAGCGATTATTGAAAAAAATTACAAAAAGGGGTTGATTTTTTCGGGAAAATGTAATATAATATGCCCAAGGCAAAAGACGAGAGACGGGGATACTATCCTCTAAAGAGGGTTTTACCCCTGAATCGAGCCAAAAAGCCGAAAGTTAATTTTCAATAGTCTCGGAAAGAGACAAAATTTGAAGGAGGAAAACAATCCATGAGCAAAAAAATTATCTCTGCCATCCTTGTTATGGCGATGATAGTTTCTATGTCTGTTACCGCAATCGTCGGCTCTCTGGGTGCAGCAGCAGCTACCGATTACGAAGCAGACAGAGCAACGCTTAAGGCATTGATCCAGAAACTTGTTGTTTACGGTCCTGATCTTGAAGACAGAACATATACTCTTCTCGAACAGACCGGTATCCTTACCTGGAACAATGACAAAGGCAATTATCAGGAATACATCGACCGCGCCAACTATTGGGGCCCTGATGGTCCTAACGCTTACATCTTCCTCGGCGCAGGCGACACTGTAGGTCAGCATTTTGTTGAATCCAACAGCGGCGTTACCGTTGCAGGAAAAGTAGAATGGGTTAAAGAACTCGCTGATGGCCAGACTTGGCTCGAACTTGCAAGCGCAAACGTAAGCAACATCGTTGAATACGCTGCATCCGCTTGGTATTTCGGTCAGGACGCTAACAACGAAATCGTAGATCCCAGCTTCAACGAAGGCAGAAACGCTGTAGTTAAATCTGCTACAAGCATGATCAACTACATCTTCAACGCCCTCAAAGGCGAAGTTACTTCCGGTGCTAAACCTGCTGCTTATGATGAACTTTACAGAGGCACAGGTTATATGGGATTTGTCAATGACGGCAGATTCTACAACCAGTCCATCGGCTTCAACCCGTATGTTTACATCATCAGCGATGATAACTACTGGTATGATGAAAACAACTTCTGGGGCGGCAACGCTCTCGCTCAGTACCCCGTAAGATGGTACACATTCGCAGAAGCAAGACAGATTGCTCCCGACGAAGTATTCGCATTTGAAATCGCTCTCAGAGAGCTCGCTATGAAGAAAGCCTCCACCAATGGCGAAGGCGTTCTTTACTGGGATTTCCGCGATGGCGAATATGCTGAATTCAGAGCTATAATCCAGGCTCTCGTTGAAAAACTTATCGGCAAGATCGATATGTACTTCGGCGATTCCGCTGATTTCTCTGCTCAGTACAAAGCATTCCTTAAACTCGAAATCGTAGTAGACATCTATGATAAATACATCAAAGACGTTTACAACAACATCTACACCGCATCCGCTGCTCAGCTTCTCAACGACGTTCTTTACGCTAAACGCGTTATCGACTTCATCAGAGAAAAAGACAGCAATGCAAGACTTATGGTTCTCGCTCTTACCGACTTCAACGCTCTTATCGACAAGATCGTTGACGGTATCAAGAAAGTAGATCCGAGACCCGAACAGACTCTCTCCGCTGCTAACGTTGCTGAAGGCACAGAGCTCGTAAGAAAAGCAGAAGCTCTTCTTAAGAACTGGGATTGGTCCTCTAAGAAGGACGACGATCCTTATAAGATTGTTTGGACAAGACTTTACAACGCTAAAGAAGATCTCAAGACAATGATGCCCGCAGCTGCAGGCGAATCTGTTCTCGTAATCGTTCCCGAAGGCACACGTTCCATCAAAGACAGCACTGGCATTGACATTGATGTTAAGAACGACAGAGTAACGGTTGAATTTGAACCCAACTGGTTCTCCTACTGGAAATTCTCCGCTCTCCTCAAAGCTGCTCTTGACAACTTCAACAAACAGCTTACAGCTGAAACTCTTCCCGACATTCAGACCTCTATCCCCGCTGATCCGAAGTCTGTAATTGAAGAGATCAACAAATATGCGTTCCTCGCAGGTTATGTTGGTCCTATCCTCAAGCTCGTTGACGGCGAAATCGTAATGGTAGACATTTATGAAGACGGCGTTGGCCCGGATGGTCCTCTTGACAACATCCTCGCTTCCATCACCTACTCCTTCTACCTCTTCGATAACGTAGAGTCTCGCGACAAGGAACCCACCAAACCCACTAAGACGATCCTCTCCTTCCTCAAGCACAGAATCAACAATTCTGACGGTCTTGGCGAAAACGAAGATCTCGTATACGAAGATCGCGCAGGCGTTTCTTCCATCTACGAAGCAGTAGTTGGCTACGCTCGCGGCAACAACGCTGAAGCTACCAACGACAACTTCACAGCTGACATTATGAAGTATGAAACCGAAGACGGTCTCTACCTCAACCAGGACGTTGCTCTTGACAGTGTTTACAACTTCCTCGAAACTCTCTTCGAAGTTGCACTTGAAGTAAGAGATAACTTTGATTATTCTTCCATCGGCATGGGCTTCGACTGGACAATTCCCAACGGAACACCCATCGAAACCGGCGACGCTGTAGGCGGTGCATCTGCATCCGGCTATATCGGAAGAATCCGCGCTGCTCTTAAACTTCTCACTGCTGACATCACCAAACTCGTACAGCTCTACGGTTGGATTTTTGAAAACGTAGCAATGCTGCTTGACTGGGATATCACCACAAGTGAAAAAGACGACAAGATTCTTACCGTTCTCGAAACAATGGCAGGCAAGTCCGCCATCTCCGAAATTCTGCCCTGCATAACCAATCCTGACAACTATCCGAAGGATTTCTTTGCACACGCTAAATCTCGCGGAACAAGACTTGCAAAACTCCTTGCTGAGAACAAAGATGAAACTCCGGCTACCAAAGCTTCACTCATCTATGCATACGAAGACTTCGTAAAGATTCTTAAGAATTACATCTTTACAGAAGCAGGCGCAGCTAAATTCGACTCATTCGTAGAAGACTGCTACTACATTATAGACCACTATTTCGGCGAAGCAGATTCCTACAACTACGATATGCTTTATCAGAAACTCGCTGCAGGCGCTAACACAATCCTTATTGCTAAATTCGCTGACGCTAAGAACTGCTACCAGTACTTCCAGATGAAGTTTGAACATGCAGTTGAAGATGCTCACGAAGGCATTGCAATGTACAACCTCTACTACGGTCAGCTCGGTGACGGCGCAGTTACTCCGCTCAAGAAGAACTTCCTCGATCCGATGAACGCTCTCGTAGGTAACAACAACGTATCCGGTTACACCCGTGACTTCGCTGATAAATATCAGGAACTCAGAAGAATCGGCGCTCTCGTACTCGGCTGCATTGCTGGTAGCGAAGAAGAAGGCTACACCGTAGAAGACAACGACCTCAAAGACATGCCCGTTTGGTATGCAGAGAAAGTTCTTGAAGAACTCTCCAATGCTTGGGCAACCAGAGGCGATTACTCTGTATCTACACTCAGAGCATACAAAGCTGAACTCGAAGCTCTCCTCAGAGAAGCTGACACCAAGAACGTATACGAATACAAGACAAACACAGATGAAGCTAAGACCATCTGGGATGCATTTGTAACCGCATACGCAAACGCTCAGTATGTAGCTCTCGATGACAGAGCATCCAAGGCTGATGTTGACGACGCTGTTGCTGCTCTCAAAGCTGCTATGGCTAACCTCGCTAAGATCGAAGCTGTTGAAGGTGCTTCCAACAAAGACACCCTCGCTGCTAAGATTGCAGACGCTGAAGCTCTCTACGCACGTGCAAACGTAACCGAAGACAAAGCTGCTAAAGATAACCTCACAGTAGCTATCTCCGAAGCTAAGAAAGCTCTCCAGTGGACAATCACAGTTCTCAACTCCACCGATCTTGACGCTATAATCAAGAACATCGACAACGCAATGACCGCTCTCGCTAAGTCTATGTACACCGGTAAAGACCTCAAGAAAGACACCAAGGTTCTCGAACTCCAGGTAGTTGTTGATCTCTATACCGAAGCTTCCTACAGAAAGTTTGCTAACGCTGTTGAAGCTGCATACGCTATGGCTGAAGCTGACACCGCTACCGAATCTCAGATGAAGGCTGCTTACAAGTCTGTTGCTGACAGATTTGCAGACCTCAAACTCGCTCCGGTAGAAGAAACACCCGTTGAACCCGAGATAGTTTACATTGAAGTTCCTGTAGAAACCGCATCTGTAGTTCTCGAACAGGCAAAGGCTATCTACGCAGAAGCTAACAACGGATATGCAAAAGCTGTTGAAGGCTGCACCGCTGATACCGCTGCTGCATACAAGGCTGCTATCGACACTCTGAAGGCTGACATTGATAAACCCGCTGACGACGCTAAACTCCTCAGCTCTATCATTGCTCTTAACCTCGCTAAAGCAGGCCTCACTGTTGATGTACCTGAAACATTTGATGACTGATAAGTTTTCTTCCTAATCAAATAGAAATTACTTTCAGCATAAAGAGAAACCCTGCGGCAACCGCCGCAGGGTTTCTTCTTTTCAATAAAAGATAATATTATGAGAAGAGGCACGGTTTACAGGCGACCTATCCGCGCTTCGCGCGATGATAATCGGGGATATTTTAAGGTTTTTTGACAAAAAGCCTTAAATTTGCTTATTTGCCACTTGTAAAAAAGCATAAAATGTGATATAATATAATGTAATATAATAATTTTTTCCGGAAAGAGGAGCGGAATAAAAAACCGCACAAAAAACCGTATGGCACTTATAATTCCGAAAGAATACAGCTCATTTTTAACGCTCAGGCAGACTCAGAAGGCGGTTAAAATAATAAAAGACGTTTTTGAGATAGAGCTTTCAAAGCTGCTCAATCTCGAACGAGTTTCCGCGCCGCTTTTCGTTTATAAAGACAGCGGTTTAAACGATGATTTAAACGGTACCGAAACGCCCGTTTCGTTCGAATTTGAAGGGCGCCGCGCAGAGATCGTCCACTCGCTTGCAAAATGGAAGAGATATGCTTTGAAAAAGTACGGTTTTGAGCCGCACCGCGGCATTTACGCCGATATGAACGCTATCAGGGCGGACGAAGAGGTAGACAATTTCCATTCGATATACGTTGATCAGTGGGACTGGGAGGTTGTAATAAACCGCGAGGACCGCAACGTTGAATTTCTGAAAGAAACCGTATCAAAAATAGTCTGCGCAATTCACGATACCTGGGAGATACTCAATAAAACGTACTCAAAGGCGCAGACGTCCTTTACGCACGGCAAAGACGTATTTTTCATTACGTCGCAGGAGCTTGAGGATTTATATCCGTCGCTCACGCCGAAAGAGAGAGAAAACGAAATAACGAAAACGCATCCGATTGTATTTATAATGCAGATAGGCGATAAACTGAAAAGCGGAATTCCGCACGACGGCAGAGCACCTGACTACGACGACTGGCAGCTGAACGGCGACCTTATCTACCGCTTCGAACCGCTTGATACGTCGCTTGAAATAATGTCTATGGGTATAAGAGTAGACGAAAAGTCCATGGATGAACAGCTTAAAAAAGCCGGCGCGGAAGATAGACGCAATCTTCCCTTCCACCGCGAACTGCTTGCCGGAAATATGCCTCTTACTGTCGGCGGCGGTATCGGACAGAGCAGACTTTGCATGCTGCTTTTGCAAAAAGCGCACATAGGCGAGGTGCAGGTATCTCTGTGGCCCGACGAAATGCGTGAGCTGTGCGAAAAAAACAATATGAAATTACTGTAAGGTACAGGTGATAAAAATGACACCCATTAAAGAAATATTTGCCGATATTGCGGCATTTGACGGAAAAACCGTTTCCGTTGCGGGCTGGGTCCGCACCGTGCGCGACTCAAAAGCGTTCGGATTTATAGAATTAAACGACGGCAGCTGCTTCAAATCTACGCAGATAGTTTTTGAAGAGGCAAAGCTTGATAACTACAAACAGATCGCAAAACTCAACGTAGGCGCATCGGTAAGGGTTGAGGGCAAAGTGGTCGCCACTCCCGAAATGAAGCAGCCGTTTGAGATTAAGGCGGATAAAATCGAAATAGAAGGCGAATCCACGCCCGACTATCCTTTGCAGAAAAAGCGCCATTCTCTCGAATTTTTAAGAGATATAGCGTATCTGCGTCCGAGAACGAACACTTTCTCGGCTGTCTTCCGCGTACGTTCCGCGGCGGCTCAGGCAATTCATAAATTCTTTGCCGAAAAGGGCTTTATTTACGTAAACACGCCGCTTATCACGGGCAGCGACTGCGAGGGAGCGGGCGAAATGTTTAAGGTTACAACGCTTGAACTTGAAGACGTGCCCAAAACAGAGGACGGCAAAGTAGATTATTCGAAAGACTTTTTCGGAAAGAGCGCAAACCTTACCGTTTCCGGACAGCTCAACGCCGAAACTTTTGCGCTTGCGTTCGGAAAGGTATACACCTTCGGTCCGACCTTCCGCGCGGAGGTATCGTATACGGCGCGTCATGCGGCGGAATTCTGGATGATAGAGCCGGAGATCGCTTTTGCGGATCTTTCGGACGAAATGGATCTTTCCCGCGATATGATAAAATACGTTATCGCATACGTTCTTGAAACATGCCCCGACGATATGAAATTTTTCAACGATTTTATCGACAAAGGGCTTATAGAACGTCTTACGGCGCTTCTTGACGCAGACTTTGTCCGTCTGCCGTATACGGAGGCGATAAAAATACTCGAACAGAACAAAGAAAAATTCGAATACCCCGTTTTCTGGGGCTGCGATCTGCAAACGGAGCACGAAAGATTCCTTACCGAGCAGGTTTACAAAGCGCCCGTATTCGTTACGGACTATCCGAAAGAGATAAAGGCGTTTTACATGCGCTTAAATGACGACGGAAAAACCGTTGCCGCGGCGGACCTTCTCGTGCCGGGCGTCGGCGAACTCGTAGGCGGAAGTCAGCGCGAAGAGCGTCTCGAAGTCCTTAAAGAAAGAATGAAAGAGCTCGGGCTGGACGAAAAAGACTACTGGTGGTATCTCGATTTAAGAAAATACGGCGGAACAAAACACGCGGGCTTCGGTCTCGGTTTTGAGCGGCTTATAATGTATCTTACGGGAATGTCAAACATAAGAGACGTTATTCCGTTCCCGAGAACGGCCGGCAACGCAGAATATTAATTCCGGGAGAAATAATATGCAAAACCATTCAAGGCAGGAGCTTCTTGAAATCAAAAGCGACCTTGAAGCGAAATACAACAGATATAAATCGCTCGGTCTTTCGCTCGATATGTCGAGGGGAAATCCGAGCCGCGAACAGCTCGACATTTCAACCCCGATGCTTTCCGAGCTTAAAACCGCGGAGGACTGCATAGGCGAAACGGGTATAGATTACCGAAATTACGGCATTCTTGACGGCATACCCGAAGCAAAAAAGCTGTTTTCGGAGCTTATGAATACGTCTTCGACAGACGAAATAATCATAGGCGGCAACAGCAGTCTGAATATGATGTATGACAATATCGTCCGCGCGATGATATTCGGGGTATACGGCGGCGAAAAACCGTGGAGCAGATGCGAAAACATAAAATTCATCTGCCCCGTACCCGGCTACGACCGTCATTTCAGAATCTGCGAAACGCTCGGCATTGAAATGATAAGCGTGCCGCTTCTTGCGGACGGTCCCGATATGGATACGGTTGAAAAACTCGTTGCCGAAGACGAAAACATAAAGGGTATATGGTGCGTTCCGAAATACTCGAATCCTACGGGAATAACGTATTCAAACGAAACGGTCCGCCGTTTTGCAAAGCTGAAACCGAAAGCAAAGGATTTCAGGGTTTTCTGGGATAACGCATACTCTCTTCACGATATTTCCGGCAGAAGCGACATACTCTTAAACGTCCTTGAAGAGGCGAAAAAATACGGAAACGGCGATATGATATACAAGTTTATGTCTACGTCCAAAGTTTCCTTTCCCGGCGCGGGCGTTGCGGCAATGGCGGCGTCGAAAAATAACATAGACTTCATTAAAAAATACATGGGCGTTCAGACTATCGGCTATGACAAGCTTAATCAGCTGCGCCACGTCCGTTATTTCAAGGATGCCGAGGGCGTGCGCAGGCAGATGCAGCGCCATGCGGAGATAATAAAGCCGAGATTTGCGATAGTTTTGTATATTCTTGAAAAAGAGATTTCGGATATCGCAACGTGGTCAAACCCCAACGGCGGATACTTTATTTCGCTGACCGTTCCCGACGGCTGCGCAAAAAGGGTTGTTTCTCTTATGAAGGAAGCAGGCGTAAAAATGACGCCTTCCGGAGCAACTTTCCCCTACGGCGTTGATCCGAAAGACAACAATATCCGCATCGCCCCGACGCATCCCCCCGTTGCCGAGCTTCAGACGGCTGCGGAAATACTCTGCGTATGCGTGCGTATGGCGGCGGTTGAAAAAGAATTAAGCGAAAAATATTAATTAAGGAGCGCGTCATGAGCTACGATTCATACGAAAGTCCTTTCTGCACACGTTATTCAAGCAAAGAAATGCAGTATATTTTTTCGGCGGAAAACAAATTCAAAACGTTCCGCCGTCTCTGGATCGCGCTTGCGCGCGCGGAAAAAGAGCTTGGGCTGAATATTACCGACGAGCAGATAGCGGAGCTTGAAAAATATAAAGATGATATTAATTTCGACGTGGCGGCCGCCCGCGAAAAAGAAGTCCGTCACGACGTTATGGCGCACGTTTA
This sequence comes from uncultured Clostridia bacterium, assembly GCA_947305805.1. Taxonomy (GTDB): domain Bacteria; phylum Bacillota; class Clostridia; order Oscillospirales; family UBA644; genus HGM12619. The sequence continues at coordinate 25,892 of CAMZEM010000001.1, read as the reverse complement.
CGCATACGGCGTTCAGGCGCCCAAAGCAAAGCCGATAATCCATCTCGGCGCAACGTCGTGTTACGTAGGCGACAACACGGATATTATCGTTATGAAGCAGGGCCTTGAGCTTATCCGCGACAAACTCGTTACCGTTATCAAGGCGCTGTCGGATTTTTCGTATAAATACAAAGATATGCCGTGCCTTGCGTATACCCATTTGCAGCCCGCTCAGCCCACAACGGTGGGAAAAAGGGCAACTTTATGGATAAACGAGCTTATGCTCGACCTTGACGAGACAGATTTCCGCATAAACGGCTTAAAACTGCTCGGTCAGAAGGGGACTACCGGCACACAGGCGTCCTTCAAAGAGCTTTTCGGCGACGATGCGGACGAAAAAACGCCGAAACTCGAAAAAATGATTGCAAAAGAGATGGGATTTGAAGAAACGTATCCCGTTTCGGGGCAGACTTACAGCCGCAAAGTAGACGCAAACATCTGCGCCACGCTTGCGGGAATAGCGGAAAGCGCAATGAAGTTTGCAAACGATTTAAGACTGCTTGCAAATTTTAAGGAAATGGAAGAACCGTTTGAAGAGCATCAGATCGGCTCTTCGGCAATGCCGTATAAGCGCAACCCGATGAGAAGCGAGAGAATATGCGCAATTGCAAGATACGTTATCACAAACTCTCTGTCGCCTGCGTTTACAGCGGGTACGCAGTGGTTTGAAAGAACGCTTGACGACAGCGCAAACAAGCGAATCGCCGTATCTGAGGCGTTTTTGGGCGTAGACGCAATACTGAATATTTATATAAACGTATCAAACGGACTTGTCGTATATCCTAATATGATACGCAGAAGACTTATGAACGAACTTCCGTTTATGGCAACGGAAAACATTATGATGGCGGCCGTTAAAAACGGCGGCGACAGACAGGAGCTTCACGAGAAAATCCGCGTTCACAGTCAGGCGGCGGCAAAGAAGGTAAAAGAAGGCGGCGAAAACGACCTTCTTGAAAGAATTGCCGCAGACGAAGCGTTTTTACTTGAAAAAGACGAGATCACGTCGCTGCTTTCCCCCGAAAGCTTTGTGGGAAGAGCGCCAAAACAGACGGAGGAATACCTCGAAAACACCGTATATCCGCGCATAAAGCCGTATATCGACGCAGGCAGGATAGTGAAGGACGAGGGACTGAAAGTCTGACCTGAAAAAAGGAGCATAAAATGCCGAAAATCGCAGCGCAGAATAAAAAAGCGTATCACGATTATTTTGTTGAAGAAAAATACGAGGCGGGAATTTCTCTTGCCGGCACGGAAGTAAAGAGCATACGGCAGGGCGCCGTAAATCTTAAAGATTCATACTGCCAGACAAACGGAAAAGAGATTTTTATTCACGGTATGCATATTTCGCCTTACGAAAAGGGTAATATTTTCAATAAAGACCCTCTTCGCGAGCGCAAGCTTTTAATGCATAAAAAAGAGATACTCAAACTTTTTAACGAAGTAAAAAAAGACGGTTATTCTATAATTCCGCTTTCCGTCTATTTCAAAAACGCAAGAGTAAAAGTGGAAATCGGTCTTTGCAAAGGCAAAAAACTCTACGATAAGCGCGAGTCGGCTGCAAAAAGAGACGCTCGGCGCGAAATTGAAAGAAAGATGGGAGACGGCAGATGATAATTTTGGGCATAGACCCCGGAGTTGCAACTGTCGGCTGGGGCGTTGTAGACTGGCGCGGCAATAAATTTTACGGTTCGGACTACGGTGCGATAATCACGCCCGCCCATACCCCGCTTTGCGACAGAATAGAGCAGATTTTTGACGAAACGTCAAGACTCGTTGATTACTATCACGTTGAAACGGCGGCTATGGAAAAGCTGTTTTTCAACACAAACTCAAAAACGGCGATAGACGTTGCCCAGGCGAGAGGCGTTTTGCTTCTTGCTCTCACAAAAAAACGGATTCACTGCTCTGAGTTTACGCCGCTTCAGGTAAAACAGGCGGTTACGGGTTACGGAAGAGCGGAAAAAGAGCAGGTTGAGGCAATGGTAAAAATGCTTCTCAATCTCGAAAAAATACCTAAACCCGACGATGCTGCGGATGCGCTTGCAATGGCTATTTGCTGCGCGCACTGCATAAGATGAAAGAGAGGTAAAAATGTATTACTATCTTTCCGGCAAACCGGCAATCCTTCAGCCCAATCTCGCGGTTATCGACTGCGGAGGCGTTGGATACAAATGCGCAATTTCCGAAAACACCTACAAACAGATAGCAAAAAAAGAGACCGTGCTCTTATACACTTATTTAAACGTAAAAGAGGACGCTCTCGATTTATACGGCTTTGCCGATGAGCAGGAAAAACAGTTTTTTGAACTGCTGCTTTCCATTTCCGGCGTGGGACCGAAGGCGGCGCTCGCAATTCTGTCGGTCCATACCCCCGAAACGTTTGCCGCATGCGTGCTTTCAAACGACGTTAAAGGCATAACGAAAGCGGCGGGAGTAGGGGCAAAGCTTGCGCAGAGAATTTGTCTTGAACTTAAAGACAAAATAGCAAAAACAAAGGTCGTTCCCTCCGAAATCTCGTCTCTGGGAGATTTCAGCGTAGATACCGACGCGGCGTCTGAGGCCGTTGCCGTTCTCGTTGCTCTCGGTTACAGCAAAAACGACGCTTCAAAAGCCGTTTTGCGCTGTTCGGCGGACAATACAAACGATCTTGTAAAACAGGCCCTCCGTATGCTTTCGAGAAATCTGTAAGAGGAATTAACGATGGAAAACGAATTTGACGAACGGATTTTATCCGCAAGAACGATCCGCAACGACGAAACCGAGCTTTCGCTGCGTCCCAAAAACTTTGACGGGTATATCGGGCAGGAAAAAATAAAGGAAAACCTAAAAATATACATCGAAGCGGCAAAACGCCGCGGCGATTCGCTTGACCACGTGCTTTTATACGGTCCTCCGGGGCTCGGCAAAACAACGCTTGCAAACATAATCGCTACGGAAATGGGCGTTCAGATAAGAATTACATCGGGCCCCGCGCTTGAAAAAACGGGCGACCTTGTGGCGCTGCTTACAAATCTTCAGGCCCGCGACATACTGTTTATAGACGAGATACACCGCCTTTCAAGAACTGTTGAAGAGGTGCTTTACCCCGCAATGGAGGACTATGAGTTTGATATAATCCTCGGCAAAGGCCCCTCGGCGCGGTCCATAAGATTTACTTTGCCCAAATTTACGCTTATAGGCGCAACAACGCGTTCCGGCCAGCTTGCCGCTCCGTTCCGCGACCGTTTCGGCGTGCTTTTTCGCTTAGAGCTTTACTCGCCCGAAGATCTGCAGACGATAATAACAAACTCGGCAAAAATACTCGACATTGCAATCACCCCCGAGGGCGCGTACGAAATTGCGTCCCGTTCAAGGGGAACGCCGAGGATTGCAAACAGACTTCTTCGCCGCATACGCGATTTTGCTCAGGTTTTGGGCGACGGCGTTATCGATAAAGATCTTGCGAAAAAATCGCTTGACAGAATGGAAATCGACCGTCTCGGGCTCGACTCGGTAGACAGACGGCTGCTTTCCGCAATAATAACGAGCTTTAACGGCGGTCCGGTAGGTCTTGAAACGCTTGCGGCTCTCACCGGAGAGGAAACCGTAACGATAGAGGACGTTTACGAGCCGTTTCTTTTGCAGCTCGGCTTTATCAACCGCACGCCGAGAGGACGCTGCGTAACGAAAGCCGCCTACGACCACCTCGGAATCCCGTTCCCGACAGCGGCGGACAACACGCTGTTTTAAGAAATGATTAATGAATTGCGAAGCAATTCAATTCATGCCGAGGGCAATTCATGACTGAAAGTCAATTCATGCAACGAAGTTGCAATTCATTAATTATTTTATGAAAATCTATAATATTGATTGAAAATCATAAAAAAGGAAGAACTTTTGTTCTTCCTCTTTATTTTTTATTTATTATTTCAAAATACTCCTCTTCCTTCGGCAGCCAGTCGGTTATAAAGCGGTCAAGGAGGGCGGGGTTTCTTTTTTCAAGACGGGCAAGCTGCTCGTCTTTGCTTATTTTAAGCACTCTTTTTATATCGTAAACGTCCCCGAAATACGGGTGAAGAGCATAAACGCCTTCGATTACGGTGGCGGACTTTTTCGGAACGGAGATTATATCCGAAAGAGTTTCCGTTTCGCAGTCGTATTTCCGTATTTCAAAGTCCTTATTGCTTAAAAGATTATCGATAATCTCGCTTTTCAGTCTTTCGTAATCGATATTTCCGCCTGTTTCGGCAAGGCGGGCGGGAGTTTTCTGTTCCGGTCGCAAAAAATAGTCGTCGCAGTGAAAAACGTTGCAGTCGTATATTTCGGCAACTGTTTTTGCAAGCGTTGTTTTGCCCGATGCCGCCATGCCGTCTATGCCCACGGCGACGGCGCCTTTGTTTTTCAGGACGGATTCAATTTCTATAAAAAGAGGGAGCGCGTAAGCGTATTTTTTTTGCGCTACGCGGTAATGAGGCGCGTATTTTTCGCGGTAAACGTCGCTGTGAGAAAGGGCGGGGCAGCCGAGCGATATATATTCGGCGATAAATCTGTTTATTTCGTCTTTTGAAAACGGAAGAAAGCTGCAGTTTTTAAGCGTTTCAAGCGTTTTTACAAACTCTTCTTTCGGTTTTCTTTCGCCGTTTGCGGAAATAACGAAAATTCTGTTTACCGTTTCGCTCGAAATCAGTCCCTTTACCGCGGCAAGGTTAATTCTCGCAAAATCGCCGCCTATATCTTCAAAAAGAGGAGTATTTTTATCGTAATCAACGTTTTCAAGCTCCGTTTCAAGCCGCGCAAGCGACGAAGCGGGGTTTTTTATCATATGTTCCGGCCCGAAATATCTCTGAAAAAGCAGCTTAACGATATCCGTAAGCTGCTCTTCGGGATGTGAATAATACGATTCTTTTATTATTTCCATATCAGTTGCCTTTTGTGTAATTCAGCTTGCCGCCCGCAAGAAGAATACTTGCCTGACGGTCTGAAATTTCGCAAAGAAGCTCGATTTTCATATTTTTGGTCTTATCGTAAATATTTACGTTTTCGCCTTTTTCTATCTCGGCGCGAATATGTTTAAGACAGAGCACGTCGCCCTGTTCTATAAGGTCGTAATCGCGCGGATTTTTAAACGTGAGCGGAATGATGCCGGAATTTATGAGATTGTCTTTGTGTATTCTTGCAAAGCTTTTTGCTATAACGGCTTTTACGCCGAGCCAGAGAGGAACGAGCGCCGCATGTTCGCGCGAAGAGCCCTGTCCGTAATTCTCGCCGCCGATGATAAAACCGCCTCCCGCCGCCTTTGCGCGGTTGGGGAACGCATTGTCCACCGCTTCGAAGCAGTATTTTGAAAGATGCGGAATATTTGAGCGGTAGGGCAGTATTTTTGCGCCTGCGGGCATGATGTGGTCGGTTGTGATATTGTCGCCCACTTTAAGAAGAGCGGGCTTTTCTATCGATTTGGGAAGCGCGTCGCCTACGGGGAACGGCTTTATATTCGGACCGCGGACAACTTCAACGTCGTCGCCGTTTTCCGCAGGCGGAATGATGAGGTTGTCGTTTATGTCGTATTTTTCGGGATTTATTATATTTATTTCGACGTCAAGCTCTCTCGGATCGCACATAACGCCTTTAATTGCGCTTGCAGCCGCGGTTTCGGGCGAAACGAGATATACCTGTCCGTCCGCCGTGCCGGAACGACCCTCAAAATTGCGGTTGAAAGTTCTGAGCGAAATGCCCGCGCTGTTGGGAGACTGACCCATGCCTATGCACGGACCGCACGCGCATTCGAGCACGCGCGCGCCCGCCTCGATTATATCCGCAAGAGCGCCCGACCTTGCCATCATTGCAAATACCTGCTTTGAGCCGGGAGAAACGGTCATTGATACGTTTTCGGCAACGGTGTTGCCCTTTAAAATCGCCGCAAGTTTCTGCATATCCGCATAAGACGAGTTTGTGCAGGAGCCGGCGCAAACCTGGTCGATTTTCATGCCGGCAAGCTCGGATACGGGCACAACATTATCGGGACTGTGCGGACACGCCGCAAGCGGTACGAGAGACGAGAGGTCAATTTCGATATTTTCGTCGTAAATAAAGCCGTCGTCGGGCAAAAGCTCGGTGTAGTCGTTCTCTCTGCCCTGCGACGCAAGGAACTGTCTCGTTATCTCGTCAGAGGGGAAAACGGACGTTGTGGCGCCGAGTTCCGTGCCCATATTCGTTATGGTTGAACGTTCGGGTACGGAGAGCGTTTTTATACCGTCGCCGTAATACTCTATTATTTTGCCTACGCCGCCTTTTACGGACATTATCTGCAGCACTTTGAGAATGATATCCTTTGCGGAAACCATTTTAGGGAGTTTTCCCGTGAGCTTAACGCCTACGATTTTAGGCATAATAAGATAAAATGCTCCGCCGCCCATTGCTACCGCAACGTCAAGTCCTCCTGCGCCCATTGCAAGCATGCCTATGCCGCCGCCCGTGGGGGTGTGAGAGTCGCTTCCGAGCAGGGTTTTGCCGGGAATACCGAATCTTTCAAGGTGAACCTGGTGACAGATTCCGTTGCCGGGCTTGGAACAGTAAATTCCGTGTTTTTTGCAGACGGTCTGTATATATCTGTGGTCGTCGGCGTTCATAAAGCCGGACTGCAAAGTGTTGTGGTCTATATACGCTACCGATTTTTCGGTTTTAACGCGGTCTATCCCCATTGCTTCGAGCTGAAGATACGCCATTGTACCCGTTGCGTCCTGAGTAAGAGTCTGATCGATTTTTACGGAAATCTCACTTCCGGGTATCATTTCGCCCGAAACGAGATGCGAGGCGATTATTTTTTGAGAAATTGACAAAGCCATTTTATTTTCCGCCTTTATTTAATATTTTTCTGCCAGTTCCACGTATCGGCGCACATATCAAAAAGCGATTTTTCCGCTTTCCAGCCGAGTATTTTTTCCGCTTTTGAAGCGTCTGCGCGCGATTCGTCTATGTCGCCGGCACGTCTGCCGTCTATAACGTACGGTATTTTTGTTCCGTTTGCTTTTTCAAATGCGTTTACAATGTCAAGCACGCTGTAACCCGTGCCCGTGCCGAGATTGAATATCTCGCAGCCCGTTTTATCCGCCGCATATTCAAGCGCTTTAACGTGGCCCTTCGCAAGGTCCGTAACGTGGATGTAATCTCTTACGCCCGTGCCGTCGTGCGTGTTGAAATCGTTGCCGTAAACGTGAAGTTTATCGCGTATGCCCGATGCAACCTGCGCAATATAAGGCATAAGGTTGTTTGGAATTCCCTTCGGGTTTTCACCGATAAGTCCGCTTTCGTGAGCGCCGATCGGGTTGAAATACCGAAGCAGGACTACCGACAGATTTTCGTCCGCCGCAGAAGCGTCGGTAAGTATTTTTTCGATGAAAAGCTTTGTTGTGCCGTAGGGGTTTGTGGTTGACGTAGGCATATCTTCCGTAAACGGAACGGGATTTTTATCGCCGTAAACGGTTGCGGAAGAACTGAAAACGAAAACATTAACGCCGTATTCCTTCATTACTTCAAGAAGCGTCAAAGTTGTGTCGAGGTTGTTTCTGTAATACATAACGGGCTTTGCAACCGATTCTCCCACTGCCTTGTAACCCGCAAAATGAATAACCGCGTCGAATTTCTCTTCCGCAAATATGCGGCGCATGGCGGCTTTATCCGCAACGTCCGCTTCGTGATATTTTATTTTTTTGCCCGTTATTTTTTCGCAGCGCGCAATAACGCCCGGGTCGCTGTTTGAGAAATTGTCAACTATTACCGCGTCAAAGCCTTTTGAAACAAGCTCTACGCAGGTATGCGAGCCGATAAAGCCCGCGCCTCCCGTTAAAAGGACTTTCATGGTCTTACCCTTTCAATATATTATCTGAATTTTCTTACAATATCCGATACGAGAAGAAACTTGTCGTATGTAACTTTCGGAGGACAGCTGTCGCTGTTTGCCAGCACGAATCTTCTGCCGCGCGCGGTGTTCAGCAGTCCGTTTACGCAATTTTCAAGCTCATCAAGCGTGCAGTTTTCAAAAAACGTCGGCTCAATTCCGCCTATTACCGCTATTCTTTCGGGCAGTATTTTAAGCGCGTCCGCAATTTCTATGTTCCCCGTAGGCGGCGGCGAAATAGACTCGAGAATATCGATTTTCGACGTTGCTATAAGCGGCATAAGGTCTTTCAGATGTCCGCATGCGTGGTGCATAAGCAGTTTTCCCGCCGAGTGAAGCATATCCGCCCATTCGTTTATCTGCGGCAGAGTGTATTTTTCAAACATTGCGGGACTTATATTCGTTGTGGAGCTGTCTTCAAAAAAATTAAGGATTTCAGCCGATGAATTGCAGGCGTTTTTTACGGTTTCCCTGTCTTTTGCCTGCATAACGGCAAGGCATTCCTCAACCGTTTCGGGAAAATCGTAAAGCGCGTATGTCAGCGCTTCCGTGCCGCACCAGTGCTCTACAAGCGACTGAAACGACGTTTTTCTGTGAACTCCTATATTCGGCGACGATACCGCATCTTCGCCGATTTCCTTATACGCTTTGTCGAAAAGCGCCGTGTTATCGGTTATAACGGTGTTTTCGTGAATATACTGAAGAACCTTGAAATCCTCTTCGGTTGAAACGGGATGTCCCGTTAAAAACCACGTATCCGCATGCGCAGAATACGTTGAAACCTCCGTTATTGTGCCAACTTTCGTTATAAAGCTGTGATACTGTTTGTTTCCTTCGCGTCTTGAAGATATTTCAACGTTTTTTCTTTCGGAGTTTGAAAGCGCGCATGAGCCGCGAAGCAGCGGATCCGCGCCCATTTCCTGCATATAGCGGATTTCGCCCTTTTGCTGTTCCTCTTTCGGAATATACTGCCAGTAATATGCAAGAAACGGCGACCAGGGAACTCTGTCCGTCGGTTTGCCGCAAACGGCGGAAAGTATTCTCGATTTGGATGTCATTTTTTCCATTTTATCACGACTTTCTTTGCGAAGGATTTATGTGCTGATTATATCACATCGCATATTATTTGTCAAGAAAAAAACCTTTCTATTGACTTTTTTATCGTAAAATGATATAATGATAAACGGTATATCACTGTTTAAACAAAGAAAGGCAACGGTATGACAAAAAGGATAATTGGATGCGTTTTGCTTGCCGCGGTAATGGGCGTGCTGATATACGTCTGCTTTGCTGGCATAAGCATCGGATCGTTTGTAATTCCCCCTAAGCTCGGTCTTTACTCCGACGAGGGCGGTATTCGCAGAGGACTTGACCTTGACGGAGGCGCACTGGTAACGTTTGAGCCGATTATTGACGGCGAATATGACGGAGACCTCGATGCAAATCTTAACACGGTAGTTGAGATAATGAGAAAAAGACTTACAAATCTCGGCTATACGGAGGGCAACGTATACAGAACGGGAGCGCAGGGCATTACGGTTGAAATTCCCGGAATATCAAGCCCCGAAGACGCGATAGACGTTCTGGGACAGACTGCAAACCTCTCTTTTGTTACCTCAGACGGCGAAGTTGTGCTTACGGGCAAGGATATAGTGAGCGCAACGCCCGGCTATCTTTCGCAGACAAATCAGTTTGTGGTAATGATGAAAATCTCTTCCGACGCCGTTTCGCGTTTTTCCGAGGCAACAAAGAGGATGGCGGGACTTTCTTCGGATAAAAACTTCATTGCAATACTTCTCGACGATACTCAGATTGCAAAACCGTACGTTGAAAATCAGATAACGAGCGAAGAATGCATAATCACAACCAACACTCAGGAACAGGCGACGGAATACGCCGCCGTTATAGCCGCGGGCGCGCTTCCGTTTGCGCTTGACGCGATAGAACAGCGGTCCATAGGCCCGACTCTGGGCGACGGCGCGCTCGAATCAAGCCTTATTGCCGCGTTTATAGGACTTCTGGCGGTTATTGCGCTTATGATAATTCTTTACAGACTTCCCGGCGTTGTATCTGCCGTTGCGCTCGTATTTTACGTATCGATAGTCTGCTTTATCTGCGCGCTTTTCAGAATCAACCTTTCGCTTCCCGGCATTGCGGGCATAATTCTTTCAATAGGTATGGCGGTAGACGCAAACGTAATAATTTTTGAAAGAATAAAAGAGGAACTTACTGCCGGAAAGAGCACTTCAGGCGCGGTAAGCTCCGGCTTTGACAAAGCGCTTCTCGCGATTATAGACTCAAACATCACCACCGTTATAGCCGCGGTCGTTTTGCTTATATTCGGCAAGGGTACGATACAGGGATTTGCCGTTACGCTTCTTATCGGCGTGCTCTGCTCGATGTTTACCGCGGTAATAGTAACAAAATATCTGCTTCGCTCGCTCGTTGTTTTCGGAGTAAGAAACCCCGTTTTGTACGGACTTTCGAAAAAAAATGCGGAGCAAAGGCAGCTTGCCGCAAATAAAAACGGAGGTGCCGCATAATGAACAAGCTTACAATAACCTCAAAAGGCAAACTCATAGTTACCGTAGGCATAATAATAATCGCGCTCGGCATTATAGGCATGGTTGTTTCCTATATATTCAAGGATAATCCCGACATAGGCCTTCGCTGGGGTATAGACTTCACGGGCGGCACGGTTTTCAATTTTTCGATAAAGCGCGACGTTGCAAAAGAAGATCTCGACAAAGTTGAAAGCATTGTAAGAGACGTTACGGGCGAAACTCCGTCGCTCGTGCAGAAAACAACCGTTACGGCGGTAGATACCGCAATACTCAATTCCACCGATATTATTACCGTAAAATGCAATACAAACAAAAATGCGGACAGAAGAGCGATACTTTCTGCTTTTGCGGCTGAATTCTCGCTTCCGTTTTCTTCCGAAGGGGACGGGGAAGACTCGGTAGACGCTTCTAAAATCGAATGGCTCCTGTCTTCGGACAGCGTAGGTCCCGCGGCGGCGTCTGATCTGCTTAAAGCGGCGATTATCGCAACGGTCACTGCGGCGGTGCTTATGCTTGTATATATCTCCATACGCTTTGACCTTTTCTCGGGCGTTGCAGCCGTTGTGGCGCTTCTTCACGATATATCGATGATGATAATTTTCAATCTGATATTCGGAGTGCAGATAAATCTTCCGTTTATCGCGGCTGTTCTCACAATACTCGGTTATTCCATAAACGCAACGATAATCATTTTTGACCGTATTCGCGAAAACAACCGTCTTATGCAGGGCGCAACCTGTGAAGAGGTGGCCGAAAAGAGTATAAGACAGACGATGCGCCGCTCGGTGTTTACGTCGCTTACCACGCTTTTCACCATAGTTATTCTTTATATCCTCAGCGTACCGTCGATAAGAGAGTTTTCATTCCCGATAATAGTAGGCATAATCGCGGGATTTTATTCCTCCGTATTTATCAGCGGAAACGTGTGGATACTGCTTAAAAATAAATTTTCCAAAAAGAAGAACTGATATTGACAAATCACCCGCCGGATGATATAATAAAATTGTAATATGGCAAATATTATCAAATAAAAATTAATATAATAAAAGGAGATCTGAAAATGAAATACGTATGTTCCGTATGCGGATATATCCACGAAGGAGATTCCGCCCCCGAAAAATGCCCCGTATGCAAAGCTCCCGCATCAAAATTTAAAGTAATGGAAGACCGCACTCTTGCCGCCGAACACGTTATCGGCGCAGCAGAAGGCGCATCGGAAGATATAATTGCCGATCTTCGCGCAAACTTCATGGGCGAATGCACGGAAGTAGGAATGTATCTTGCAATGGCTCGCGCCGCTCACCGCGAAGGATATCCCGAAATAGGCCTTTACTATGAAAAAGCCGCATGGGAAGAAGCCGAACACGCCGCTAAATTTGCGGAACTTCTCGGCGAAGTTGTATCTCCGAGTACCAAAAAGAATCTCGAAGTAAGAGTTGACGCCGAATTCGGCGCAACCGCAGGCAAATTCGACCTTGCAAAACGCGCAAAAGCAGCCGGTCACGACGCTATTCACGATACCGTTCACGAAATGGCAAGAGACGAAGCAAGACACGGCAAAGCTTTTGAAGGCCTTCTCAACAGATATTTCAAGTAATTTTTCAGAGTAAAAAATACACAGGGAGGAAAAGACAATGTTTTGTCCGAAATGCGGTACCGACGTAGGCAACTCGAAATTCTGCACAAACTGCGGCGCGGCGGTAGCACAGCCCGAACAGCAGCCGCAACAGCAGGCTGCTCCTCAGCAACAGCAGCAGGTTGCCCCTCAGCAGGCTCAGCCCGTTTATGCTCAGCAGCAACAGCCGTATCAGCAGCCGGCGTATCAGCAGCAACCGTATCAACAGCAGCAGGCTGCAGCGCAACAGGTTGCATCGCAACCATATCAGCAAAGACCTCAGGGCGCATACAATGTAAACCCGTATTCAGCAAATCAGCAGACATACAGGCAGTATAATCCTCAGCAGCAGTATCAGAACGCATATCAGTATCAGCAGCCCCAATATGCAGGACAGGCAACCCCGATTGAAGATTTCAACCTCTTTACCGCATACGGCAGTATGTTTAAAAAATACGCCAAATTCAGCGGCAGAAGCAGAAGAAAAGAATACTGGCTTGCCGGAATTATGAACGCGATAATCATGATGATTTTTGGAATAGTTGCTTTAATTATGCTTTTCCCCGCCATTTCGGACTTTTTTAATTACGGAAGAATACCCGAACTCGGGCTAGGTGTAATCATTCTGGAAATTATTTTAGCCGTTTACAGCCTCGTAATCTTCATTCCTTCTCTTGCTCTTTTTGTCAGAAGAATGCACGATACGGGCAAGAGCGGCGCGGTGATTTTTCTGAATCTTATTCCTCTTGTCGGCGGGCTTATAGTGTTTATTTTCACCTGTATGGACAGCAGTTATGGCCCGAATAAATACGGTCCGAACCCGAAAGGAATAGGAAATTATTAAACGGCGTTATACGCGCAATTCATTTTTCAAATACAAGACAAATTATAGTAAAGCTTTATACAAATATTAAGAAAGTCGGTACAAATATGTCATCCCCGCTATATTCAGTATTTATAGGTTTTTTAGCATTACTTGCGGTACTTTCATTTTTTATATTCTTTATCTTTTTTATAATATTGATTGTTAGATTAGCAAAAAATAAGACTTTTAAAGTCCCTCTTATTGTTATTATTATATGCTTTACAATCTTTGCTTCTTATTTGATTATTCCAAAGCCAGATAGCAAGGTTGAAACGGCTGAATCAACCTCTACTGTTACATCAAATAGCACAAAATCAGACAGCAAAAAGGAAGAAACAAATCCGAATGATTCGAAGAAAGATTCTCAACAGTCAGAAAACAATACGAGTGAAGAGAACACGTTTAATCACAATTCTTATTATGATGTTATAAGGGAAGATATTTATTCATCTTCGAGTTATACGTATGTTATTGTTGAAGTTGAAGCAAAAACAGACGGGAAAGCAACTGCGACATTGATTGTATATGATTCAGATGAAAATGTTGTTGGAAAAAGTGAGGATACCATTGTTCTTTGTAAAGGGTATGTAAACTATTTTTCTTTTCATTTCGATAAAAATTCAGGGGCAGATACATATACTATATCTGCAAATGCCAAAACCAAATCGTTTTCTGAAAGTGATAGACAAAAAGCTGTAATAGAGAAATATAATATAGTTGATAGTTATATTTATATCACTTTCAAGCAAACAGCTGACGAGATAGACTATTTTGATAAATTCAAAATTCTATACTTTAAGGATGGGCAAATTGTCGATTCAGACGATGGATACTTTAGTAGTTATGCAAAAAATCTTGACGAAAAGGGTTCGACCGATGTAGCAAAGTTATGGGTTTCTGACAAAGAGTTTGATAGTTTTATCTATATTTTTGAACCGTCGGATCTTTTTTAACAGAAGTTGTTAATACTATTTAGGTACGATACCCAGTATTATTTATCAAAAAAATTAAAATCCGATTTAACAGAAAAGCTGTTAAATCGGATTTAATTATACTATTTGTTAAGCGTGACGATGTTTTATAAAAAAATAAATTTTCTTCGGAATTCATTTGGAATTCCGCATTAAAAATCAAACGTTTTAACCTCCATTGCGGAAAGAGAAACGGAATTAAAGGTTTTGCCTTCAAAAGTAAAGTCCGTTGTCTGCGGAGACGAGTAAAGATTTATCAAAAACAGCGTTTTTTTACCCGTTTCGCTTACAAGAACGGATGTGAAAACGTGGGGATTCGAATGGTATACAGCCGTTTTTGCTCCGAGTAAAGAGACAAAATTACGCATCATGTCAACCTGTGAAAACTGAGACAAAACGTAGTCAAATCCGCAGAAAATCACTTCGCCGTTTCCGATTTTGCGGCGCAAAGCGAGAGGTTTTTCCGAAGAAACAAGAATTTCGTCGTCTTGTTCGGGGCAGACGGCATATTTAATATCAAGCATATAAATGCGTTCACTCACCCCGTTGCAGGTTACAGGCGCGGATGTTGAGTATCTTTCGGTTTTAATTCCGATAAAGTCCTTTAAAACGGTGCATGGGCTGTAATTTTCATCAAGACAGGGCAGGGTGCGGAAAACGAGAAGTTTTCCGCCGTTTTTTACAAAAGATACGACGTTTTTCTGCGAAGACTGCGAAAGCGAATCCGAACCGCATAAAACGAGCGGCATACCGGTGTCGGGCACGCCGTGGGCGATATCGAAAAGCCCGGGCGCATATTCCGATGCGAGAAGCGAATAAAGAACGCCTTTTTTCATAAACGATTTTGCGTCCGCCTGCGAATTGCCGCTTTCGTAAAAATACTGCGAAGAGCGGTAATATTCCTGATCGCACGCTATTCTTACGGTTACGAGTCTTTCCGCGGACTGCAGATACTTATGGCTGTGTAAAAACTCATCGAATCTTTTTGCGGCGTAATACGTTCTGTTTATGCTTCCGTCTGCGCGGACAAGGGCGTTAAAATCGTATACATCGCCGCTGTTGCCCGTATTTTTGTAGTTCGGACCGCCGGTGTAGATATAGTAATTCAGTCCCTTCATGCCCATGGCGGTATTAACCATGTAGCATGCCTCAACGTCCTCTGCGAGAATGGGCGGAAAAGCGGAAAGAGAGCCGCCGGGCAGCTCGAGCGCCGTTTGCGGCATACCGAGATGAAGAAGCTGATCGTGAGAGCGCAGAACGTCCATTGCGTAATAGGGCGTGGGGTTGTTGTTTTCAAAATTCTGACCGAGATTGTAATAGTGGTCGCAGCCGAGAAACAGTCCGCCGTATTTTTCAAAACGCGGAAGCATTTTTTCGAAATATCCCGTCATGTTCCAGTTGCCCGAATTATGGCAAAAGAGCGTTTCGATACCTTCGCCGTGAAGACAGTCCGCTATTTTTTCGAGGTATCTGCCGCACATATCGAGATAAAAATCAAACATATCCTTTCCGCTGCGGCACGCATATACGCTTTTTGCGTCTCTTTGCAAAGGATACGCCTCGGAAAACGACTTCCACGAAGTGTTATATGCAGCGTTTACGTTTTCTATGCTGCCGTAAAGCGCTGTAAGATATTTTGCGTATTCGCCGTCCTCTTTTCCGAAGCCCCACGTCTGCGGATTGTAATCCAGCGTGCCCGCCCAGATATGGGTACCCGTAATCTCGTTATCGAGCTGAACGGAAAAGACCGGTCCGCCCGAAACGGCAAGATACGGGCGTATAACTTTTGCAAACGCTTTGAGATATTTTTCCGCCTTTTTAAAAAACAGCGGATGCATATACGATACCGAGCCGAACGTTTCGCCGTTTATGCGGCATGCCAGCACTTCGGGGTATTTTTCGTTTATCCATTTCGGAACGCCGCTGCCGTCAAGCTCGGAATAGCAGTATGGACCGGGACGGACTATTACGGGCAGGTCGAGCTTTTTGCAGAGATCGAGAAACGCCGCAAGGTCTCTTTGCGGCTCGTCCCCGAATACTATGTCGCCCTCGGTCATTTCGTGAACGCACCACGGAACGTACGTTGCAATGCAGTTTCCGCCCATTTCCTTAAAAAGAACCATGCGTTTTTCCCAGTCTTTGGCGGGAACTCTGAAATAGTGAAATTCGCCCGAAACAAGGAAATCCTCCCTGCCGTCAAGCAAAAATCTGCGGTTTTTAATTTCAACCTTCATTTGTGTTCTCCTCTGTTTCTGTGTTTTTCGCCCTGTATTCGGCAAGAAGAAGATCCACCATGCGTCCGTAGCTTTTTACGCCGTCTTTTCGGTTGTTGGCTTTGAGATAAACGTCGTTTACGGTATCGGAAATATCGGCAACGGCGCCCTCGTATTTCTGCCAGTATTCGCGTTTTGCGGTAAGATCGGTTTTTACGTCATCGTCAAGCTTTGCCACTGCTCTTGAATACGCCTCGGGGTCTTCGGCATAAAGCGCGGAAGCGGTATGGGAATAAGCGAGCATAAGCCCCGAATAAACAAATTCGGGATCTTCGCTGTCAACGCATGCAAGATACGCTATATAGTTTGCCTCGTCCTCGCGCATATGTCCGCGAAGATGCGCAAGCTCGTGGCACATTGTAGCGGGGATTGATACCGCGGGCGCGGTGTCGTTTACGTTTGCCTCAAAAGTAAACGGAAAGAAAAAGCCCGTAATATTCGTATACGACATCCAGCCCAGAAAGTTAACGGGTTTGGGCGGTCCGTAATCGCCCGATAAAGACGGGTATTTTTCGGCAAGCGCTTTTATATATTCTTCCGCAAGAGAAGCGTTTTCCTTAAAAGTGCGGTGATTTCCGTCAAAATTCTTTTTTGCGGCGTTTAAACGGGAGATAAGATCGTTAAACAGCCCTTCAAGCTCCGCGGACGTGTATTCCTCAACCTGTATTCCCTCCTCTTCGGCAAAAGACGGGCGGTAATAGTTTATGCCGCAGGTAATGCTGAAAAGAAAGAAGACGATTGAGAATATGCAGATGAGATTTATTATATAAGAAAGAAGCTTTTTAAGCTTTTGCGGACGGAAAATAACGGAAAGAACCGTTACGAGCGTATAAAAAACAAGAAAAACCGCAAAAGCGATGATGATTATCTGCGCTACGGAAATATCCGTCATTGAAAAAAGGAAATTAATTGCTCCGGACATAAACGGGTAAACCGTTTTGGCGTAAAAATTGCAGAAAGCGTCGCTTTGCCTTGCCGCGCCGATGATTATAAGGCCGAGCGGCAGCAAAACGAGAACCCAGAGCCGTTTTAAGCTTAAAGTGCCGTTGTTGTTATCGTCTTTCATCTTCGCCCAACTTCTTTCGCTGTGTATTGTATGCAAAGAGCATCTGAATGTTTTCGGGGGCAAGCTTTGCCAATATTCTTCCCGCCTTCATTGCGGCTCCCGGAACGATAACCTTTTTTCTTTCAAACATTTTTTTAACCGCATATTCCGCAACAAAACCGCTCGAAAGCGCGGGTATGCTGAATTTAACGTTTGCCACTCTGTCAAACTCCGTTGAAGTCGGACCGGGGCAGAGCACGGATACGCAAACGTGAGAACCCTCTTTTTTAAGCTCGTAATCTACCGCTCGGGTAAGTCTGTAAACGTATGCCTTTGAAGCGTAGTAAGACGAGAAGAGCGGTCCGGGCAGAAAAGCGGCGGACGACGCAACGTTTAAAATATATCCGTAATCGCGCTTTTTCATATCGCGCAAAAAAAGCTTCGTAAGAATATGCGGCGCGGTAATATTTACGGAAATCATCTCGGTTTCGCGTTCCGTTTCGGTGTCGCAGAATTTTCCGAAAACGCCGAAACCCGCATTGTTAATGAGAATTTCAACTTTTTTGTCCTTTACTTTTTCGTAAAGAGCATAAACGTTTTCTTTTTTCGATAAATCGCAGGTAATAATTTCAACGGGAACGGAAAGCTCGTTTTTCAGCGCTTCCATCGGTTCGCGGCGGCGCGCAACGAGAATAAGCGGTATTCCCTTTTTTGCAAGCTCGCGGGCTATATCCCTGCCTATGCCCGAACTTGCGCCAGTGATAAGAGCAGCCATTTTGCCTCTCCTTTTTTGTGTGTTTGGTTACATTACGGATTTTATAAATTCGCGGAGTTTTTCCGCGGTTGCGTGCAGAGATCCCTGACAGAGAGCTTCCTTTCCTCCGCCTCTGCCGTCAAAAACGTCGCACAGTTTTTTGTTTATTTCGCGTACGTCGGTTTTTTCGGACGCGATTACGTAGCGCGTAACGCCGTTTTTATCGTCCGACAAAGCGATTGCGGCGGCGCATTTTTTCGCCGCTTCAAGAGCGAGAATGCGAAGTGAATCGTTATCCGCGCCGTTTTCGCAAAAAACGGCAGTCCCGTCCGTATTTTCAATGTTTGCCGTAAGCGCGGAAACGTATTTTTTCCATAAAAGCGAGTATTCGTATTTTTTTTGCGAGTTTTCTTCAAGCAGTTTTTCAACGCCCTCCGCAGTATAAGACGGTTTTCTGGAGAGCAATGTTCCTATTTTGTAAATTTCCGCGTTTTTGTTTCTGTAATCTTCGAGCGCGCGCTTTCCCGAAAGGATAAACAGCCGCACGCCGCCCTTGTAATTCATATGTTCAACAATTTTAACAAGCCCTATCTCTCCCGTTTTTTTAACGTGAGTGCCGCAGCACGCGCAAAAATCAACGCCCGGTATTTCAACGATGCGTATATCGCCCGAAAGCTCTTTTTTTGAACGGTAATCTATTTTTTCAAGCTCTTTTTCGGACGGGAAATACGTTAGAATATCAAGATCTGACCAGATGATTTCGTTTGTTTTTTCTTCCGCTTCAAGTATCTGCTCTTTCGTCATCGGTCCGTCAAAATCAACGGTTACAAAATCGCTGCCCATATGAAAACCGACGTTGCTGTAGCCGAGCATGCGGTGAACGGTGCCCGAAAGAATATGCTCGCCCGAATGGTTTTGCATAAATAAAAATCGTCTTTCAAAATCGATTTCCCCAAAAACCGTTTTACCTGTTTCAAGCGGTTTTTCCGTTATATGAAAAATAACGCCGTCTTTTTCGTAAACGTCCGAAACGAAAATCCCGTCAATCGTGCCCCTGTCGCAGTCCTGACCGCCGCCCGTGGGGAAAAACGCCGTTTTGTCGAGAACCGCGGCAAAGCCGCCGTTTATTTTATCGCAGGATAAAACGTTCGCCTCGAAACGGGAGATATACGGGTCTGAATAAAATAGTTTTTCTGTCATATAAATTTTACCGTTTTATATTCCGATTCAAATTTTCCGTTCTGTGTTTTTTCGATTTTTCCCTTAACGGCGCCGTTTTCGCGTATAAAGGACATTTTGAAAAGCTCGAAAGCGCCGTTTTCGTAATCAAACGTTTCGCCGTCGTCGTCATACAGAAAGCCGTTGCCCTCGTTGCCGTAGCAGCGGACGGTTAAAACGCCGTTTTCAAGAGTGGGAATCATTGCGCCGCCTCTGACGTAAAGCGGTATTCTGTCAAGCGCGCATTCGATTTCAACCGTTTTGCCGCCTCCTACGTATTCGCCCGTGTAGTAGTCGTACCAGTCGCACGGAGGAAGAGAGATTTTTCTCTTTTTTTCGCCGGGACGCATCGGGCACACCATTATGCTGTCGCCCGCGATATACTGATCGGTCATATCGGAAAGGCGAAGTGATTCATACGGATTTTCGGTATGGTCAAGCTCGGTTGTTTTCTGGCTGCCCGTGCCCGAAAAATCAAGACAAACTGCCCGAAACGGCGGTATTCCTTTTTGTGAATACGTATAAAAAGCGTTGTAGATATACGGAAGAAGCGATTTGCGGAAGCGGATTGTATCTCTGATTATATCTTCAACTTCTTCGAATTTCCACGGTTTTACGGCGTTTGCCCAGGCGTCCAGCATAAGCATGGGCGAGAATACGCACATCTGAAATCTTCTTACCCATTCTTCCGCAGTGTTAGCGTCTCTGACTTCAGGCACCCACAGACAGCCCGTAAGCGACGAGGATGCAAGCCCCGTCATATACTGCTCGAAAGAATAGCAGTCGTTGTAAATGCAAAACGGCATCATTGCGCTGCCCGCCGCGGACGCGCGCACAAGTCCGTACGTTCTTCTGTTTTCTTTTTTGAATACGTTGTAAATGTTTTTCTGCGCAAGAATACCGAGCGTATTTCTTACCGCCGCCGCGCTTCTTCCCGAGGGAAACGAGGCGTGGTCGGGGAACAGCCAGAAATCGTAGCCGTCGCATTCGTCTATCTTGTAGCCCGAAACGCCGATGTCGATATGTTCTTTTTTGTGCTTTTTCGCGAAAATTTCGCGCGTTTTTTCAAGCGTGAAATCCGGCGCAATGCCGTTCCAGACCATATGGGAGCCGCAGTAGGGCTTTATTTCATCATACATTCCCGATTTTTTCGAAACGAAGAGATTTTCCCAGAGATTTACGCGGATATTCTTTTTGAGAAGCGACGAAACAAACCTTTCAGGATCGGGAAAACGCTCGCTGTCCCACTCGTAGGAGCACGGATACGAGTTTGAGTGCCAGCCCGGTTCAAGACCGATAACGTCGATATCGAAATTTCTTTCTTTAAAAAGCTTTATTTCGTTTTCAACGTCTTTTTCGTCAAACTGCGTATGTGTTCTGTGCCAGAAACCGAGTCCCCATTTCGGAACGAGCGCGCCTCCGCCGCAAAGAAGGTTGAATTTCGCAACGGCTTCAAGCATTGTTTTTCCAGTAAAAACGTAAACGTTTGCATCGCCTTCAAACGACGCTTCAACGTATTCCGAAGGCGTATCGGCAGACCACGGTCCTCTTCCCCTGTTTTGCTCTTCGGGAGGATTTTTCGCGTCCGCGCGAACGGTTCCGCCCATATAAAACGTTATAAATTCCGCCGTGTCTATAAAAACGCCGTATCCCGCGTCGGAAACGTAAAACGGAGTGGGAACGTGCGTTCTGCCGTTATCCTGTCCGCCGTAGTGGTCGCAGCGCATATGAAGGACGGAATAGTTCGTTGCAAGTCCCGCAAAACGCAGTCCCGGTCCGTAATGGCGTTCGGTAAGCTTTCGCGGAATGCATACAACCGTTTTGTTCCTCACTTTTTCGGTTAAAACGTCGCCGAAAGGCATTGGAAGATCGGAATAAAACCCGTTTATTCCGTCAAGTTTTTCGTCGTTTCCAACAAGGGACAAAACGCCTTCGGTATTACTGCCCGTTGCGGCTTTGTAAACGCCTGCGGCGATTTTTTTAAATGTCAAAGCTTCCATATATCTCTCCGTCGGTTATAAATGCGACAAAAATACCGGCTAAACAAAGACCTGTTTCCTTCATTCAGCCGGTATTTCTTTATCCGTCTTTCAGAATGCCGCGCGATAAAGCGGGCTTCTTCTTTTCAGGTTATTAATAAAGCGTTTTTCCGGAAGAATGAAGGTCGTTGCAGGCCTCAACAACACGGGCGGAAACGCCTGCTTCCGCTTTTTTGAGGTAGGAGCGCGGGTCGTAAACTTTCTTTACGCCTACTTCGCCGTCAACCTTGAGAACGCCGTCGTAATTCTTGAAGAAATGATCGGCTACGGGACGGGAGAATGCATACTGAGTATCGGTGTCTACGTTCATCTTGATAACGCCGTACTGAAGCGTTTCCTCGATATCCTCTTTCGGAGAGCCCGAACCGCCGTGGAAGACGAGAAGATAGTGCGCGTCGTCTCCGTATTTTGCCTTGAGGGCGTCCTGACCGATTTTAAGAATCTTCGGGTTGAGTTTTACGTTGCCGGGTTTGTAAACGCCGTGAACGTTGCCGAACGTTGCGGCAAGCGTGAAATAGCCGTCTTTTACCTGACCGAGCGTTTCGTAAACGAGAAGCATGTCTTCGGGAGTTGTGTAAAGTTTCTCTCTCGGTGCGCCTTCGGTGTTTACTCCGTCTTCTTCGCCGCCTACAACGCCTGCTTCAACTTCGAGAACTATCTCGTTTTTGGCGCAGCGTTCGAGAATTTCCTTTGCGATTTTAACGTTTTCCTTGTGGGGAAGCGCGGAACCGTCGAACATATGGCTGTTGAAAAGATTGGGCAGTCCGTTTGCTCTGCGGCGCTCGGTTTCCTCGATGAGGGGGTTTAAGAATGTGTCAATCTTGTCGGCCTGGCAGTGGTCCGTATGAAGAGCTACGAAAATATTGTATTTTTCTGCAACTCTGCGCGCATGTTCGGCAAGAGTGATTGCGCCGAGGACCATATCCTTTACCGTAACGCCGGAAGCGTGCTGCGCGCCTCCCGTGGAAATCTGGATTATACCGTCGCTTTTTGCCGCGGCAAGTCCGGCAAGAACTCCGTTTATCGATTCCATTGAAAATACGTTGATTGCGGGAAGAGCGTAATGATTGTTATACGCGTTTTCCATCATTTTGCAGTATGTTTTGTAATCCGCTACAGGCATAGATGTGTATCTCCTTTAAATATATTTCTTTTTATTAATTATACATCAAATAAAACGGGTAGTCAAGCACGGAAACGCATTTTTTAACAATTTTTCAAAGTTTCGGAATTTTGATATATTTCAGTTATCAGAGCGGTTGATTTTTCGGCAGAAACATAGTATAATACGGGTGTAATTACCGATTTTAGGAGGCATGAAATGTCCGTATTTAAAGAAATTCTTCCCGAAAACATCGAAAAAAACGTTTTTTCGCTTATAGGCGACGACTGGATGCTTATTACGGCGGGCGAAAAGGGAGATTACAACACCATGACCGCAAGCTGGGGCGGCGCGGGAGTGCTGTGGAACGATCCCGTTTCGTTCATCTTCGTCCGTCCGCAGAGATACACGTATAATTTTACCGAAAAATACGGGAAATACACGCTTTCGTTTTTCTCTGAAAAATACCGCGACGCGCTTGCTTTCTGCGGTTCGCATTCGGGCAGAGATACCGACAAGGCGGAAAAGACGGGGCTTACTCCCGTTTTTGAGGACGGATATACGTATTTTGCCGAGGCGGATCTCGTTATTTTCTGCGAAAAGAAATATGCGGACGACTTGCGCGAAGAGAATTTCACCGATAAAAACACGGTGCAGAAATGCTATCCTTCCCGCGATTTTCACAGAATGTATGTGGGAAAGATAACAAAATGCCTTAAAAAACAGTCAAAAAAATCCTAAAACCGTTTTTATATCCTGAACCGGTGAACGGCATTTATGAAAGTAAGACTATTTATGCTCCTGACCGATGCTTATTGCAATCATACCTAATACTGTCATTGAAATGTTTGACAATTTTATCTGGATATGATATAATCAAAAAAAAAGGAATACCTGCGTATATTTTTAACCGGGAAAGTGTTATGAAAATAATATATTTTTTTGAAGCTGTTAAAAACATAAGTAAAAATATCACATCATCCCTTCTTCTGATCCTTTGTTTTCTTATTCTGTTTATTCTTTTCGGCGAGGTGTCGGTTCAGTCTGTTTTTTCCGAAAAAGCCGGCGAAAACGCTGAAAAGATTTCGTTAACAGAGTATACCAAAATCGATATGATCCCGTTCACAAGTCTGTCTCCCACAAGGCAGATTTCTGCGCTTTACAATTATGATGACGAGGATATACTCGCCGCAGGAAGAGCGATGGATACTATAATCACAACCCTTCGAAATAAATACTGCGCACGGG
Organism: uncultured Clostridia bacterium; assembly: GCA_947305805.1. GTDB lineage: Bacteria > Bacillota > Clostridia > Oscillospirales > UBA644 > HGM12619. Next base: position 2,283 of record CAMZEM010000001.1, on the reverse strand, counting down.
AAAACAAAATGGTGCGTCAGATATACATGCCGGGTGATCATGTGCAGGAAGCAAGATATTGCTCTTACGATCTTTATGAAGTATGTTCCTCCGTGCTCGTTATCAAGGAGGGAAAATGGTTTGACAAAGAGGATTTTAACAGAACCGAGCAAATAAAAAAAGGATATGTTGCGCCTGTTCTGATAGGCGCATCGTTTGCGGAAAAATACGGTCTTTCCGTAGGTGATGTTTTTGTTGCGGATATGTTTTATGACGGTGAAACACGCAGATATATCGATGAAGAGGGATATAAAGACGGACAGACGTATACATGGAGAGTTATTGGGATTTTTGAAAAAGACTCCTCTTTTTTTTACAGATCTCAGATAATACCCGCAAACAGCAAAGTCCTTCTTCCCGATTATTATATTCCGACACTTGACGGTGTAATCGAAGCCAACAACGGAGAAATAAACGACAATGTTCTTGATTATATCGGAGGATCTCTTTTCACGCTTTTCAGAACAACGGATTTTTACATAAAAAGAGACGGAATGCAACAGGCAGTTTCTGAAGTGAACGAGGAAATAAACAAAAGTGACTTCATCTCTCAGTGTTATATAGCGAAAGAATCGGGAGATACCCTCACGATGGCTGCTCAGAACCAGAAAAAGGCGTCGGATTTTTATAATACAGCAGCGATTTTAACATATGTGCTGTCCGCATTCGGCATTATTATGTCCGTAAACAACAAAATACAAAACAACAAGAGAAATTATGCCATACACTCACTTAACGGAGCTTCCGTATCCGACCTTATAATGTTTTCCGTAACGGAAATTACGATTCTTATGCTTATAGCGGACGCTTTTTTCTTCGCATTTCCCTACAGACTGTATTTTTATCGAGTAAACATGGGTAACGCAGTATACGTAGGCAGAGAAACACCGCTGTTTGTTTTGGGAATAAACATTATTACGCTGATAATAACCGTTGCAGTATCTTTTGCCGTTCTCGGTAAATTCGATATCGTTGAAAACCTTAAGAATAAAGAATAGGAAGGGCTGTGAAATGAAAAAAGCGATATATATAAAATCGGCTCTTGCGGTAATGTATGCAATCGTTTCAATGTTTGCGCTTATGCTTATAAATTCCGCCCTTATCGCGGAAAACGACGATATGTATTATAACGAGTTCTACTCTTCCAATATGCGCAAATACAATATAAATTTCGGAAAGGGAGCAGATTTCCCATATAATGAACTCGGTGAAAACTATGCTCTTTACTATGCGGTATCCGAAGCTTTCGACAGGGATTACGACAGTATCCGCGCAGTATATATTAACGGAAACGTTCCGCGTCCCGAAATGACGGAAGGAAGATTTTTCACAGAGGAGGAAATGGAAAAAGGGGAAAAAGTTGCTGTTCTTGGCGCTCTTTGCAGACGGAATGTAACGGAAGAGAACGGAGAAGAATACTACGTCACGGGCGGAGTAAGATACAGAGTTGTAGGGTATATCGGCAGAAAGGACGAGGTTACCGATCTTGACAATATGGTCTGGCTGAATATGGGCGCATATTTCAGCAAAGCGAGCGCAATCGGAAGATTTGCCGTAGATACCGGCAGCGAAGCGCAAACGGCAGAGGTAATAAGCAACCTTCTTGAAAAACTGCCGGAAGAAAACCGCGATTCTGCGGCTGAAATAATTCACGAAAGAAAATTAAGATCCATATCTTTTTTTACACAAAGGATATACGTTTATATCGTAATTGCAATAATAATCAATATAGCCATTGTTTCGGTTTACTATATCGATAAAAGAATATATACGATAGCCGTAAAAAAGCTGGCAGGCGCATCATTTGTGAGACTTGCGGGCGAAATTGCCGCGGAATACGCATCTTTTGCCGCAGCGGGAGCGGTTGCAGGGTTAGTCATTGCGTTTGCCCTGCGGTTCACATCTTTTTCTGACTCAACCGAGGTGTATCTTATGTCGTTTTCCGCGCCGTCCGTTATTGCAATGTTTGCCGCAACGGTCCTTCTTTCGCTGGTTATCTCGATATTGCCTATAATCCGTGTTTACAGAGAAGACCTTTCGCAAAAAATAAAATAAACCGCAAGGCAAAAACCACTTGACAAACGGGATTTAAAGGACTATAATAAAAAAAGACCGTTAAGGTCGCATTAAATTTTTGAAGAGGTGAGATTGCATGGACGCGGGAGGTAGTACCGCAGGCACTGTTCCCCGAAGTAGACAGGCCCGCAGGCGTATTGTTTTAACGTCCGTGCGGTCTGTTTAAAT